>CAZCHU010000235.1:0-3769 GCA_964498215.1 uncultured Mycobacterium sp. | reverse complement strand
GGGTGATGTCGTCGCGGTAGTACGAGTTGCCGCCGTCGATCACGGTGTCGCCGGGGTCTAGCAGCGGAACCAGTTGGTCCAGGGTGGAATCCACGATGGCTGCTGGCAGCATCAGCCAGATCGCGCGGGGCTTGTCCAGCTTGTCCACGAAGTCCTGCAGCGACGACGCCCCGGTGGCTCCCTCTTTGACGAGTTCGTCGACTGCCGCGGCGTTGACGTCGTAAGCAACGCAGCTGTGTCCGTCGCGCATGAGCCGGCGGACCAGGTTGGCTCCCATGCGGCCCAGTCCCACCATGCCGAGTTGCATCGGCGTCTTAGTCGTCATGTCACTCCTCCATGGGCCGCGGTACGGCCATTGGCTCGGGGTCTGCTGTTCCAGCCTGCCTGGTGTGCGTGAGAAGTTCCGGGGTTTGGAGAGGAACGGCGTTCGGCACCGCTGTGTCAGGCCCTCATCGAATCAACCTGGCTGTAGCTTTTTGGCCTCGTTCACTCCTGGATCGGGCTGCTCATCGTAGGGTCGACAGGTGGCGGAGATGGGTCCTGGGATCTACGAGCTCCTTGTTACCGAGGCTTTGCACCCCTACCTCGCTTCGCTCGACAGTCGCTCTCGAAAGACTCGCCCCCTACACCCAGCCGAGGCGGCGGATCGCATCGCGTTGCATGTGAGTCGCGTGCTTGAGCAATCCCTCGCAGCGGTCAACGATAAGGATCGAATCCAGGTAGGTATCCGGGTCGCGCGTGATCTCATTGAACGGCTCGCTGAAGCCGTTCGAGACACGGATACCTCAGCCACTCCGATTGATCCGGGCGAGGTTCTGCACGCGATACTTCGACGGAGACCCGACGGAACACCCCAGCCGATTGCCGAGCCGCTCATACCGCTTCTTGATTCCACGTTGCTCACCAATGCGCCCGGCGACCCAGTGCTGTTGAACCAGCTCGACGCGGAGATCGATTCGGCCGACGCTATCGACGTGGTGATGGCCTTTATCAGGCGTAGCGGCATCAATCCGCTGGTGAACTCACTCGGTCGCCACTGTCGAAACGGGCGACCGCTGCGTGTGCTCACCACCATCTACACTGGCTCAACCGAGCAAGCCGCCCTTGAGCAGCTGGTCGACCTAGGGGCCGATGTCCGGATTTCGTATGATGTCAGCACGACTCGGCTGCACGCCAAGGCCTGGATGTTTCACCGCCGGTCGGGCTTTTCGACCGCGTACGTCGGCTCGTCGAACCTGACGCATTCTGCCCAGGTCACCGGACTGGAGTGGAATATCCGCGTCTCGTCGGCCCGTAACCCTGACATCCTCGCAAAGATCGAAGCGGTTTTCGAAAGCTATTGGCGAGGAAGGGACTTCGTTCCCTATGACTCCGAACAGTTCGATTCAGAGTCGAAACGAGCGGACCATACTGACGCTGGGCCAGTCGTTGTTCTGAGCCCCATCGAACTTCGTCTCGAACCCTTTCAAGAGCGTCTACTGGAGAAGATCTCGGTATCGCGGAATCGAGGGCATCATCGCAACCTGCTTGTCGCCGCCACGGGTACAGGCAAGACTGTGATGGCTTCTGTCGACTACGGGCGCTTGCGTGAGGAATTGCCGCGTTCTCGGTTGCTGTTCGTCGCTCACCGAAACGAGATTCTCGACCAGAGCCTCGCCACGTTCCGTCATGCGTTGCGGGAGCCGTCTTTCGGCGAGAAGTGGATCAGTGGATCCCGCCCGAAGCATTTCGACCATGTGTTTGCCTCGATTCAAACTCTCAACGCTGCCAACTTTGATGACCTGCCGCCCGAACACTTTGACGTGGTAGTGGTCGACGAGTTCCACCATGCGGCCGCGCCGTCATATCGCAGGCTGCTTGACCATGTAAACCCTGTCGAGTTGTTGGGTCTGACGGCCACACCTGAACGCAGCGACGACCTGTCGGTCCTGCACTGGTTCGACGACCGCATAGCCGCCGAACTGCGGCTATGGGACGCCATCGACCAGCAGCGGCTCTCGCCTTTCATGTACTTCGGTATCTACGACGGGCTCGACCTGACCGACGTCCCGTGGCGCCGCGGGCGGGGGTACGACCACGAGGCCTTGAGCAACCTCTACACCAGCACCGACGCTTGGGCTCGCACAGTACTTAGAGAGGTTATTCGTCTCGCGGATAGTCCTACGACTATGCGCGCGCTGGGCTTCTGTGTCAGCATCGACCACGCCCGGTTCATGTCGAAGGTATTCAATGAGCACGGAGTCTCCGCCGTCGCGGTGTGGGGTGACAGTCCGATTGCCGAGCGCAAAGCGGCCTTGAAAGACCTTGCCGCGGGAAGAATCCGAATCGTATTTTCCGTCGATCTGTTTAACGAAGGCGTTGATGTGCCGGCGGTCGACACCATCCTGATGCTGCGCCCCACCGAGAGCCCTACTCTGTTCCTCCAGCAGCTTGGCCGAGGCCTGCGCCGGTCGAAGGGTAAGACCTTCTGTACCGTGCTGGACTTTGTGGGCACCCACCGCCGGGAGTTCCGCTTCGATCGTCGCTACCGTGCATTGATCGGCGGTACCCGGCGAGGCATTGAAAAAGCTGTGCAGCAGGGCTTTCCATTCCTGCCGGCGGGCTGCTACATGCAGCTCGACCAGAAGGCGTCGGAGATCGTTATGCGAAGCCTACGCGAGGCTATTCCGACACGCTGGCCGGCTCGCGTCGAGGAATTGCGCGTTATTCACAATGCGTACCCAGATGTCACGTTGTCGAAGTATCTGGAGGAGTCCGGGCTCGATCTCTCAGATGTTTACGACGGCAAACGGGGCTGGTCGGATCTTTGCGAGGCCGCTCAGGTGCCAATCGCGCCGGCCGGGGTGCACGAGAAGCCGCTTCGCAAGGCACTTGCTCGCCTCCTCCACATCGATGACGACGAGCGCATCGACACCTATCGGAAGCTACTGAAATCACCGAGCTGCCCTGATGTTTCAGCGATGTCAGAGCGCGAGCGCCGCCTCGTGCGTATGCTCACCGCCGCGCTCGGCGATCAGGTGCTCACCAAGGGCCATACTCAGCAGGACGGAGTCGACCTCGTGTGGGCGCATCCGCAGGTCCGCGCGGAACTCGTCCAGCTGCTCGACGAACTGTGCGACCGGGTCGACCATCTGCACGGGCCGCTGGAGTGCCATCCTGACGTACCGCTGCAGGTCCATGCCCGCTACACGCGCATCGAGATCCTAGCCGCCTTTGGCGTCGGAGAAGGGGCCGCGATACCTCCTTGGCGGGAGGGCGTGTACAACGCCAAAGGTGCCAGTGCCGATTTGTTGGCCTTCACCCTCGATAAAAGCAGCGGGGCCTTTTCGCCGACCACCCGCTACCGCGACTACGCGATCAATCCACGGCTCATCCATTGGGAGAGCCAGTCGACAACCCGTGCGGACAGCGACACGGGCTTGCGTTATCGCAACCACGAACGTTCCGGCCGCTCGATAATGCTGTTCACGCGCTTACTTGCCGACGACCGCGCCTTCTGGTTCCTAGGGCCTGCCAGGTATCGCGGCCACGAGGGCGAGAAGCCGATGGCCATCACCTGGGAGCTGGATACGCCCTTGCCGGGGGACCTTTTCCAGTCCTTTGCCGCTGCGGTCGCATGAGGCGGCGGGGCTGAGAGCGCAGATCATGCCCACCGAGGCGAGAAGGCGATATCGAGCCGCTCGCTTCTCCGATACCCCGCCCACGTAGGCACCCCCGATGGCTGTCCTCGGTAGATCCCGCGTGCGGCCGCGATTACGCGGTCCCGCTG
>CAZCHU010000234.1:0-3803 GCA_964498215.1 uncultured Mycobacterium sp. | reverse complement strand
GTGTCCTCGCCGAGGTCGGTGGTCTCGTCGGCGGAGAAGATCATGGGCACCGTCGACTCCACCCGACCGGTTCCCGCCTGCCGGCCGTCGATGAAGAGCGCCACATCGCCACCCTTGCCCAAGCCGCCGCCGTCGTAGCTGAACTCGACACGAACCTGATGCTCGCCGGCCGCCACCGTACCGGCGGAATACGTCTTGTACTGATCGAGGCCGAACATGTTGTAGCAGTAGGCCAACCGGCCCTCGTGCATGTATAACGACCAGCCGCCGTACTGGCCGCCCTGCGCGATGAGGGCACCTGATCCACCACCGTCGGGCACGACGATTTCGGCGGTCACAGCATGTGACTTGTTCTTGATGTTGATGACGCTGCCCTCCGACAACCGCTTCATCCCACGGAACATCAGCTGGGAGTTGCCCTGGACGAGCACGGGCCGACCGGCAAGGTCGCTGTTGAATCTCTCGACGCGCCGGTCGTCGAGCGGGAACACGTTGTACCTCGCCCCCTCGATCATGAACAGGCGCTGCAACTCCGCCAGTTTCTCGGGCTGTTCGGCGGCGAGGTCGCGGGCCTGAGTCCAGTCGTCCGGTCCGTAAAGCTCCCATACGTCCTCGGCGATCGATGGTGCCTCACCGAGGATCCACGGAATGCTGTGTCGGGTCACCGCTGTCCACCCCTGGTGGTAGATGCCCCGGTTGACGAACATCTCGAAGTACTGCGTCTCGCGACCTTCGTCCGCGTCGCCGTCGTCGAACGAGTAGCGCATGCTCACGCCGTGCAATGGCTGCTGGGTGACGCCGTTGACCTCGTGCGGCTCGGGGATACCGGCCGCGTCGAGCACCGTCGTGGCAATGTCGATCACGTGGTGAAAGTGCGTGCGTACCTCACCCTTGGCCGCGATACCCGATGGCCAGTGCACGACCGTGCCGTTGCGGGTGCCACCCCAATGTGAGGCGACCTGTTTGGTCCACTGATAGGGGGTATCCATCGCGTGTGCCCAGCCGACGGCGTAGTGATTGAACGCCTTGGGTGTTCCGAAGTCGTCGATTCGCGCCGCCATGAACTCGGTCGTCTCGACGTCGGTGACACCGTTGAGGGTGAGCAGTTCGTTGAATGTCCCCGTGGGTGTGCCCTCGGCCGATGCGCCGTTGTCGCCGATGATGTAGTAGATGAGTGTGTTGTCAAGCTGTCCGAGCTCCTCGACGGCGTCGACCAGCCGACCGAGGTGGTGGTCGGTATGGTCGAGGAACCCGGCGTAGACCTCCATCTGCCGTGACAACACTGGTTTGAGGTCGTCGGGCATGTCGTCCCAGGCGGGGATCTCGTCGGGGCGTGCGGTCAGCTCCGCGTCCTCGGGGATGATCCCTAGTTCCTTCTGGCGGGCGAACGTTCGCACCCGTTGGGCGTCCCAGCCGTCGTCGAATCGGCCCTTGTACTTGGCCGACCACTCTTCCGGGACGTGATGCGGCGCGTGGGTCGCGCCCGGCGCCCAGTAGACGAAGAAAGGCTTGTCGGGCATCAATGCTTTCTGCTGGCTCACCCACTCGATCGCGTGGTCGGTCATGTCCTCGGTGAAGTGGTAGCCCTCCTCCGGGGTGCGGTCGGGTTCGACCGGGACGGTGTCGTTGTAGATCGCCGGGTAGTACTGGTTGGTCTCACCACCGATGAAGCCGTAGAAGTGCTCAAACCCACTGCCGGTCGGCCACTGCCGGAAGGGCCCCATCGGACTGGTCTCCCACACCGGCACCTCATGACACTTGCCGAACTGGGCGGTGGAATAGCCATTCAGTTTGAGGATCTCCGCCAGCGGAGCCGCGGTGTTCGGCCGGATCGAGTTGTAGCCGGGCGCCGCCGTCGCGAGTTCGGCGATTGCACCCATCCCCACCGAGTGGTGATTGCGCCCGGTGAGCATCGCCTGGCGAGTAGGCGAACACAGCGCGGTGGTGTGGAATCGGTTGTACTTCAGGCCCGCGTTCGCCAGCCTCTCGGCGGTCGGTGTCTCGCAGGGCCCACCGAAAGCCGTAGCGGCGCCAAAGCCAACGTCGTCGATCAGGGCGATGATCACGTTCGGTGCACCCGGCGGCGGGCGCATCGGCTCAATCGGGGGGAAGCCCGGACCCGGATCGGTGGCGTCGTACTTGAATCCGACCCTGGGGGAACGGTCCGGGATTGGCAGGACGACACGGCTGGGGGCATCGAGGGTCATGGAACCCACAGTAGAGCGCGCGGCGGGCGGGGCTGGAGTTCGGCAAGCCGCAGCCACCGTGACTCTTCCGCCACTCAAGGGGGCCAACAGCTATCCGCTCAGCGGGTTCACCCAGCGGAGTCCGGGAAAGCGCATGAAATCTGTATCGGCAGAAGCTAGTTGAACTCCATGTTCGACCGCGAGAGCGGCCAGTTGCGCATCTGGCACGAGATTGCCCGTAACCTCCACTTGTTCGCACAATCTCTCATAGACCTGCGCTGTGGTCTCGGTGGCGGGTGGAATCCACACCACCGGGACTGCGAGCCAGTCCGCTACGTATCTCCAGGCCTCGCGGCCGGACAAAGGATTCTCTGCGACTCGTGGATGGGTAGCGATTCGGAGGAACGCACCGATCGTTTGCCACGGCAATCCGACTCGGCTGGCGCCGTCAAGTACTTCTTCTAGCCAGGACGCGGCGGCGGCGTTGTGGGCGCTGTTCTCATCCACTGCATAGAGCAGCAGGTTTGCATCAACGATCATCGTCGAGCAGATCGAGCACATCCGCGATGTTCGTAACGTCTACCTTCAGGCCGATGCGCGCGGTCCGATGCTTGTACTTGACCGCCTTGGATGACGGCGCCCTGGTCATTCCCCTCCGCGCCAGTAGATTCAGGGCCTCGCTCAGGCCCTTCCCTTCGCGGCGAAGACGCTCGATCTCACTTGCGACATCGCTGTCAATCACCACCGTCGTCCTCATGTAACTGATGATACAGCGACCGCATCATGATGCATGTCTAAACGCACTCCCATGCGCAAGCGAAGCCGGGCGGCCATCGCTCACCCCGGCGTCTCGTTGCCCGAGCCCCTGTAATCGCCGGGCGATGGCGGTTCGAGTATCGGCTCGCCGTAGTGGTAGCCCTGCACCCAGTCGTACCCGAGTGAGCGCAGTGCCTCTTCCTGGTCCGCGGTCTCGACCCCCTCAGCGATGATTTCCATCCCCAGGTCCGACACCAACTGGATCGCCCAGTGCGCGACGACCCCTTCGCCGGGGTTGCCGTGCAGCCGATCGACGAAGGCACGATCCAACTTGACCACGTCGACCGGCAGGCTCTGCAGGTAGGCCAGCGAGGAGTAGCCCGTCCCGAAGTCGTCGATGGCCACCTTCACCCCCAACGACCGAAGCGCAATCAACAAATGCTGGAGACGGCCGGCTTCCCCGACCACCGCCGATTCGGTCAACTCGATGGTCAATCGCTCCGGCGGGATTGCGTAGCGCTCAACCAGCTCGGCGAGGTAGCCGATGTATTGTGCGTCGAACGTCACCGCGCTGACGTTGACCGTCAAGTGGAACTCCCGCGAACGGTCGCGCAACAGCTCTACGCAGCGCGCGACAGCGCGCTCGGCGATCTGCCGATCGATCTGACGTATCTGGCCCGTCTCCTCGGCAAGCTGGACAAACTCGGCAGGTACGAGGACACCCCCGCCCGGTTGGCGCCAGCGGGCCAGTGCCTCGGCACCGACGATCTGGTTGGTTCGTAGCGAGATGATGGGCTGGAATGCCGGAATCAGCTCATCGCTGTCCAGAGCCCGATAGAGCTCCTGTTCGATCTTCAGCCG
>CAZCHU010000233.1:0-3807 GCA_964498215.1 uncultured Mycobacterium sp. | reverse complement strand
ACCGGGCAGTCCCGGCGATGATCTTGGCCGCCGCATCGATATCGTTGGCGTTCAAATCTTCCTTCTTCGTCTCCGCGATCTCACGCACCTGATCCCAGGTCACCTTCGCCACCTTGGTCGTGTGCGGCGTGCCGGAACCCTTCGCCACGCCAGCCGCCTTGAGGAGCAGCTTCGCTGCCGGCGGGGTCTTCAATGCGAAGGTGAAGCTGCGGTCCTCGTAAACAGTGATCTCCACCGGGACGACGTTTCCGCGCTGCGATTCGGTCGCGGCGTTGTACGCCTTGCAGAACTCCATGATGTTGACGCCGTGCTGGCCAAGCGCGGGACCGACCGGCGGGGCGGGGTTGGCCTGCCCGGCCTGGATCTGCAACTTGATCAGCCCGACGGCCTTCTTCTTCGGGGCCATGGGGGTATTCCTTTCTCAGTTCCTATTCGACTTCGGCGTAATTCCCGTCGCTGACCGACGGCGGGCTCACCGAAATCACAGCTAGATCTTGGCGACCTGGGTGAAGGTCAGTTCGACCGGTGTTTCGCGGCCGAAGATGGACACCAGCACCTTGAGTTTCTGTTGTTCGGCATTGACCTCACTGATCGACGCCGGCAGCGTCGCAAATGGGCCATCCATGACGGTGACCGATTCGCCGACCTCGAAATCGACCTCGATGACCGGGGTCTCGAGCGCGCCGGGCTCGGCAGCCGCAGCTGAAGTCGATGCCGCTTTGCCCGGCTTCTTCGCCGTAGCGGGCGGCAGCAGGAACTTGACCACCTCATTGAGCGACAGCGGCGACGGTCGCGACGTCGCGCCGACGAAGCCGGTCACACCAGGAGTGTTGCGCACCGCGCCCCACGACTCGTCGTTGAGCTCCATACGAACCAGGATGTAGCCCGGCAGTACTTTCCGGTTGACCTGCTTACGCTGTCCATTCTTGATCTCAGTGACCTCTTCGGTCGGCACTTCGACCTGAAAGATGTAGTCACCGACGTCCAGATTCTGCACGCGGGTCTCGAGATTGGCCTTCACCTTGTTCTCGTAGCCAGCGTAGGAATGGATGACGTACCAATCGCCCGGTTGGAGGCGCAGCTCTTTCTTAAGCGCGACGGCCGGGTCTTCATCCGCTTCGGGAACCGCGGCCGCCGAGTCAACCTCGGTATCAGCCCCGTCGACCTCGATGGTGTCGACGGTGTCACCCGCGGGCGTTTCCCCGTCGAAGCTAGTCACGTGTAGTCCTCTCTGAATTTCACTGTCAGCGCCGGCTCATCCATCGGGATCAGCCGAACACCATCATCACGAGCCTGCCCACACCAAGATCGGTGAACCCGATCAACGTCACCATGAACGCCAGGAAGAACAGCACGACGGTGGTGTAGCTGACCATCTGCTTGCGATTCGGCCAGATGACCTTGCGCAGTTCGGCGACGACTTCCTGCAGGTAGTTCCAGACGAACGCAAACGGGTTACGCGACGGTCCGTCCTTGGGCTTCTTGGCAGTCTTCTTGGGCCCGCCGCCCTTGTTGCCGTCGTCACCGCCGCCGGAACTGTCAGTATCGGGCGCGTCGTCGGTGTCTCGGGCGTCGACCACAGCCGCCGCGCCGCGCCGCGCTCGCTTACCTGTGGGCCGCGCCGGTCGTGTCACAACCGTCGCCTGGCTGCCGGCGTCACCGTCGTCCGTGCTGCCAGTGGCGGCGCCAGGGTCTGCGGAGCCGGCACCTTCGCGCTCGTCGCTCACCGCGTGCCTTTCTCTTCTGATCGGGTCTCGTGTGGTTCACCTACCAGTGTCCACGCTTGTCTAGTCAGTTGCAGGGGCGACAGGACTTGAACCTGCAACCTGCGGTTTTGGAGACCGCTGCTCTGCCAGTTGAGCTACGCCCCTTCATAGCGGGTAAGGGGCCACACAACGCGCGCGCTCCCCGATCGGTCGATCTAGGCCGACGGACAGCGCGCTGGACTGGGAAAACCCCGAAGTGCGAGTGTAGCGCGCACCCGGTCAGAGTTACTAATCCGCCCTCCCAGCCTGGGGACCACGCGACCCGCTATTCGGCGATCGCCGTGCGGACCACCTGGCCGCTCTCAGGATCCCACTTCGCCGAGATGGAGTTGTCGCCTTCGTGCCCCATCAGGGTGGTGTACGACTCCATCACGACTTCCCCGTGCACATCGGTCAACACGTTGCGGGTGGTGACGATGTCGGCACCGAACCGTTCGTCCACCGTCAGGATGGTCATGGTGCCGGTTACCTCGTCGCCGGCCTTGATCGGCCGGTGGAACAGGAACTTTTGGTCGACCTGCACGATTTGCATCGTCTCCATACCGACGTCGACATGCTGGAAAAAGTGCCTCTGAATCATCACCGCAAAGATCGACATGAACGTCGGCGGGGCGATGATCGCGCTATGCCCGAGTTCCGCGGCGGCGTCCTCGTCGAGCGACCCTGGATCGTCGGCTTTGACCGCGTTCGCGAATTGGCGGATATGCTCACGACCGACGACGAATGTATCCGGGTACTTCCAGACCATCCCGAGGATGTCCACTTTCAAGGCCATACCGAACCCGCCTAGGCCAGCTTCGCGCCCGCGATGGCGCGGCCGAAGATCTTCTTGCCACCGGAAGTGGCACTGATGGCGATCACGATCGACTTCGTCTCCGGATCAACGGATTTCACACGTCCGTTGAAGACGATTTCCGCCCCGGTGCCGTCGTTGGGCACCGGAACGACCGCGGTGAAGCGCACGTTGTACTCGGTGACCGCGCCGGGGTCACCGACCCACGAGGTGACGTAGCCGCCACCCAGACCCATGGTGAGCATGCCGTGCGCGATGGCGGTGTCGAGACCGACCTGCTTGGCGATCTCGTCGTCCCAGTGAATCGGATTGAGGTCACCTGACACCCCCGCATAGTTCACCAGGTCTCCCCTGGTCAGGGGGATGGTCTTCTCGGGCAGCTGGTCGCCGACCTTGACTGAACTGAACTCACGCAGTGCCATCGCTGAAGCCACTCTCCCCATCTTCTTCGCTACGCCCCGCAAGGGTGGTGTAGTTCTCTTGGACGATGTCGCCATTTTCGTTGCTGACGACATTCTTTGTGACGATGATGTCGGTACCGTGCGCTTTGCGGACCGAGTCCACCCACACGTCGCAATAGAGTTTGTCCCCGGCCTTGATGGGTTTGAGGAACTTGACCACCTGGTCAACCTGGACGATTTGGGCATCGGCGGTGCCGACGTTGTTGGCGGCGAACATCGCCGTCTGCGCCTGATAGACGAACACCGAAAGGAACGTCAGCGGCGCTGGCAACGCGTCGTAACCGAGCTCGGCGGCGGCCTCCTCGTCGAAGAAGACAGCGTCCTCGTTCTTGACCGCGACTGCGTATTCGCGGATTTTCTCGCGGCCCACCATGTAGTGGTCGGGGTAGCGATAGCGCGACCCGACGAGGTTATCGAGAAACGACACGACTGGTGAACCTACCTAGTCGACCTCAGCAACCGTGAACCGGTGCCCGGCCCGGAGCCGGTCGCTCATCGCGACTCTTTGTGGGCCTGGTGCTTGCCGCAGTTGGAGCAGAACTTCTTGATCTCGAGCCGGTCGGGATCGTTGCGACGGTTCTTCTTCGTGATGTAGTTGCGGTGTTTGCACACCTCGCACGCCAAAGTGATCTTCGGCCGTACGTCTGTACTTGACGCCACGTCAGGTGCCTCTTTCTACATTCCTCAAACTCGGTTCTAGGTACTGCCTGTAGCGGTGGGGGGGCTCGATCCCCCGACCTCACGATTATGAGTCGTGCGCTCTAACCAGCTGAGCTACACCGCCCCG
>CAZCHU010000232.1:0-3888 GCA_964498215.1 uncultured Mycobacterium sp. | reverse complement strand
TTTTGTGCTCCTGCAACATCTGCAAGGTTCGTTCGTGGCTCTCGCGGTCACGTTGCCCATCGCGATACTCGACTTTGCCTTGCTCGCGGTTGCGTACCAGTTCGATGTAACCGTGGATCGCGTGTTCCACCCGATACCAGGGGTCGGGCGGTTGGGAAAGGTCGCCTTCGGGTCGGAGGGGGATCTGTACCCACGTCAGATTCCACATGAGTTCGATCATGGGCGCGTTTTCGCGGACCAGTTTCTTGTCCTTCGCATCCTGCACGAAGTTCTCAAACGGCCACTGATGCATCCCCCAGAAATCTCGCGGCACGTCGACCTCAAAGCCCATCGCTCGAACCATGTTGCTAGGCAACGCTGACACGAGCCCCTGCACTCGCATTTTGTTCTGGGCGGTCGCGTTGGCTTTGTAATCGCCCCATGCGGCGGCTAGGTCGATCAGAATCTTTCGCATCTCGGCGCGCCACGTCCTGTCCATGGCTGCTTCGGTATCGCGTTCGACCTCGCGACGCTTGACCACCTCGTCAAACGTCTTGTTAGGGATGTCGTCCAGCACGTCTCTGAACGTCTTGCGTTCGGTTTCACCGACGGGCAGCCAGTCCAATTCGACTGCCTTGCCGCTACTTCCGTAGGTGAAGTGGGCATGAAACGCGACGGCATGGCCAGGTTCTACGGTCGGCCCGTCATCGCCTTCGTGCTGTTCGAAGTTGAGCATTGTGTGCGGGTCGACGTTGATGAATTGCACGTCGTGGGCTGCCAACGTGCCGGTGTTGCGCAGCACGTAACGATCGCCTTCGGGGTGCACTGTGATTGTCCACCCGTACTTGGCCCGCTCTTCGTTCAGTCGGGCGAGCGCGAAAGCGCTCGTAGAGTTGTGCGCCGATCTGGACGCTTGAAACTGTGCGAAACAGGAGACTGCCAACGCGGCCAGTGCAATTAGCAGTGTGCCCGACGTGTGGTGGTACACCCTCAGCCACCACGCAAGCACTCCGTACGCAACGGCGATGAACAACGCCACCGACACCGACAGCTTCATTGGCCCCCCTAACGTCTTGCCCCGCTCACGCCCGTGTCACACCAAGTTTCACGAAAAATGCAGGTTAGGAAGAGGATAGGTAGCGATATGCCGTTGCCCGTCCGATTCCGAAGGCAGCGGCGAGTTCTCCGACGGGCTCACCCGTAGCCGCGAGCCGGCGGAGTTGTTCTTGACGGTCTGTGGTGAGCTTGTGCGGCTTGGTGGCTGGCAGCTGTCGGGAGCGGCGAGATTCCCGTGACGCGGCACGCCGTTCCCGACCGAGTTCGAGTTCGAGTTCGGCGAGGGTGGCCATGATGGCTGCGACAGCGCGACCAGTTGGTGTGGCGGTATCGATTCCTTCACGCAAGGCGCGCAAAGTAATTGACTGCGAACCGAGTTCGGTAATGGTACGAGTCACTTCAGCGACCGATCGGCCGAGTCGATCGATCGCGGCGACAACAACGGTGTCACCGGCACGCGCGTAGGCGAGCAGTGCGGCCAGACCGGGGCGGTCCACCTTGGCTGACCCGGAGAGTTTGTCGGTGTAGATCCGGTCGCCGTCGACCCCGGCGGCGGTGAGCGCGGCCAGCTGCGCATCGAGGTCTTGGCCGGTGGTGCTGACACGGGCATAACCCAAAATCGTCGCCATGCCGATGACTTTCTCACCTCCCACCGACATCGAGGATATGAGACATGCGGCGTGAGACAAGAAATGAGACATCGCGACCTGCGCCAACAGGTTGGGGGAGTGGGTCGTGCCGGGGTGTCTCGTTTCTTTAGAAGTGAGACGCGTTCCATGTTGCCGGGCCGGGGGGCGTACGCGCCGACGCTTCAGACCTTCGGTGGGGTCATTTGTTTACCGACTGTGCCCGTGGTGGCTATAACAGGGCGCTGCTAGGCGCCGCATCAGTTGAGGTAGACGACTGCCCCATTGCCGCCGGTGCACAGAACAAAGCTGCCAGCCGGCTGGCATGTCACGTCGTACAGTTGCCGCGTTGTTGGGCTAAATACCTTGATCTCTTGGACTGATCCTGGGAGGCCCATGTCGGCGTAGGAAATACGAACCTCTTCGGCGAACGGACACGAGGTTCGGTCGTTTCCGACTGCCGACCGTGTGTAAGCCCCAGTTGCGCCGTACTTTTGCGGGCAGCGCTTTGCAAGCGGAGGAAAGCCGGCCGAGGGTTGAGACTGAGGTTCTTTAGCGGGTGGTGCGGGCGCTTGAGGTGGCAACGTACCCAAGGTGATGTCGGGCTTTGCAGCGACAGGAGTCGACCACTTGCACTCCTGCACTTTGAACATGGTTCCTACCGATTCGGCGTCCACCAACACCGATCGGTCCGACATGGACGATTGAATCGTGATCGGGTGCGCGAACGGTTGATGGTTGAGATGTTCGGCATCGTGAGGGAGGTCGAGCAACAGCCGCACATCGTTGCCTGAGATAGTGACCTCCAGCGGCACTTCAGGGCGGTGATCGAAATCAAAACTCCTCACCGACTCAGTGCTGATGCTGACCGCCCGCCAGGGTTTTCCTTCGGATGGTGAGTACGCCACAACCGATGCGTCAGATTGCGAATCGCGAATGGATATCAAGTAGTCAATGCCGCCGGGCCGGTTGCGCACTTCCCCATAAGCCGTTTGTACCGCGACTGGCTCAGGCGGCGGTGGCGCGGAGAACGTCACCGTGACGGCGATACGCCTCCCGCCGAGATGCTCAATCTCGACTTGCTGCGCTTTGACGGAAGCAGGCGGATTCCGCATGTAGGGGTCAAGCTCGGGGACACAGCCCATCGTGTGCGGCAGCAGGGACCACAGCCGCTGTTCGGATCTCCGATCGGACCACCAACTCACGAGCATTGCCACCGTGACGATGGCAACTAACAGGACCACGGACCAGAACACGACAGGCAGCCAGCGCCGCGACTGATCGACCGGCTGTGGAGGCGGCCCCCACTGCGGGGGTGGGGGCCGGGGCGACGGTTCAGTCATAGGTGAAGGGTATTCCGGTTAGTCGGCGTCGCAATATCAACCGGTTTAGGCGCACTGGTCCCCCGCGTTGCGAGACAGGATCTGGTTACTCCCGAATGTCTACAAACGAGACACCCTGTTGTCCTTCGGCGTCCAGACGAGCATCTGGTCGCCGCCGGCCAGGCGAACCGCTCAAGCTGCAGGGCCCAACAGCAGCTCCTCGTCTGCTTGAAGACGCCGAAGTCGTTCCAGTTCGTCAGCGAGTTCGGCGGCTAGACCAGGGTCGTCGAGCCAGGCACCGACCAAGCCGTCGTCGATGTGCTGGATGTCGGTCTGGTTGTCCGGTTGTAAGCGCGCGGCATCAACGGGCGGGCCGGGGCGGGCGTGCCGGTCGATCCATGGCTACATCTCCGGGAGGCGAGAAAGAGACAACCGATCCCTACGTTGTCGCTTCCTCTTAAGTCCGCGCACGGTCGGCACCCCTGAATTTTCGGAAAAAATCTTTTCCGCCGGGCAGGCGACACCGACCGCTGTACACCGCCATTGTCCTAGGTCGGACCAGACAACTCGGCCCATAAAAAGGAGAGCTGCTTAGAGCAGCCCCAGCGGGTGGTCATACGTCGCTCGTCAGAACCACTAATCGTGTGATCGGACGCCCCGATCCCTACCGCGAGTTCGCGAATTTCTGCACTCGCGCGTCAACCTGGCGCCGGTCTTCTTGCTGGCCGTGACGGGCCGCCTGAGCAGCAAGCTTTTGTTGAGCCGGGATTCCGGGCGATTGCTGACCGGCCTCTCCAAATGTCGGGCGGTAGTTCTATCGTGGGAGTCATGGGCGCTCATGCAAAGCCGACGCAACCGGGTTCTGCCGAGCACTGGGCCCTTTGGCTAGAGAAGTACGGCGCCGA
>CAZCHU010000231.1:0-3930 GCA_964498215.1 uncultured Mycobacterium sp. | reverse complement strand
GAGACCGAAACCGACGAGATCGAGACTGAGACCGACGAGACCGAGACCGACGAGATCGCCGCGGTGGTCAGCGAGGAGCAGGCGATGAAGACATCGGGTGATGATGTCGACGATGACTACGCCGAGGCGGTCGCCGAGTACGCGGCGCAAGTTGAGCAGCGCGGCGCTCAGCCCGACCCAGCGGATGCCGCGAAACGACCGCGGCGTTTCGGCTTCGGCCGTCAATCGAGCAAGAAATCCAAGCTGTCCAAGAAATCCAAGGGGGAGTCGGAAACGGCGGTCGAGGACGCCGAGCACATGAGCCCAGATCCGCCCGACGACGGCGACGAGACCGATCAACTCGACTCGGTGGCGGATCTGGCCTCGTTGCCCGGCATAGACGTTCCCGATGCCGAGGTTCCCAAAACCGAGGCCCCGCCCGATGCCGCGGATAGCGAGGAGTTGCCGTCCTATCTACGCTCCACCCAGGAACCGTTGTTCGGCGGTCCGACGGTCGCTGACGATCTCGCCCGGCGCGGTGCCCTCACAGCACCCGAAGGCGTCGAACTCGGTGAGGCGGACGAACTCGGCGAGGATCTCGGCGACGACGAGTACACCCGTGATGGTGAACCGCGCCGGCTGTCGGGGTTCGTGAACGCCTTGTGGATCATCGGGCAGAGCATCTTCGCGGTCCTGCTCGGCGCGGGTTTGTTCGTCGCGTTCGACCAGCTCTGGAGGTGGAACAACATCATCGCGCTGGTGTTGTCGGTCCTGGTTATCCTGGGTCTGGTCGTCGCCGTGCGGGTGGTCCGCAAGACCGAGGACATCGGCAGCACCCTGATCGCAGTGGCAGTCGGCGCGCTGGTCACGCTGGGTCCGCTGGCGTTGCTGCAATCGGGCTGACAGCCCGTTCTGAGTCAGAGAAGGCCGGATAAGCACTGTGCGCCCCGCCATCAAGGTCGGTCTTTCGACGGCCTCGGTCTATCCGCTGAGGACCGAGGCAGCGTTTGAGTACGCCGCTCGTCTGGGCTATGACGGCGTCGAGCTCATGGTGTGGGCAGAGTCAGTGAGCCAAGATGTCGGGGCCATCCAGCAGCTGTCCAAGCGCTACGGGATGCCGGTGCTGTCCGTGCACGCTCCCTGCCTACTGATCTCCCAGCGGGTATGGGGCTCCAACCCGATCACCAAGCTCGATCGCAGCGTTCAGGCCGCAGAGCAGCTCGGGGCCCAGACCGTGGTGGTTCATCCGCCTTTTCGCTGGCAGCGCCGCTACGCCGACGGGTTCGCCGATCAGGTGGCCGAGCTCGAAGCCATGAGTGACGTCATGGTCGCAGTGGAAAACATGTTTCCGTTCCGCGCGGACAGATTCTTCGGGGCCGGGCAGACATCGATCGAGCGGATGCGAAAGCGGGGTGGCAGCCCGGGTCCCGGGATTTCGGCGTTCTCGCCGTCCTACGACCCGCTCGACGGTGGTCATGCGCACTACACGCTGGACTTGTCGCACACCGCGACAGCCGGCACCGATGCATTGGACATGGCCGCCCGAATGGGCGCAGGTTTGGTGCATCTGCACTTGTGCGACGGTAGTGGCGCATCGGCGGACGAGCATCTGGTGCCGGGCCGCGGTACTCAGCCCGCGGTCGAGATCTGCGAGGCGCTGGCCGCCGGGGATTTCGCCGGTCACGTCATCCTGGAGGTTACGACCTCCGGTGCGCGCAACGGTGTCGAGCGTGCGGCGCTGCTGGCCGAGTCGCTGCAATTTGCCCGGGCGCACCTGCTGCGCTGACAGCGAGGACACCACATGACGACTTCCACCTCGTTCGCTGAGGCGATGGCACTGACCCCGATCGGCAATGGTGTGTACGCCGGGGTGCTAAACGAACACTGGACGATTGGGCCGAAGGTGCACGGCGGGGCGATGCTCGCGCTGTGCGCACAGGGGGCCCGCGCCGAACTTGCCGAGGACACCGAGGTGGAACCGCTCGCGGTGTCGGGGAGCTTTCTGTGGGCGCCCGATCCCGGCCCTATGCAGGTCGTCAGCACGGTACGTAAGCGAGGCCGGCGGGTCAGCCTCGTCGATGTCGAGCTGAGACAGGGTGACCGCACCGCGCTGCGCGCAGCCATCACGATGGGCACTCCCGAACACCACGTGGCGCCGTTGCTGTCAGTGAACCCGGTGGTGCCGCTCATGACGCCGGACCCACCGCCCGGCCTCGAACCGATCGGTCCGGGGCATCCGATGGCTGACATTGTCCACCTGGCGCGGGGCTGCGACATCAGGCCGTCGCTGACGACTTTCACTCCGCGTTCGGACGGCGGTCCGCCGGTGATCGAGTACTGGGTGCGACCGAGGGGTGCGGCCCCCGATGTCTTGTTCGCGCTGCTGTGCGGAGACGTGTCGGCGCCGGTGACCTATGGCCTGAACAGATTCGGCTGGGCACCGACGGTTCAGCTGACCGCCTACGTGCGTGCACGGCCGGCCGACGGCTGGTTGCGGGTGATGTGCACGACGACCCAGATCGGGCAGGACTGGTTCGACGAGGACCACATCGTGGTCGACTGTGAAGGGCGCATCATCGTGCAGAGTCGCCAACTCGCGATGGTGCCGCCGCCCGTCTGAGTCCGTCGGCGTGCGATGCTTTCCGGCATGGCCAGAATCGCGATCATCGGCGGTGGAAGTATCGGCGAAGCGCTGTTGGGCGGTCTGCTGAGCGCCGGAAAGCAGGTCAAGGACCTGGTCGTGGCCGAGAAGGATGCCGCGCGGGCCAAGCACATCGCGGACAAGTACGCGGTGTTGGTGACGACGGTCCCGGATGCGGTGGACGCCGCCAAGTACGTGGTCGTCGCGGTCAAGCCGGCTGATGTGGACGATGTCATCGGCGATATCGCCGATACCGCTGCCAAGTTGGCAAGTGATGCGGCCGAACAGGTATTCGTGACGGTCGCCGCGGGGGTCACCACGGCTTTCTACGAGAACAAGCTGCCCGCCGGTTCTCCGGTGGTGCGGGTCATGCCCAACACGCCGATGCTGGTCAACGGGGGAGTGAGCGCGGTCGCGCCGGGGCGATTCGCCACCGCCGAGCACGTCGAGGAAGTCTCGGCGCTGTTCAAAGCAGTCGGCGGGGTCCTGACCGTGGAGGAGAGCAAACTCGATGCGGTCACCGCGTTGTCCGGCTCGGGACCCGCGTATTTCTTCCTCATGGTCGAAGCACTCGTCGATGCCGGTGTGGACGCGGGCCTGACGCGGTCGGTGGCCACCGAACTGGCGGTAAAGACGATGGCAGGCTCGGCCGCGATGCTCCTGGAGCGCCTCGACGGCGCCACACCGACCGGGGATACAGCGATGGGACTGACGGTGGATACCGCGGCCGCGCAGCTGCGCGCCACAGTTACCTCGCCGGGTGGCACTACCGCCGCTGGTCTGCGCGAACTCGAACGAGGCGGTTTGCGGGCAGCGGTCGCCAACGCTGTGGAGGCCGCGAAACAGCGCTCTGAGCAGCTAGGAATTACATCCGAGTAGTTAAATTATTTTTCACTGATTAGCCCACACCCGTCGCAGTAACCCCACCTGCCACGCTATTCTCCCAATGGTAAGCACGGGTTGGTGCCAGCGGTGGGGAAGCCGCTGGAACTGCCTGCGCCTGACGGATTGGGTTGCGATGACGTCTATGAACGGGCCGTCGGCGCGGGATTCGGCCAGCGGCAAACCGGCGCGCGACGCCGGGCAGGCCGACGGCCAAGCGCCTCGAGCTCAATTTCTCACCGTCGCCGAGGTGGCGAGCCTGATGCGGGTGAGCAAGATGACCGTGTATCGCCTGGTGCACAACGGTGAGCTGCCGGCAGTTCGAGTGGGTCGGTCGTTCCGGGTGCATGCCAAGGCGGTTCACGACATGCTTGAGAGCTCCTATTTCGACGCGGGCTAGCTACTCCTCGCGGGCTAGGCACGCTTGA
>CAZCHU010000230.1:0-3984 GCA_964498215.1 uncultured Mycobacterium sp. | reverse complement strand
GTGGGGCGTTCAGAGAAGCCCGTCCAGGATTGGGTCACCGCGCGCTGCCGGAAGCTGAAATAGCCAAGCGCCTTCCGGCCCACCACGTACAGTTCGGGCGTCTTTCCCTCTTCGCGCAGCAGCGAGAACAGCTCCTCGGCCTGCCGCAACACGTTGGCGTTGTATGCGCCACACAGGCCACGGTCAGACGACACCACCAGCACTCCGGCTCGTTTCGGATTCTCCCGTGCCACCAGCAACGGGTGATCTAATGCGCTCGCGCTTGCCAATTCGGTGAGCATGCTGGTGATTTCGCCTGCGTACGGCCGAGCCGCCTCGACACGGGCCTGCGCCTTGGCGATTCGCGACGTCGCGATCAGTTCCTGGGCCTTGGTGATCTTCTTGATCGACCCGGCGGAACGAATGCGCCCGCGAAGCTCGCGCAGTGTTGCAGCCATCTAGCTCTCCAGACCCTTTCGGAGATCCAATAGTTTCGGGTGGTTCCTACTTCTTGGGTGCCGGCTTGCGGACCTTGACGGATTCCTTTTCGACGTCTTCCTCGTCCATGGCCTCAGCCTCTGCCTCGTTCACCACGACCGAGCTGCCATCGGTTGCCGAGAAGCTCTTCTTGAACTCGTTGATGATGTCGGCAAGTTTCTGCTCGGCTTCCTCGGTGAGTTTCTTGGACTCCCGGATCTCCTTGAGAATCTTGTCGTGGGAGGCCCTGACATGCTCGAGGAGCTCGGTTTCGAAGCGCGAGACGTCTTCTGTCGGAACTGAATCCAGGTGCCCGCCGGTACCGAGGAAGATTGCGACGACCTGATCCTCCACCGGGTACGGGGTGTACTGCGGCTGCTTGAGGAGTTCAACCAGGCGAGCACCGCGATCCAGCTGCGCCTTCGAGGCCGCGTCGAGGTCGGAGGCGAATGCTGCGAACGCTTCCAGCTCGCGGTACTGCGACAGTTCAAGGCGGAGACTTCCTGCTACCTCTTTCATTGCCTTGATCTGGGCGGCGCCGCCGACGCGGGACACCGAGACACCGACGTTGATCGCCGGCCGGACACCCTGGTTGAACAGATCGGACTCCAGGAAGCACTGGCCGTCGGTGATCGAGATGACGTTGGTGGGAATGAATGCCGAGATATCGCTGGCCTTCGTCTCGATGATCGGTAGCCCCGTCATGGAGCCGCCGCCGAGCTCGTCGGACAGCTTCGCGCAGCGCTCCAGCAGCCGGGAATGCAGATAGAAGACGTCACCCGGGAACGCCTCGCGGCCGGGTGGGCGGCGCAGCAGCAACGAGATCGCGCGGTAGGCATCGGCCTGCTTGGAAAGGTCGTCGAACACGATCAGAACGTGCTTGCCGTCGTACATCCAGTGCTGACCGATGGCCGAACCCGTGTAGGGCGCCAGCCACTTGAAGCCCGCCGCATCGGATGCCGGAGCAGCGACAATGGTGGTGTACTCCATCGCGCCGCCCTCTTCGAGGGCCCGCTTCACCGAGGCGATCGTCGTGCCCTTCTGGCCGACCGCAACGTACACGCAGCGCACCTGTTGTTTGGGATCGCCGGTCTCCCACGCCTCACGCTGGTTGAGGATGGTGTCTACGCAAACCGCGGTCTTGCCAGTCTTGCGGTCGCCGATGATGAGCTGACGCTGGCCGCGACCGATGGGTGTCTGCGAATCGATCGCTTTGATGCCTGTCTGCAGCGGCTCCGACACGCCCTGTCGCTGAATCACCGACGGTGCCTGCAGTTCCAGCGCGCGTCGGGTGTCCGTCTCGATGTCCCCCTGGCCGTCGATCGGCTGACCGAGCGGGTTGATCACTCGACCGAGGAACGCATCGCCCACCGGTACCGACAGCACCTCACCGGTGCGCTTGACCTGCTGGCCCTGTTCGATCTTCTCGAAGTCACCGAGGATCACGACACCGACGCTGTGTTCATCAAGGTTCAGCGCGACACCGAGCACACCACCGGGGAACTCGAGGAGTTCCTGGGTCATGACCGAGGGCAAGCCCTCGACGTGTGCGATGCCGTCACCTGCGTCGACGACGATGCCGATCTCTTCGCGATCCGAATCGGCGGTGAAGGAGGAGACGTAATCCTCGATCGCACCTTCGATGTCAGAAGCCGAGATTGTCAACTCTGCCATGGCTTTTCGTCTTCCTGCCTTTACGTTGCTGTTGATGCCGATTCGTGGTTGGTCAGTCCGGAAGCCCGGTGCGGGCCGCCTCCAACCGGGATGAGATGGAGCCGTCGATGACCTCGTCACCGACTGTGATCAGGAGTCCGCCGAGGACGGCCGCGTCGATGGTCAACTGAATCGACACCGGATGGCCGTAGATTCGCGTCAGCAGCTCGGTCAGGCGGCCGGCCTGCTCGTTGGTGAGCTCCGCTGCCGCGGCGACTTCCGCGACGACCTCTCCACGCCGAGCCACCGCGAGCTCGGCAAGCTGGCTGACCGCAACGTCGGCAGCCTCACCCCGAAGCAGTTCGACGGTTTGCGTCAACAATGCCGCCGTGGTGGCGTTCACTGCGCCGCTGCTCTCGATGACCTGCTTGAGCAGATTCACCCGGTGGTCGGCGGGCACCATCTGATCGGATAGCAGCCTGCTGAGCCGCGCCTCGGTGTCGAGTAGCCGACCGAACCGGAACAATTGGTTCTCGACCTCTTCGGCCTGCCCGGCACGCTCCGCCCGCACCAGAAGCGCCAGCCGGGCAACATGCTCGATGGCGTCGATCAGGTTCGCCTCGGTCGACCAGCGCTGCGAAACGGCCGCCTTGAGGAGATCCAGGGTGGCCGGGTCGACCTTGCCGCCGAACAGACGCTCCGCCACCCGAACCTTGGCAGCGGGGTCGTCGCTCGCCTGGGCGAGAAGATTGTTGAGCGTTGGCTCGGCGTCGAGGAGCTTGGCCACCGCCGGCAGGTTTTCGCCCAACGCGGTGAGGGTGTCGGCACCGGCGCCATCGGCAATCGACTCGAACTCCCTGACCACCGCGGCCAGCGCGTCCCGGCTGGCCGCCCGCAGATTCAGCGTGGCACCCACCGTCAGAACCGCCGGGGAGGGCGCCATCGCATCCAGTTCGTCGAGGACACGGTCGACGGTGGACGACCGCGCGGCCGGATCAGCGACATACCCGCGGACGATGTCCTCGGCCTTGTCTGCTGATTCGGCACCCAATTGCTGGCGCAGACCCCGGATGGTCTGTTGACGCAGCAACTGCACCTGCTGCTCACCTTGAGACTTGATCCGCTCGGCCTCCACAGCGGCCTGGTCGCGCAACTGATCGGCAATGCGCTGCGAGTCCGAGCGCGCTTCGTCGGCCACCTTGGCCGCCTCGGAGCTGGCATCCTCGAGCGCCTTCGCGTGCATGTGGTCGGCGTTGGACAGCTTGTCGGCCGCCGACTTGCTCTCCGCAAGGGCCGTGCGAATTGCCTCCTGCTGGTTCTGCATCATCTTCTTGATCAGGGGCACGATCCACTTGACCACGACCCACACGATGACCGCGAAACCGACCAGATTCCCGATGAACGTCGACATCAGCGTCTCCCGGCGGATTTATCTGCCCCGGCGACGTCGGTCCCGAGGATGCGGCTGGCCAATTGGGTGGATAACGCCCCCACCGAGGGTTGCAGCTCCTCGGTGGTTCTGGCGGCGTTCTCGGCCAATTGCCCACCCGCGTTTTCCAGCTCCCGGGAGACTTCCCCGCTGGCCGTCGCACGCGAGTCGTCGACCACTTTGCGACCTGCCGCGCGCGCTTCGTCGCGAATCGATGACGCCTCACCGCGCGCGGCCTTCATCGCCTCGTCGTAGTCGGCCTGAGCGGCAGCCATCTGCTCGGCCGCCCTCTTGTTGTCGGCAGCCGTCTTGGCCAGCATCGCTTCCCGCTCGGCGAGCACCTTGCTGATCGGCGGCACCACCCAGGTGGAGATGACGGCTAGCACGATCAGGAAGATGAGCAGCACCACGAAGAATGTGCCGTTGGGGATCAGGAAATTGTTGGT
>CAZCHU010000229.1:0-3999 GCA_964498215.1 uncultured Mycobacterium sp. | reverse complement strand
CGAGCTGCTATTGGGTGGCGAAGTACTTCTGCCCCTCGTCAGCCATTCGGCCGAAGCCCAGCTTGACGACCGGGGCAAGCGCTTTGAACGGCAACCGGAGGGCACCGACCGGCTCGATCGCCACCAACCAGGTGAATCGGGTGCCGTCGCCCTCGGGTTCAACCCGGTAGTCCTCGGCGAACCGCCGGAACATCGGCACGTTGGCCTCATAGACATAGAACGAATAGCCCGAGCCCTCGTCCCACCGGAAGAATCGTTCACGAACCCGAGTCGGGCCGAGGCCCACCTCCCGGGTCGTGCCCGTCCCGAACGGGCGTGGGGAAGTCCAGACGAGTGATCCCAGCGCGTTACCCCACGCTGCCATCGACTCGTCGGACTGTAGTGACTCCCACACCTTTTCGGCGGTTGCGTCGTAGTGCTTTTCGTATCGGAACACCTGCGGGGCGGAGTCGAAGAACCCTGCATCGGCGGACTCCAAGGCAAACCAGCGTGTCATGACATGCAGCATCGTCTCAGTCGCGGTCCCTGACAAGTCGGAGGCACTGCGATGCGTGCCGCCGCGACTTTAGAAGGCCGTCTCCGGCAACTCCATCAAGTCGGTGTCGACTGCCTCGACGATGCCGCGAACCGTCGTGATCGCCGGCAGCATGTTGGAGGCGAAGAACGCCGCGGTCGCGACCTTGCCCTGATAGAAGTCGAGGTCGGTGCTCGCCGGGTCGGCCTCGATGGCAGCGTGGGCGACGCGGGCCTGGTCTAGCAGTCGCCAGCCGATCAATAGGTCACCCACCGCGAGCAGTATTCGCACCGAAACTAGGCCGACCTTGTAAATCTCATTCGGCTGCTCGGAGGCGCGCATCAGGTAGCCGGTCGCAGCTGCCAGCATCGCCTGCACATCCTCCAGGGCTGTGCTCAGCAGCAGCGCCTGTGGTTTGAGTCGAGCATCGCAGGATTCGATCGTTCGGGTGATCTGAGCGGCCACGTGGGCCAGCGCTTCGCCACGGTCTCGGACGACCTTACGGAAGAAGAAGTCCATCGACTGGATCGCTGTCGTGCCTTCGTAGAGTGAGTCGATCTTGGCGTCGCGGATGTACTGCTCGATGGGGTAGTCCTGCAGGAAACCCGATCCGCCCAACGTCTGCAGCGATTCGTTCAACACTTCATAGGCCCGTTCGGAGCCGACACCTTTCACCAGCGGAAGCAGCAGGTCGTCGACCCGGTGTGCCATCGACGGGTCGGCACCTGAGATCTGCTCCGCCACATCGTCGTCCTGGTGTGCGGCGGCGTACATGTACAGCGCGCGCAGGCCTTCGGCATACGCTTTCTGAGTCATCAGACTGCGGCGGACATCGGGGTGGTGCATGATCGTCACTCGCGGCGCGGTCTTGTCCGTCATCTGGGTGAGATCAGCACCTTGCACCCGCTCCTTGGCATACGCGAGGGCATTCAGGTAGGCGGTGGACAGCGTGCCGGCGGACTTCACACCGATGGTCATGCGGGCGTACTCGATGACGGTGAACATCTGAGCGATGCCGTTGTGGACGTCGCCGACGAGGTACCCGACCGCGGGCCTGCCGTGGGCACCGAACGTCAGCTCACACGTTGGGGAAGCCTTGAGCCCCATCTTGTGCTCCAGGCCCGTCGCGAACACCCCGTTGCGATCGCCCAGTTCGAGTGTCTCCGGATCGAACAGGTACATCGGAACGTAGAACAGGCTCAGCCCCTTGGTGCCGGGGCCCGCGCCCTCCGGGCGGGCCAGCACGAGGTGGAAGGTGTTCTCGGCGGTGTCGCCTACATCGCCGCCGGAGATGAAGCGTTTCACCCCGTCGATGTGCCAGGTGCCGTCGGATTGGGCGATGGCCTTGGCCCGCCCGGCCCCGACGTCGGACCCGGCATCGGGTTCGGTTAGCACCATCGTGGCCGCCCAACCCTTTTCCAGCCCCTTGGCGGCCCAATGCCGCTGCTGTTCAGTGCCTTCCACGGCCAGAGCATTGGCCATTGCCGGCCCGAGTGCGTGAAAGAACCCCACTCCGGGGTTCGCGCAAAACAACATCTCCAAGATCGCCCAGGTCACTGCGGCTGGAGCGGGTACGCCGCCGATCTCCTCGGCGAGGCCGACGCGCCACCACTCGGCATCCTTGGCGGCCTGGACGGTCCGTTTGATCTCGTCGGACACGGTGATGGAATGCGCTGCCGGATCGAACACCGGCGGATTCCGGTCGGCATCGATAAACGACTCGGCGATGGGCCCCTCGGCCAGTCGCCGGACCTCGTCGAGCATCGTGCGGACAGTGTCGGCATCGAGGTCCCCGTAACCGCCGCTGTCCAACACATTGCCCAGGCGCAGCACCTCGAACAGATTGAATTCGAGGTCGCGGACGTTGGCGATGTAGTGGTGTTCGGTTTGGCGTGTCGCCTGTGCTGCCATGAGATCTCTGCCGCCCCTTCGTTCCCCAGTTGATCGGTTTCCGCAGTGTGGCCCGGCAGCAAAGACGTACGCAACCGTAGCCAGGGCAAACCTACGGTGACGCAACCGTAGGTAGCGAGGTCAACCTGGCTCTGTGATACCTGTCACATCGATGGGGTGGCCAGCGCTGCGGAGGCCGCGGCAGGAGGCGGACACCAGTTTGATCGAAGACGACATTCTCCGGGGCCAAAACCTGTGGAATGGGTAGCAACGATCAGAGCCTTCAGCAGCGGTGCGACGCGATGTGAAACGAAAGGGGTACGGGTGAAGCGGCTCAACGGCTTAGACGCCACGATGCTGTACAGCGAGACGCCGGAGATTCACATGCACACCCTCAAGATCAGTGTGCTCGACGTGTCGAATGTCGAAGGCTACGACTTCGACCTGTTCCGCAGCATTGCCCAGGTGCGACTTCACGCCCTGGCCCCGCTTCGGTATCAGCTGGTCGACATACCGCTGAAGCTCCATCATCCGATGTGGGTACAGAATGCCGAGATCGACTTCGACTATCACCTCCGCCGGGTGCAGGTCGCGCCCCCGGGTGGGCGCCGCGAACTCGATCAGCTGATTGGAGAGATCGCCAGCACTCCGCTGGATCGGCAACGTCCGCTGTGGGAGATGTATGTTGCGGAGGGGCTGGCCGATAACCGCATCGCGATCATCCACAAGGTTCACCACGTGCTGGCCGACGGAATGGCCTCGGCCAATCAGCTGGCCAGGGTGCTGCAGCCGAACCAGTCGGAAGTGGTCGGGCAGCTCCCGCCGACATCGGCTGATTCCAGAACCCCGGGCAACCTGCTCAAGGCCGCGGGGCGCGATCATGTGCGGCTCATCCGCGGCTTGCCCCGACTGTTGAACGAGACGGCCGCCGGTGTGGGCAGAGTTCGCAGACGGGCCAAGGAGCGGGGCACGCATCCTGACATGGCACGTAACTTCGCTCCGCCGGAGACGTTTATCAACCACGTCGTCACACCCGGCCGACGGTTCGCGACGGCTCCGCTGGCGTTGGCCGATGTCAAGCAGACGGCCAAGCACCTTGGTGTGACCCTCAACGACATCGTGCTCGCGATGGCGGCCGGCGCTCTGCGCCAACTTCTGTTGCGCTACGACAACAGCGCAGACGTGCCGCTGATCGCCGGTGTCCCGGTGAGCATCAACACCGCACGTGACCGCTTGGTGGGCAACGAATTCAGCTACATGACACCGTCACTGCCGGTCCACATCGAAGAGCCGCTCGAGCGGGTCAGGCTCACCGCGATGGCGACCGCGATCGCCAAGGAGAACCACCGCCTACTCGGTCCGACGTTGATACCCAACTGGCTGAGTTATCTGCCGCCCGCCAGCACGGCGGGCATCTTGCGTAGGCAGGCGCGGCGGGTCGAATCGGCGGCCGTGATGAACTTGACGATCTCCAACGTTCCCGGGCCACGCGAACGCGGCTGTATCGAAGGTGCGACCGTCGAAGAAATCTACTCGGTCGGCACGCTCGTTGCCGGCAGCGGAATGAACATCACGGTGTGGAGCTACGTCGACCA
>CAZCHU010000228.1:0-4011 GCA_964498215.1 uncultured Mycobacterium sp. | reverse complement strand
TGTTGATGAAGTACTCCAGCACCGTCAGGCCCTCACGGAACGAGGACTTGATCGGGCGCGGGATGAACTCGCCCTTCGGGTTGGTCACCAAGCCCTTCATGCCGGCCAGCGTGCGGGTCTGGGTGAGGTTGCCCGTCGCGCCTGACTTCACGATCGTGATGATCGGGTTGTCCTCGGGGTAGTACTCCTCCAGAGCCTTACCGACCTCCTCGGTGGCGTCCTGCCAGATCTTGACCAGCGCCTCGTTACGCTCCGTCTTGTTCAGAGCGCCACGCTGGTACTTCCGCTCGATCGAGTCGGCTTCCGCCTCGTAGCGGTCGAGGATCTCCTGCTTGTGCGGTGGCACCAACACGTCGGCCATCGACACGGTCACACCCGAGCGGGTGGCCCAGTAGAAGCCGGCGTCCTTGAGCTTGTCGACGGTCTGTGCGACCACGATCATCGGGTAGCGCTCGGCCAGATCGTTGATGATCGCCGCCTGCACCTTCTTGTGCTGCTGCTTGTTGACGAACGGATAGCCCTTCGGCAGCAGTTCGTTGAACAGCACCCGGCCCAGCGTGGTCTCGGCGATCCAGGGCTCGCCCATTTCCCAGCCGTCGGGGAAACGCTCGGCCTCGATCGAGGCCGGTGGACGCTGTTCCGTCAGCCGCACCCGAATCTTGGCCCGCACCGACAGCACGCCGCGGTCCAACGCCATGACGGCCTCCGCCGGCGATCCGTACACGCCGGACTCCGGCTGCCCCTCGGCGGCAGGCGCGTATTCGCCCTTGTCACCGTCGATCTCGGTGGTCAGGTAGTAAAGCCCGGTCACCATGTCAAGCCGCGGCATGGCCAGCGGACGACCCGAGGCGGGCGAGAGGATGTTGTTAGACGAGAGCATCAGGATGCGCGCCTCGGCCTGAGCCTCGGCCGACAACGGCAGGTGTACCGCCATCTGATCGCCGTCGAAGTCTGCGTTGAACGCCTCACACACCAGTGGGTGCAGCTGAATCGCCTTGCCCTCGACCAGTTGTGGCTCGAAGGCCTGAATTCCGAGGCGGTGCAGCGTCGGCGCGCGGTTCAACAACACCGGATGCTCGGAGATGACCTCTTCGAGGACGTCCCACACCTGCGGACGCTGACGCTCCACCATCCGCTTGGCGCTCTTGATGTTCTGCGCATGGTTGAGATCCACCAGCCGCTTCATCACGAACGGCTTGAACAGCTCGAGCGCCATCAGCTTGGGCAGACCGCACTGATGCAGCTTGAGCTGCGGGCCCACGACAATAACGGAGCGACCGGAATAGTCCACGCGTTTGCCCAGCAGGTTCTGCCGGAACCGGCCCTGCTTGCCCTTGAGTAGATCGCTCAAGGACTTCAACGGGCGGTTGCCGGGTCCGGTAACCGGGCGGCCACGACGGCCGTTGTCGAACAGGGCGTCCACCGACTCCTGAAGCATGCGCTTCTCGTTGTTCACGATGATCTCGGGCGCACCGAGGTCGATGAGTCGCTTCAACCGGTTGTTGCGGTTGATCACCCGGCGATAGAGGTCGTTGAGATCCGAGGTGGCAAACCGGCCGCCGTCGAGCTGCACCATCGGACGCAGTTCTGGCGGGATCACCGGTACCGCGTCGAGCACCATGCCCATCGGGGAGTTCCGGTTGCTCTGGAACGCCGCGACCACCTTGAGCCGCTTGAGTGCCCGCAGCTTCTTCTGGCCCTTGCCGTTGCGGATGGTGTCGCGAAGGCCCTCGGCCTCGGCATCGATGTCGAAGTTCTCGATGAGCTTCTTGATCGACTCCGCGCCCATCGCGCCCTCGAAATACTCGCCGTAGCGGTCCTGCAGCTCGCGGTAGAGCAGCTCGTCGACGATCAGCTGCTTGGGAGCCAGCTTGGTGAACGTCGTCCAGATCTCCTCGAGCCGGTCCAACTCACGCTGGGCCCGATCCCGGAGCTGGCGCATCTCGCGCTCACCGCCGTCGCGCACCTTGCGCTTGACGTCGGACTTGGCACCCTCGTCCTCGAGTTCCTTCATGTCGGCCTCGAGCTTCTGCGCCCGGGCTTCCAGGTCGGCATCCCGCTGATCCTCGACCGCCTTGCGCTCGACGGCCATCTCGGCCTCCAGCGTGGACAGCTCGTTGTGCCTCATCTCGTCGTCTACCGTGGTGATCACATAGGCGGCGAAGTAGATGATCTTCTCGAGATCCTTGGGCGCCAGGTCGAGCAGGTAACCCAGCCGCGACGGAACACCCTTGAAGTACCAGATGTGGGTGACCGGGGCGGCCAGTTCGATATGGCCCATCCGCTCGCGACGCACCTTGGCGCGGGTCACCTCGACGCCGCAGCGCTCACAGATGATGCCCTTGAAGCGGACGCGCTTGTACTTGCCGCAGTAGCATTCCCAGTCGCGAGTCGGTCCGAAGATCTTCTCGCAGAACAGGCCGTCCTTCTCGGGCTTGAGCGTGCGGTAGTTGATGGTCTCGGGCTTCTTGACCTCGCCGTACGACCAGTTACGGATGTCGTCGGCGGTGGCCAGACCGATACGGAGCTCATCGAAGAAGTTGACGTCGAGCACGTAACTTCCTTTCCCCTCGCGGGTTTAGTTGTGGAACTGGATCAGCGGATCAAGCGAATCGAGAGATCACGCCAGATCTTCTACAGAAGCGGATTCATTGCGGGACAGGTTGATTCCCAGGTTCGCGGCAGCACGTTCCAGGTCCTCGTCATCACCGTCGCGCATCTCGATCGCAGCACCGTCAGAAGACAGCACCTCGACGTTGAGGCACAGCGACTGCAGTTCTTTGAGAAGCACCTTGAACGACTCCGGAATACCGGGTTCGGGGATGTTCTCACCCTTGACGATCGCCTCGTACACCTTGACCCGGCCGATGGTGTCATCGGACTTGATGGTCAACAACTCCTGCAGTGTGTAGGCGGCGCCGTAGGCCTGCATGGCCCAGCACTCCATCTCGCCGAAACGCTGACCACCGAACTGGGCTTTGCCACCCAGTGGTTGCTGGGTGATCATCGAGTACGGGCCGGTGGAACGGGCGTGGATCTTGTCGTCCACCAAGTGGTGCAGCTTGAGGATGTACATGTAGCCGACCGTCACCGGGTAGGGGAACGGTTCACCGCTGCGGCCGTCAAACAATGTGGCCTTGCCGTCGGCGTCGACCAGCGTGTCCCCGTCGCGGTTAGGCAGCGTCGAGCCCAGCAGGCCCTGCAGCTCCGCCTCCCGGGCACCGTCGAAGACCGGTGTGGCCACGATGCTGTCGGCCGGGGCCGACATCAGGTTCTCGGGCAGGTTGGCCGCCCACTCAGGCGGCGCACCGCCGACCACGTCGATGTTCCATCCTGCCTTGGCGACCCACCCCAGATGCGTTTCCAGGATCTGGCCGATGTTCATCCGTCGCGGCACGCCGTGGGTGTTCAGGATGATGTCCACCGGGGTGCCGTCCGGAAGGAACGGCATGTCTTCGACCGCGAGGATCCTGCCGATGACGCCCTTGTTGCCGTGGCGCCCGGCCAGCTTGTCGCCGTCGGAGATCTTGCGCTTCTGGGCCACGTACACGCGAACCAGCTCATTGACACCGGCCGGCAGCTCGTCCTCGTCTTCGCGGGAGAACACCCGGATGCCGATGACCTTGCCTGATTCACCGTGCGGAACCTTCAGCGAGGTATCGCGAACTTCGCGGGCCTTCTCGCCGAAGATGGCGCGCAGCAGGCGCTCCTCCGGGGTCAGCTCCGTCTCACCCTTCGGCGTGACCTTGCCGACCAGGATGTCGCCGTCACGGACCTCGGCGCCGATACGCACGATGCCGCGCTCGTCGAGATCGGCCAGCACCTCATCGGAGACGTTCGGGATGTCCCGGGTGATCTCCTCGGCGCCCAGCTTGGTGTCGCGGGCATCGATCTCGTGCTCCTCGATGTGGATCGAGGTGAGCACATCCTCTTCGACGAGGCGATTGGAGAGGATGATCGCGTCCTCGTAGTTGTGGCCCTCCCACGGCATGATCGCCACGAGCAGGTTCT
>CAZCHU010000227.1:0-4042 GCA_964498215.1 uncultured Mycobacterium sp. | reverse complement strand
TCAACATCAACGGCTGCCCGAACTCGTGCGCCCGGATCCAGGTCGCCGATATCGGCTTCAAGGGCCAGATGGTGGACGAGGGTGACGGGCCCGAGGAAGGTTTCCAGGTGCACCTGGGCGGCAGCCTGGGCCTGGACAGCGGATTCGGCCGCAAGCTGCGTCAGCACAAGGTCCTCTCCAGCGAGCTCGGCGACTACATCGAACGTGTCGTACGCAACTTCGTGAAACAACGCGAGCAGGGTGAGCGTTTCGCCACATGGGCCGTGCGAGCTGATGACGCGGATCTGAGGTGACGGAATTGATCGCGGAGACGGACCTGCGGGAGCTAGCCGAACAAGGGGCGGCTGAGCTCGGTGAAGCCGCCAGCGCCGAGGACCTGATGCGCTGGACGGATGAACACTTCGGCGGAAACTACATCGTGGCGTCGAACATGCAGGATGCGGTGTTGGTGGATCTCGCCGCCAAGATCCGCCCGGGCGTCGACGTCCTGTTCCTGGACACCGGGTACCACTTCGTAGAGACCATCGGCACCCGTGACGCCGTCGAGGCGGTCTACGACGTCAACGTCGTCAACGTTCGCCCCGAGCTGACTGTGGCCGAGCAGGATTCGGTGCACGGCAAGGACTTGTTCGCCCGCGACCCGGCCGGCTGCTGCCGGATGCGTAAGGTCGAGCCGCTGTCGACGGCGTTGAACGGCTACTCAGCCTGGGTCACCGGTATCCGTCGGGTGGAAGCACCGACCCGCGCGAACGCCCCGCTGATCAGCTGGGACAAGGCTTTCGGGTTGGTGAAGATCAACCCGCTAGCGGCGTGGAGCGACGACGACATGCAGAGCTACATCGACAGCAATGGCATCCTGGTCAATCCCCTTGTCTTCGAAGGCTATCCATCGATCGGGTGCGCGCCCTGCACAGCGAAACCCGCAGAGGGCGCCGATCCCCGCAGTGGCCGCTGGGCAGGCCAGACGAAGACCGAATGCGGGTTGCACGCCTCGTGACGCTCGTCCTCACCGCGCACGGTAGCGCCGACGCACGGTCAGCATCGACGGTTCGGGCGATCGGTGACTGCATACGTCGGCTGCGGCCGCACCTGGATACCCGGATTGCCTTCTGCGAACAGAACTCCCCCAACCTCCGCGACGTGCTCGCAACGGTGAGGCACCGTCACGCTGTGGTGGCCCCATTGCTTCTCGCCGATGCCTATCATGCGCGGGTCGACATCCCCGCGATGATCGCCGAGTCCGGCGCGGATGCCCGGCAAGCGGAAGTTCTCGGCGAGGATGACCGGTTGATCCATGTGCTGCGTCAGCGCCTCGAACAGTCTGGGGTCTCCCGGCTAGCCCCCGGGGTGGGCGTGCTGGTAACCGCGGTCGGTTCGTCCCGACCGCAAGCCAATGCGGCCACCGCGGCGGTAGCGCGCGAATTGACGCTGATGACCCGGTGGACAGCCACGACAGCGTTCGCGACCGGCCCGCACCCGACGCTGGCGGAGGCCGCCGAACTGCTGCGTGAGCGCGGAGCGACCCGCCTCGTCATCGCGCCCTGGTTTCTGGCTCACGGCCGCATTACCGACCGAGTGGCAGCGTTCGCACGCGCACAGCGCATCCCGATGTCGGCCCCTCTCGGCGCCCATCGCCAGGTGGCCGAGACGGTGCTGGACCGCTTCGACGCGGCCACGGCAACACGCCTCGTCGCATAAAACGGACGTTCAGGTCGCCGGCGCCCGCACTCGTCAGCCGCGATGGTCATCCAGTCGCCTGTTTGTAGATCTTGGTGATGCTGCCACTGTCTTCGTTGAAGAGCTCCGCGTCGACCTTCTCCCAACCGCCCAGTTCGGCGACGGTCCACAGTTTTTCGGGTGGCGGGAATTTGTCTGCGAACTCGGCCAGGATGGCTGGGTCAACGGGTCGGAAGTTTGCGCGTGCCCACAACTTCTGTGCCTCAGGGGTGAACAGGAAATTCACGAACTCCCCCGCTTTCTCACGGTGCCGACTGGTTTTCACCACGGCCACCGGGCTCTCGATCTTGACGGTCTGCGGCGGGTTGACGTATTCGAGGTCGAAGTGCATGGCCTCGTTCTCGTAGGCCAGCAGCACATCCCCACTGCCCTGCCTGAACACGTCGGTCGCCTCTCGGCCCGATCCTGGACGCAGTCTGACGTGCTCTGAGACCAACTCGTTGACGAAGGCGATGCCTGCCGAGGGATCCTCTCCGCCGTTGCTGGCCCAAGCGTAAGGGGCGAGCAGGTTCCACTTGGCGGCACCAGAGCTCAGTGGGCTGGGCGTGACGACCTCTATTCCCGGCTGAAGCAGGTCGTTCCAGTCGCGAATATTCTTGGGATTGCCAGGGCGTACCGCGAAGGTCACCACTGAACCGAACGGAATGCCCTTGGTGGCGCCTGCATTCCAGTTGGCGTCGACTTCGCCGGCCTCGACCAGCCGGGTGATGTCGGGCTCGACCGAAAAGTTCACAATGTCGGCTGGCTTGCCCGACTCAACGGCGCGCGCTTGGTCGGCGGAGGCGCCGTACGAGCCGGTGACAGCGACGCCTTTGCCTTCCCGGGTGGCTGCGAACGCCGGGGTCACTGTGGACCATCCGGGCTCTGCAACGGCGAAAGCGACTAGCGTAAGGGTGGTCTCGGCGGCCGGGCCGCCGCCCCCACCCACCACATCGCTGGGCCCGCCACCGCACGCCGCAAGAATGCTCGCCGACAACAGGAGCGCGACCGCCGCGCGCCACTGCGTTGCGGCATTGTGGATCCTCTGCATTGATGACCTTCCGCGCGTCGAGATCGCCTGTGCCTGGCGGGGCTTCCCTGCCGATCAGCGGGTTAACAGCCACATGAGGATGACCAGAACGAGCAGCGCTACCAGCGCCAGTGTCACCTGCGACCGCGGCATGCCGCTCACCGCTCACCGCTCTGGTCGCCGTGGACGTCATCCTCATGCGTGCGCCGAACCAACGCGAGAAGCCGCATCCCGTTTCCCAGCGCGCCGTCGAGCAGCACCGCAATTCCATACGCCAGAACCAATACGACCGGCATCACCACCACCGTCTGTGCGATGAACGGCAGTCCGGACAACCACAGCTCAACCCCGTCCCACCAATTGAGGAAGCCGCCCATCCAGTCAGACTATGCGCCCACAAGCGGCGGGAAACACCGGGCGTGCGGTAGACGCCGGGGCACCCGGCAGTCGATGATGTGGCAATGGTTTCGCAGCAACACACTGAAGCGTCCGATGGAGCACCCAACGATGGCGCATCCGACTTCGCCGTGTTTACCCCACCGTCGGCCCTAGTGAGCGGCGCGCTGCGTAACCCGTTCCCGCCGATCGCCGACTACGGGTTCCTGTCGGACTGCGAAAACACCTGTCTGATCTCGTCGGCCGGCTCGGTGGAATGGCTGTGCGTGCCACGGCCCGACTCCCCCAGCGTGTTCGGCGCCATCCTGGACCGCGGCGCGGGACACTTCCGCCTCGGGCCCTACGGGGTGTCGGTGCCTGCGGCTCGCCGGTACCTGCCGGGCAGCTTGATCCTGGAAACCACCTGGCAGACCCACACCGGCTGGGTCATCGTGCGCGAGGCCCTGGTCATGGGGCCGTGGCACGATCTCGAGACCCGGTCGCGCACGCACCGTCGCACGCCGATGGACTGGGACGCCGAGCACATTCTGCTTCGCACCGTGCGGTGTGTGAGCGGCACCGTCGAGTTGGTGATGGGCTGCGAGCCGGCGTTCGACTATCACCGCGTCGGCACCACCTGGGAGTACTCCGCTCAGGCCTACGGCGAGGCAATCGCGCGCGCGACCAAGAATCCGGATTCGCACCCGACGTTGCGGCTGACCACCAACCTGCGCATCGGGCTCGAAGGTCGCGAAGCTCGCGCGCGGACCCGGCTGAGCGAAGGCGACAATGTGTTCGTCGCGCTGAGTTGGTCGGGGCATCCTGCCCCGCAGACCTACGAAGATGCCGCCGCAAAAATGTGGACAACCAGCGAGTGCTGGCGCCAGTGGATCAACGTCGGCGACTTCCCCGACCACCCGT
>CAZCHU010000226.1:0-4072 GCA_964498215.1 uncultured Mycobacterium sp. | reverse complement strand
AGAAGCCGGGTCGAATCGTCAGCCGACGTCGCCCACAATCGAGAGTTCGGTCGGAGTCACAGCTGACCAATCCGCCCAATCCGCGCCGCAGGAAGCCGCACCGGAGAAGTCCACAGCCGAGAAGGTCGAGGCGTCCACCGACCCCGCGGACCTGCCACAGGAGCCCACGAAGGTCGCGGTCTTCGCCAACGCCACGACGCTGGCGGCCGCCAGCCCAACGACGGTTTCACCGACGGTCTCAACCCTGCTTTCCACTCCGGCGACGTCGAAGCCGAGCCTGGTCACGGCAGTCGTCAACGTCGTCAACAGCATGCTGGAGTGGGCGCGCCAGCGGGCCGACGCCACCTCGGACAGTTCTCCGCAACCGTCATTCCTGTGGGCCCTGATGTCGTTCGCCCGGCGCGAGCTTGAGAACCTATTCGCACCGCGCAGCACCGTCAGCGCTGCCACCGCCGCACAGATGGCCGCAGCGCCGACCAGTCTGGCGCTGGCAGTCAGCGACCCGGCTGCCGCGGCGGTAGCGGTGCCCTATTCACCCTGGCTGAACCCACAAGTCAGCGAGTCCACAAACTTCGTCAGCTGGGTGACGGGGAACTACGTCTACGGCGACGAGACCATGGCCAACACCCTGGAGCGGTTCCAGATCTACGGAACCGACGTCGGCACCATGTGGTGGAACGGAATGGAGGACGACCCGAGCACTCCGACGAACGAGAACCAGATACTCATCGCGGTCGGCGACTCCTACGGCGGCGCCAACATGAGCGGCAGATGGATCTACAACACGTTGTTCCGCAGTTCAGACCAGGACCTGTCCGACGGTATGACGATCCCCGATGGGGAATGGTTCAACGGCAACATGTTCGGCGGCGCGCCGCTGTCCGCTCCGACCCAAGCGCGCCCGATCATCAACCGCCCCTCCTGGTTGCCCAATTCGGTGACGCTCATTCCGACCGCGGGTGTGTCGCTGCCGACGCCGGACACCGAGTTCGGGGTCACGCAGTATGTCAGTTTCATGTCAGTGTCCAAGTGGGGTTCGGCGGGACGGTGGGACACCAACTACTCAGCGATCGCGTACTCGACAGACAACGGCGAGAACTTCACCGTCGCTCCGGAGAGCGTGCGCTACAACTCGTTCTTCAGCGGCAATAAAAACTTCCAGCAGTCGGCCTTCGTCAAAGGCGACGACGACTACGTCTACGTCTACGGCACGCCAAACGGCCGTCAGGGCGGGGCCTACGTCGCGAGGGTCGAAGCGGAGAACATCCTCGACGTATCCGAATACGAGTACTACAAGAAGGCATCGTCGGGATGGTTCGGGGGCTCATCGGCCAAGTGGGTCAAAGACAGCCCGTCGTCGGCATCGGCCGTCATCGGTAAGGACGGCGGGATTTGCGGCTCAACGAAACCCGGCTACACCGTCAGCGAGATGTCGGTTCAGTACAACGAGTACTTGGATAAGTACGTGACGCTGTACGGCGATCAGTACAACAACATCGTGATGCGCACGTCCGACACCCCGGAAGGCACGTGGAGCGACGCCAAAGTTCTGATGGGTCAGCAGAGCGGCGGCATCTACGCTCCGATGTTGCATCCCTGGTCGCCGTCCACGGTCGGAACCGGGTCCGATCTGTATTGGAATCTGTCGCTGTGGTCGGAGTACAACGTCATGCTGATGCGTACCGACCTCACCAAGATCTGAGATCCGATCACCGGCCGCTAATTCACCGGCACATCGAGAATAGGTCGTTGCACAGCGGCGCCGGGACCATCGAAATGCCACCACTCGCCGTCGTAGACCGTCAGGCCCCCGGCGGCCATCGCATCGCGTAGCCGTGCCCTACTGGCCTGCGCCTCGGCGCTGACACCGTCGGTGGCGTAGGCGCGGCTGCGAGCAGAGAAGTCGTCGAACCCGGTGCCCATGTCCACCAGCCCGTCCGGTCCTGCCAGCGTTACGTCCACTGACCTGCCCGACTCGTGGCTGCGCGCATACGATCCGGGCCGCGCCACCCAGGCTGGGTCGGGCACCGCCTCGAACATCGCCACCTGAACGTCGTGCGGCCGATAGCAATCCCAGAACACAAGACGTTCTCCACCCTGCCGCAACAGGTCAGCTGCGGTGACGAGGCCCGGCGCCAATGCCTGGTGCACGAGGCAGCGGGCACCGGGGGGATAGAGCGGCACCCCGACGAAATTGTCCGCGGTCGCATAACGCAAGTCGATGAGGGCGTCTGGGACTACCGCGCGAACATCGATGAATTCCGCCGCCCGCGCCTCCTCGGACACCGGCGGGACTGGCGACGCCGACGCTGACCCGCCAGTTGCCGCAAGGGCGCCGATGACCACGCAGCACAGTGTGACGGTTCGGCGGTGCCGACGGCCCATCAGCGCACGCCTCCTCAGCTCGGTACCACGCCGCGCAGCCCGGCGGCTCCGAAGAGCGGCTCAAGCATTCCCGAGAGGTCGGGGCCCCGCCGCAGTCCATGGCCTCCGTCGACGTTGATGATCTGACCGGTGATGAAGCTGGCGGCGTCACTGAGCAAGAACACCGCAAGGTTGGCCACATCCTCGACTTCGCCAACCCGAGGTAGCGGGGTGCAGGCGCGATAGTCTTCACTGATCGCGGGCGATTCCATGATGGGCGCCACCATATCTGTGCGGGTAAGTCCCGGCCGGATCCCGTTGACCCGCACCGACGAGGCACCCAACTCGTCGGCGGCCACCAACATCAGATGGTCTAGGGCTGCCTTGCTCGGACCGTAGGCACCGAACCAGCGATGAGTGTTGCTCGACGCGATCGAGGAGATACCGACGAACGAGCCGCCCCCGCCGCGCACCATCTCTCGCGCCGCGTGTTTGAGAACGTACATGGTGCCGTTGACATTGAGGTTGACCGTGTTTCGCCATGCCGCTGAGTCAATCTGGGTGAGCGGACCGATCGTCTCAGAGCCACCAGCGCTATGCACGACCCCGTCGAGCCGGCCGTGCCAGGCGGTCGTCGCCGCCACGAGCCGAGCCGCCTCGTCTTCGTCGGTCACGTCGGCCGGTTCATAGAGCACTGAGCCGTCGCCGAGTGCTTCAATTTCCTTGGCAGCCGCCGCGAGCTTGTCAGCGTTTCGGCCGGCGAGCATCGCGTTGCCTCCCGCCGCAACCACTCCGGCGGCCACTCCCTTACCGATACCGCTGCCGCCGCCTGTGATCAAGACCGTTCGACCCGTCAACGAGACCAGCATGAAGAATCCCTCCGATGAGGACGATAAAGAAGCCCATCTAACAAGAACAGGTTCTAGTTATACGTCACGGTTTGCCTCCACCACCTGGCAATTGGCTACAGTTGTCCCATGCCAGCGAAATCTGATCCTGCCGAACTAGGCGATGTTGAACCGATCGCCGACAGTACCGAACGCCAGGCGCGGCGGGTAGTCGCCGCGTACGCGACCGATGCCGACGAATGCCGGATCTTCCTGTCGATGCTCGGCATCGGACCGGCCAAGCTCGCCGACGCATAGTGACTCCCGCGAGCGGCCCCGTGGCTCGCTCCGGGAATGCCGACTTCGTCGTGGTAGCCAACCGGCTACCGATCGACATGGTGCCACTGCCCGACGGCACCACCGAGTGGAAACGAAGCCCGGGCGGTCTGGTCACAGCGCTGGAGCCGCTGCTGCGGCGCCGCCGGGGCGCCTGGATCGGCTGGCCCGGAGTGCCCCAGGACCCCGCACAACCTGACGACGGGGCTCCTGCCGACGATCCGATCGAGCGAGACGGTATGTGTCTCGTCCCCGTTCGGCTGAGCACTGAAGACGTGGCGCAGTACTACGAAGGTTTCTCCAACGCCACGCTGTGGCCGCTCTACCACGACGTGATCGTCAAGCCGCAATACCACCGGCAGTGGTGGGAACGCTACGTCGAAGTCAACCGACGGTTCGCCGAGGCGACCGCCGGGGCGGCCGCCCACGGCGCCACCGTCTGGGTCCAGGACTACCAACTGCAGCTCGTGCCGAAGATGCTGCGCATGCTGCGGCCCGATCTGACCATCGGTTTCTTCCTGCATATCCCGTTTCCCCCGGTCGAG
>CAZCHU010000225.1:0-4112 GCA_964498215.1 uncultured Mycobacterium sp. | reverse complement strand
TCGTGGTGACCCTGGCTGGAAAGCATCAATCCGAGCAGCACACTGCGGTCGCGGCCCACGACCAGCACCGGCCGGTCCTTGCCCCTGCTGGGGTCATCCTCGTAGACAACCCAGGTCCAGACGATTTCCCCGGGGTCTGCCCGGCCGTCCAAGTCCGGCGCATAAGTCACTCGGCGGGCCCGATGTGCCGTCGGTACGAATGTGCTTGACACCGGGCGACCGGCGGGCAACGCCCGTGTGGTGTTGTCAGATGCACCGATGAGGGTGCCCAGGCCGACCCGGAGGCCCTCCTGGATGCCGCGTTGGAGGGTTTCTGATCGCTGCAGCTGGCGGACGAGCTTGGGAGCCTCGTTGAAAACGAGGTTCTCTGTGCTCTTGATCACGAAGCGCTGAAACGTCTTCCAATTCGATGACGATGACGCCATAGCCGCCAAGCATAGGCGCACCCCGGGAAGCTCGATTGTGGCGCGGGGGCCTGCGCTCGATACTCTTGACTGGCCTGTCTCGGCTGATCGGATGCCGACCCGACCCCGCGCACCAGGAGATTCCCATCAGCACGTTCGCCGACAAGACGTTCACTGCGCCGGCGCAGATTCGGAACTTCTGCATCATCGCCCATATCGACCACGGTAAGTCGACGCTGGCCGACCGGATGTTGAGTATCACCGGTGTCGTCGCCGACCGAGACATGCGCGCGCAATACCTCGATCGGATGGACATCGAGCGGGAGCGCGGCATCACCATCAAGGCCCAGAACGTCCGGCTGCCATGGAAAATCGACGATCAGGATTTCGTCCTGCACCTGATCGACACGCCCGGCCACGTCGACTTCACCTACGAGGTGTCGCGAGCGCTTGAGGCGTGCGAGGGCGCGGTGTTGCTGGTCGACGCCGCCCAGGGCATCGAGGCGCAGACGCTGGCCAACCTGTACCTGGCGCTGGACCGCGACCTGACGATCATCCCGGTGCTCAACAAGATCGATCTGCCGGCTGCCGATCCGGACCGCTACGCCGGTGAGATCGCACACATCATCGGTTGCGAGCCCGACGACGTGCTGCGGGTTTCAGGAAAAACCGGCGAGGGCGTCCGCGAACTGCTCGACGCGGTGGTCCGATTGATTCCCCCGCCGGTCGGCGATGCCGATGCGGCGGCACGGGCGATGATCTTCGACTCCGTCTATGACATTTACCGTGGCGTTGTGACCTACATCCGCGTGGTGGATGGCAAGCTGACCCCGCGCGAGAAGATCAAGATGATGTCCACGGGCACCACCCACGAATTGTTGGAAGTCGGAATCGTCTCGCCGGAGCCCAAGGCCACCGAAGGCCTCGGAGTCGGCGAGGTGGGCTATCTCATCACCGGAGTGAAAGATGTCCGGCAGTCCAAGGTCGGCGACACCGTCACCTCAGCACGGAACGGGGCCGATGAGGCGCTGACCGGATACCGCGAGCCCAAGCCGATGGTCTATTCAGGCCTCTACCCGGTCGACGGATCGGACTACCCAAACCTGCGCGATGCCCTGGAACGGCTTCAGCTCAACGACGCCGCGCTGACCTGGGAACCGGAGACCTCCGTGGCGCTCGGATTCGGGTTCCGTTGCGGGTTTCTCGGCCTGCTGCACATGGAGATCACCCGGGAGCGCCTGGAACGCGAGTTCGATCTCGACCTGATCTCCACCTCGCCCAACGTCGTCTATCGGGTGGTGCCCGATGGCGGGCCTGATGGGTCCCACCTGCTGGTGACGAATCCGGCGGATTGGCCGGACGGCAAGGTCGGCGCGGTGTTCGAACCGGTGGTCAAGACGACGATCATCGCGCCCAGTGAGTTCATTGGCACCATCATGGAACTGTGCCAGGCGCGCCGCGGCGAACTGGGTGGGATGGATTACCTGTCGCCTGAACGGGTCGAACTGCGCTACACCATGCCGTTGGGCGAGATCATCTTCGACTTCTTCGACTCGTTGAAATCGCGAACCCGCGGCTACGCCAGCCTGGACTACGAGGAGGCCGGCGAACAGCAGGCCGAGCTCGTCAAGGTGGACATCCTGTTGCAGGGTGAGCCTGTTGACGCGTTCAGCGCTATCGTCCACAAAGACTCCGCGGCCGCCTACGGCAACAAGATGACCACCAAGCTCAAAGAACTCATCCCGCGCCAGCAGTTCGAGGTCCCGGTGCAGGCCGCCATCGGGTCGAGAATCATTGCCCGGGAGAACATCCGGGCGATCCGCAAGGATGTGCTCTCCAAATGCTACGGCGGCGACATCACCCGCAAGCGCAAGCTGCTGGAGAAGCAGAAGGAAGGCAAGAAGCGGATGAAGACCATCGGCCGGGTCGAGGTCCCGCAGGAGGCCTTCGTCGCGGCGCTGTCCACCGAGGCCGCCTCGGACAAAGCGGGCAAGAAGTAGCACGGGCGGGCCAGGAAATCCGTTCCGCTGCCGGGGAGGCCGGCAACGTGCTACTGATGTTACGGAAGTGACGGCTTCGACGGGAGAGGCGTGATGGCGGGCGTGGGTTCTGCGGGGCGTGTGCTGGGCATCGCCACCGCGGCCGTGGCGCTCGTCGGATGTGCGAACGCTGCGGTCGATGAGCGGCCCGTCGTGCGCATCGCCGAGGCCGCCCAACCCCTGGTCGCGATCCCGGTCGGTGGCTTCCTGCCAAGCGCTCCGGAACTTTCGGCGGCGCTGGACACCGGGCCCGACGGCTTCATGGGACAACTCGTCGAGGGCGGCCCCGAAATTCTGCTGCGCACCGTCGACGCCGCCGCGGTGACGCCCGCGGAGTGCGTGAGCACCGCTTACCGCCTCCAAGACATCGTGTATTCCGCCGCGCCGGTCCGGTCGGTCGCCAGCGGTTCCTGGGCCGGCGGTGGCTTCGATGCACCGCCGGTGTCGGGTTTCTTCGGGGTTGTGCAGATGGCGAGTGTGCCGGAGGCGCAGAAGTTCTTCGCGGCCCTCACCGACCAATGGCGACGCTGCAATGGCCAGGCGGTAGTCCTGCGCCAACCAGGGCACGGCGAGGAGTCGACCAGGATCGCCGACGTCGTCTTCGGCGATCGGGTGGTCTCGGCCACCGTGCTCCATGCGTCGAGCGGCAGCGGCGCGGCGCGCGTCTCGCGTGCGCTGGGCCTGGCCGGGGACTGCATCGTCGACGTGGAGATCACCGACCCGCGGGCAGTCGGCACCGCCGGCCCGGCCGCCGAGGTCGCCGAGTTGATGCTCGACAAGATTTCGCCGGGGCGCTGACAGCGAGCCCGCCATCAGGGACGCTGACAAGATGAGAATGCCGCACACAGTCGAGATGTCTGCCTCGAACGACCCGGTGACTCGCATCCGTACCGCTGCCCGGTGCATCGGTACGGCGACAGCGGCGGCGCTGATGGTCTCGGCCTGTGTCAGCACAGTGGAGGGCACGGCGACCCGAGGCGCGAACCCGGTAGACAGCGTGGCGCCGCTCGACGAAGCGGATCTGGACGATGTGCTGCTCCCGATCGATGAACTCAACGACATCCTCGGCGCGACACGGATGGAGGTCACCAGCGATCTCGACGAGATGACCGACCACTACGCGGAGGTGTCCGATCCGGACTGTCTCGGCGCGATCTACGGGGCCGAGGAACCGGTGTACGACGGCACCGACTGGACGGCGGTCCGCGATCAGGTCGCCCGCGAACCCAGCGACGACAATGACCATTGGGTCGAGCAGACCGCGGTGTTGTATCCGGCAGCCGCGAATGCCCAGGACTTCTTCGACAGTTCGGCGACCACGTGGCAGCAGTGCGCCAACGACGTGGTCGCGGTGCGTGACGGCGACTACCTCTGGGAGCTGGAAGGCGTCGAGGTCAGCGACACCATGATCTCGCAGCTCGCCAACCAGGAAGACGCCGAGGGGTGGGCCTGTCAGCACGCACTCTCGCTGGTCTCGAACCTCACGGTGGAGACGTGGGCATGCGGTTACGCCATCACCGATGAGGCAGTCCAGATGGCCCGTGCCATGATCGACAACGCCACCGATAGATAGTCCTCACATCGGGGCGTTCGCGGGCTGGAAATTCCCCGAGTTGTCCGCCTCTTCTTCTGCGCGAATGACATGTACGACGGCGTTGATCAGCGCCAG
>CAZCHU010000224.1:2277-4162 GCA_964498215.1 uncultured Mycobacterium sp. | reverse complement strand
CGCCGGTAGCGGTGGCGTCCACTGGATCGACTGCAGCAGTGGGTGCTTCCTCGGGCGCGGCGAAGATCTCGGTGCCGTCGCTGCTGAGGTAGTCCTCGGCCGGGAAGTCGGACCCGATGGTCAGCCGCACCGTGCCTGGGGCCACACTGTCGGAGGCTGCGGTGGTCAGGTCTAGCTGATCGGCGAGCACCGTTGCGGCCTGTTCGGCGCCATCGCCGAACTCGATCGTGCTGGTATCGGCCAGCGAATCGGCGGTGCTCACCTCCCCCGCGGTGAATCCCCGCGTTGCGAAAGCGTTCTCGACGGCGGTGGCCAAACCGTCCTGAGTAGTGGCGTTGACGACGTCTAGCACCGCGGAGACCGCTGGCTCGGGCGTAGGCGTGGGGTCAGGCGATCCGGTGGCGAACAGATTACGCACGATCGATCGGATGGCGGATACGTCGATGATATTGACGTCTTCTCCCGCGGGATTCTGACCGAACTCACTGATCGGCAGGGTATACAACGATATTGGCCGACCGCTCAAGACAGAGTCGGAGTCGACGAAGCCGGCCAGGTCGAACCCGGCATCCACAGCGACGTTCTGTTGGGCGACCTGAACCAGCCTGCGCAGCGCGCTGGGACTCGACAGTGCGCCACCGTGACGCAGCGCCGACATCAGCGAGACGATGAAAGCCTGCTGGCGTCTGGTGCGATCCAGGTCGGTGAACATTGCGTCGTTCAGATCGCGACGCTGCCGCACAAACGCCAAGGCCTGAGCGGCGTCGATCTGTTGCACACCCTTGCGGAAGTCCGCACCCGAGTAATCGTCGGCGGTGTCGTCGCTCAGACACACCGTGATGGGCTGCACCACTTCGGCGATCTTGAAGAACGCGCCGAGTGTGACCTCGATGAAATGGTCGATCGGCACATCGAGCAGCGCACGCACCGTGTTGATCTGTTCTTTGCGACCCGCCTCGCGGGCGGCCTGCTCGTTGGCGGCCACCACATCGGCACCTGTTGTGCCGGAGACCGATTCAGAGGTTGCCTGGCCCGCCAGTTCCTCCATCGTCTGCTCGTAGGCCAGCCCGTAGGCCTGCTTGATCTTGGCCTTGCATACCTGACTCGGGCAGCCCGGCAGGTCGACATAGTCATCGCGGGGAATCGAGATCGCAATCACCGGGCCGTCCCCGGCGGGGAGATGCAGCAGGATCAACACGTTGGCGTTGTAGCCACCCACCGATTCATCCCCGGCATGCAGCGCCTCGTACATGGCTTGAGGTAGCGGGTTGCCGTGTTGATCGAGCCGGCTATCGAGCCCCATGATGAGGATGTTCTGCTCACCGCCGGTCGAGTTCGGGCCGCCGGCGAGCGCTAGGGAGGTGATGAAACCTCCGGCCAGACTGCGATAACCGGCCCAGCCCAGCCCGGTTATCACCAGCGCTAGCACTGTGGCCAGCGCGGCGAGCACCCGTCCGCCGGCCAGCAGTCGATGCTGCCTTGAGCGGCGCTTCCTGCGGTGTCGAGGCCCGCGCACGCGCGGCAGAACGTCGGTGTCCTCCTCTGGACGGGCCGCGGGTTGCGCTGGTCGTGTCATATCAATCCGAAACTATCCAGGAAACCGCACCGGCGTGAGCAGTCCGCGATTCCCGACGGTGCACAGCACCACACCCAGCGACACCGTGTAGACAATTTCGTGCATTTGTCGCATGCGTGAGGCATGCAGGTTGAGCCTGTTGCTCCTGGTTGTGACTCCTGCTACACCTAGAGAACTGATGGCAGGGAATCCTTGCCGCACGCCGTGAGGAGGCGGGATGCGTCGTCCACCGAACCAAACGTCCCAAGGACTTTCCAACGAAACCCGGCTCGCTCTGGGTAACGCCAGGGCCATCGGCCGGGTCGGCGC
>CAZCHU010000224.1:0-2177 GCA_964498215.1 uncultured Mycobacterium sp. | reverse complement strand
CGCTGCTCCAGCGGACGTCGACTCCATCTTGGAGTCTGCGGAGAGCAGCGCGGTGGAGGCGCCCGTGGTTGCTGACGACCAGCCCGCTGCCGCCGAGGCGACCGTCACGCAGCTGTCGGTCGGTGACGTGCCGGTCGCAGAACTAGACCCGCCGGACGTCAACGACCCGCAGTCTCCGGTCTCCGAGCCCGGGGACGGGGTATTGCCCGCGTACACCCGACGGCAGACCGCTGCCTCGCAGGCGAGCGTCGACCTCGACGACAGCGCGCTGAGCAATCAGGTCAGCCCGCTGGGCACCCCGCAGCAGATCGAACGCGAGAAGGTCGCCCTGCAGACGGCCAGGTCGCTACCGGTGGCCGCCATGAAGGTGCTTCTGCGATGGGGCTTCCTCGGGGCCGCCGAGGAGCAGTTCACACTTGTCGGGGGACCCGACGCGGCCAACCGGGAAGCGTTGGACAACGCCGTCGATGAGTACGCGCTCGCTGCGGCGTTCCAGCAGCAGATCCTCAATCCGATGGATCCTGCGTTCGTCACCCAGGTCGCGCCCCCACATGACTGGTACGACCTCGACGTCGGCGGCTCGCGCCTGCTGTACGACAACCCGGACACCATCTACCGCTTCACCCCGGTCAACAAGACCTCGGAGTATGTGATCACCGGCCGCTTTTTCGAAGGTATCCCCGCCGACAGCACCTTCAGTGTGCTCGAGGGCCTGGCCGGCACAACCTCGACGATCGTGAGTTTGCAGGATCTTGACATCAGCGAGGACGGCACGTTCGTCATCACCGTCAGTGGTGAACCCGCGGCACCGGGGCAACGAAACCACCTGCAGCTGACCTCTGCTTCCACGCTCATCGCCGCTCGAAACACCTTGGGCGACTGGAACACCGAGGAGCCGATGGAACTCGCCATCCATCGGGTCGACGGGCCACCAAACAGCCTGTTCGCCCAACTGGGCGGGTTTGTGTTCCTCGGCGCACTGGTCAACGACAGTCCGTTCCTGACCTCGTTGGTGTCGTTGATCCCCCCGTTGGGAATCGCCGACACATCGCTGGTTCGGGGCCCACTGGCCGCCACGATCATGTTTGTCAGAGGGGCCAACGAAGAAGCCAAGTACATGGCGCTGGCAACGACGGACCCTGAGACCGGCGAGCTGCGGCCGCCCAATGTGATGACCCAACCGGCGAGCAACGCCGAGTTCCTGGCCAACCAATTGCAAAGTAACGGCTACTTCCAGCTCGCCGATGACGAGGCGCTGATACTGACCATCGAACCGGGCAACTCAGGATTCTTCACCGTCCCGGTCTACAACGACTGGACGATCACCGACGACTACTGGAACCAACAGACGAGTCTGAACGATGATCAAGCTGTCGCCAACCCGGACGGGACGTACACGATGGTTGTCTCGATCGTCGATCCTCTGGTGGCCAATTGGATTTCTACCGGAGGGCTGAACCAGGGGATCATTTCGATGCGTTTCCAGGATCTAGACCCCGATTCGAGGGACATCCCGCGAGTGCAATCGGTAGTCGCCAAGCTCGAAGACCTCGAGGATCACTTGCCGGCGGGCACCGTCTATCTGACCCCCGAAGAGCGGGCCGCGCAACTGGCCGCGCGCAAGGCCGGGTTCGACAAGCGTTGGGCCCCCTACCTACAGGCGTGAGTTGCCGGCCACCCTCGACGAGAGCTGACCAAAGACCCTCGGGATGGTGTCTTAGTTCTGCTGCAACCCGACTGCCCAAGTCCGACGATTAGTGAGACGTCCACGACGAGGGAGTACCTGTGATCGATTACGAACTAGACACCGCGCGCTCGATACTTCGGGTGAGGCCGGAATCATCGCTGGAAAAGAGCGACTTCGCGGAACTTGCCAAGGTCGTTGATCCTCAGATCGAAGCGGGCGGCGATCTGGCCGGCCTCATCATCGATGCACCCCGGTTTCCCGGATGGGACGGCTTCGGGGCCCTGGTGACCCACATACGTTTTGTGCGCGATCACCAGAAACACGTCAAGAAGGTTGCCGTCGTCACCGACTCGCACCTCGGCGACTTCGCCGAGCATCTGACGTCGCATTTCGTCACGGCCGAGATCCGGGCGTTTCCCGGAGATCAACTCGAGCAGGCCAGGCACTGGATCATCGGCGACGCATAGCCCGGCTCGGCCAGCCGTAGACC
>CAZCHU010000223.1:0-4177 GCA_964498215.1 uncultured Mycobacterium sp. | reverse complement strand
CCGTCGCGGCGTTCGGCCGCGGCGAGTGCTTCGTCGAGCGCTACCTGGACAAGCCACGCCACGTCGAGGCGCAGGTCATCGCAGACACTCATGGCAATGTCGTGGTCGCCGGCACCCGGGACTGCTCGCTGCAGCGCCGCTTTCAGAAGCTGGTCGAGGAAGCCCCGGCTCCGTTCCTGAGCGATGCGCAGCGCAAGGAGATCCACGAGTCCGCCAAGCGGATCTGCCGGGAGGCCGGCTACCACGGCGCCGGCACCGTCGAGTACCTGGTCGGCCAGGACGGCCTGATCAGCTTCCTGGAGGTGAACACCCGACTGCAGGTCGAGCACCCCGTCACGGAGGAGACCTCGGGCCTGGACCTGGTGCGCCAGCAGTTCAAGATCGCCAACGGTGAAGCGCTGGACATCACCGAGGATCCGACGCCTCGCGGGCACTCGTTCGAATTCCGGATCAACGGCGAAGACGCCGGACGTGGCTTCCTGCCCGCCCCCGGCCCGGTCACCAGGTTCGAGCCTCCCAGCGGTCCGGGCGTGCGGCTGGATTCCGGCGTGGAGACCGGCTCGGTGATCGGCGGTCAGTTCGACTCGATGCTGGCCAAGCTGATCGTCACCGGAGCTACCCGCGAGGAAGCGCTGGAACGCTCCCGCAGAGCTCTCGATGAGTTCATCATCGAAGGTCTCGCCACCGTCGTCCCGTTCCATCGCGCTGTGACCGCCGATCCCGCTTTCATCGGCAGCAGCGAGGGCTTCGACGTGCACACCCGCTGGATCGAGACCGAGTGGGACAACACCGTCGAACCGTTCACCGGCGGCGACCCGGTCGACGAGGAAGACACCATCCCCCGGCAGACCGTCGTGGTCGAGGTCGGCGGACGTCGGCTCGAGGTATCCCTGCCCGGCGACCTCGCGGTCGGTGGTGGCGGCGGAGCCAGCGGTGTGATCCACCGCAAGCCCAAGCCGCGCAAGCGTGGCCGCGGCGGCGGCACGGCGGCCTCCGGCGATTCGGTGACCGCACCGATGCAGGGCACCGTCGTCAAGGTCGCGGTCGAGGAGGGGCAAACCGTTGCCGCCGGTGACCTGGTGGTGGTGCTGGAGGCCATGAAGATGGAGAACCCCGTCACCGCCCACAAGGACGGTGTCATCACCGGCCTGTCCGCCGAGGCGGGCGCAGCCATCACCCAGGGCACCGTGCTCTGCGAGATCAAGGACTAATTTTTCCGGCGGGCGCGCGTGTCTGCCCGCCCACCGGCGGCGTGTTGCGTGCATTTGCGCGCGCTCGCACAACCCAACCTGTCGACCGCGTAATCAGATTCGGCCGACCCGCCGCAGGCCCTCCACAGTGTCGGCCAGTGTTTCGGCCGGGTCGCGCTGCGTGACGCCGAGGTCGCGCTGGCTTGGGGTGTCGTCGGATGACGGCATCTGGGTGTAGTACTGCATCGCCGCGGAGTTGATCGGTGTATCGAAGGGCAGGTACGAGCCGATGGTGTCGAACAGCGCCCCCACACCGCGCAGCGCAGTGTCGGGCACCGGGAACACTGACAGCGAGCGGTCAGCGGCAGTGCCGATCATTGCGGCCAGCTGATCCACCGGAATCCGCTGCCCGCCTGCCATGTAGCGGCGCGGCCCTTTCCCCGGCTCCAGCAGAGCTACATGCAGGTCCGCGAGGTCGCGGACATCGATGACGGTCCAGGCGGCGCTGCGTCCGGGCACGCCGCGCATCTTGAGCGCGGCCTCAACCCCTTCGGCCGCCTCGCCGAACTGTTCACCCGCTGGCGGTCCGAGCACCATCCCGGGGTATGTGATGTCGACGGGTGCGCCGCCGTCCTGCAGGCCCCGCGCGTAGGCCTCAACGACGGCCTTGGATCTGCCATAGCCGTCACTGCCTCCGACCACCGGAAGATCGGCATGCAACATCTTGAGTTCAGGGCGGAACAGTGCGGTGAAACTCGATACGTGGACGATGGGATCCAGTCCCCGGGCCACCGCCCCTCCCAGCACGTTTCGGGCGCCCTCGAGGTTGGTGTGCAGCATTTCGTCGGCCCGACTGGGGTCAGTGGAAACCATTGCGGCACAGTGGATGACGGCGTCACAACCGTCCAGCGCGTCGCCGGTTGAACCGGAATCGGCGATGTCGCCGAGGACGTGATCACCGGTGTCGACCCCGATACTGCCCGCACTGGCGGTCAACCGTTCCACGCTTCGCACCAGGAACCGAACGTCGTGACCCTTGTCCTGGACGGCCTTGGCGGTCCAGGCACCGACAAAGCCGGTGCCGCCCGTGATCAGTACTTTCATCTGCCCCTCCGGTACGGGACACGCCCTGCCGGCGGTCCTCGGTCTTGCTCACCGTACCCAGGTCCCGATGGCGTCGCCTTCGGCATGTTGCGATTTGCGTTCGCTGTCTGCTTGCGCGCTAGATTGCCTAGTCCCCCGATGGCCTGCTCGTTGTTCGTCAGGCTTGGCTCAAAACCCCTAATGAACTCATGCGCTCATAACGGTTTCGCAGGAGTGGCCCATCGACTAGAGTTTGCCCAGGGCGGGGATACAGATTAGCTGAGGGGTGGGAGGCGGCCCCGCTTCAACGGTCACGACCGGTGGGAGCGGGGCCGGTCCCTCTCCAGCGCCGGATGGCAGCACTCGATAGCAACGCCGGATGGCACACTGAGTCCGGTGGAACCCGTGGAGATCAACGCCGGCGCCTGGTATCTGCGTGCACTGCGCGCCGACGACCGCGTCGATGACGTCCCCGCCTTGGTCGACCTCGGAGAGACGCGAGCCGACTACGTGAAGCATCGTGCGGCACAGTGGGATTCGGGGACCCTGTGCTCGTGGGCGGTGTGCGAGCCGACGACGGGGGAATTGCTCGCCGAGGTGACGCTGATCCCGTCGACCCAAGCGATCGAATGTCGCGCCCGCCCGGGCCACGAGCACGCCGCCCGGACCGGGGCAGCCGCGGTCCAGCGCTTCGCCGATGCCATGCTCGGTGACTAAGCCCCGCGATTCGGGTCGCTCGCAGAATCCCAGCGGCTACTGCAGCTGATCCCGGAGCCGCGCCAGCGACTTGGTCAGCAGCCGGGACACGTGCATCTGCGAGATGCCGACCCGCTCAGCGATCTGCGTCTGGGTCAGAGACTCGAAGAAGCGGAGCACCACCACGGTGCGCTCACGCTCGGGCAGCGACTCCAACAACGGCCTGAGAACCTCGCGGTTCTCGATCTGATCGAGGTTGGCGTCCAGGTCGCCGAGGGTGTCGGCTATCGCGAACGTATCCTCACTGCCGCTGCCACCGCTGTCGATGGACAAGGTGTTGTATGAGCTGCCCGCGACGAGTCCTTCTATTACCTCGTCGCGGTCCATCTCCAACTCGGCAGCCAGCTCGGTGGCAGTGGGTGCACGGCCCACTCGCTGCGACAGTTCGGCCGTTGCCGCGCTCAGCTGCAGGTGCAGTTCCTTGAGGCGTCGCGGCACCTTGACCGACCAGGTGCTGTCGCGAAAGTGCCTGCGGACCTCGCCCATGATGGTCGGCACCGCGAACGAGACGAAGTCGGACCCGGCGGTGACGTCGAACCGGATCACCGCGTTGACCAGACCTACCCGGGCGACCTGCACGAGATCGTCGCGGGCCTCGCCACGGCCATCGAAGCGACGGGCAATGTGGTCCGCCAGTGGCAGGCACCGCTCGACGATGCGGTCCCGTTGTTGCTGGAACGCTGCTGACCCGTCGTCGAGTTCAGCGAGCTCGCGGAAGAGTCCGACCACGTCGGCGTATTCAGCGCTCGACCGTCGTGACGAACCTCGGGAAGGCGAACGCCTCACCGCAGGGCGCTCGCTCGCCTCGTCGTCATCGAAATCCCGAATAGCTGGCTGTCGTCGGCCACCTGACCGTTGGAGAAGGTGCTGACCTCATCGGTCAGCGACCTCAGGACATGCCAGCTGAAGCTTCCCGGGGCCAGGATGTCCACGCCGTCGCACGTGGTTGAGGCGCGCACAACGAGAGCTTCGGGTTGCGGGTCGACCACCAGGAGCAGGGTCGCGCCAGGCACGGCCGACCGGATCAGCCGGGTGCACGCCTCGTCGACGGCCAGCCGCAGGTCAGCGACCGCGTCGAAGTCGAGATCCTCGAAGGTACCGATGGCGGCGACCAGGGTGCGCAGCACGGCAAGATTCTCCAGCGTGGC
>CAZCHU010000222.1:0-4259 GCA_964498215.1 uncultured Mycobacterium sp. | reverse complement strand
TGAAGACCGATATTGCCGAGGTGAAGACCGAGTTGCGCGGTTTCCGTCGGTCTGCCGACGAAAACCTGGCAGAACTCAGAGACTTGATCATCGGGCTTCGGGACACCTGAAGGCGCGACGAGAGCCGATCATGGGCCCATGATGGCCAGCCCCCAGCCGAGATAGCCATGCCACACACTGGCGATACGCCCACCCTGAACCGCTGGTTTCGGATCTGAGATTGGCCCGCCGAGCGCCCGGATAACGCCAACGGTCCGGTCCACGTCGTTGGACCACAGCGCAAGTCCGATCAGCGCCGGGGCCGCGTCGGCGCCGACCACTTCGATGACGGACTCACCCACGCGAAAGAAGGCCATCTCCGGCCCTGTGGGGCCGCGCGGGTGCAAGCGTCGGCGCGGGGCGATGCCCAGCACGGACGACAACGCAGCGATGGCCGCATCCAAGTCCGGCACCGTGTAGACGATGTGGTCGACGCGGGTCACCCCGTTGGGGTGTACCGCACCGTCGGCAACCGGCCGACACACCGTATCCACCCCGAGAATGGCTGGATCAGAACAGATTTCGTCGAAACCCCAGCCCCTGTCCGCGGTGAACGTGCAACACACCTGCCCAACCTGAACCGCATGGTCGTCAACAGTGAAGCCAAGCGCTGACCACTTTTGGGCGTCGCCCGGTGCACCAAGCCAGGTAAGGGTAGCCACGATTACTCAACCTAACGCAACCGTCAATCCTCCTGTGGGCCAACAGGAGCCATGTCATCATCGAATATCGCGACCGCTCGAGTCCAACCAGCCGATGCGGCATGCACCTTGACCGGAAAGCAGGCGACCTCGAAACCGTCGGCAGGAAGCGATTCCAGATTGTGCAACTTCTCTATGTGCGAATACCCGATGACCCTTCCGGCCCGATGACCTTCCCAAATGAGTGAAGCATCATGGTTTTGGGCGTAACGCTGGGCGGTATAGGAGAACGGCGCGTCCCAACTCCAGGCGTCGGTGCCGGTCAGTCGAACCCCACGCTCGAGCAGGTACAGGGTCGCCTCGCGTCCCATCCCGCAACCCTTCTGGACATAGTCGTCGTGGCCGTAGCTGGTGCCGGCGCTGGTGTTGACGATGACGATCTCCAGCGGCGCCAGGGTATGGCCTATGCGCCGAAGCTCGTGCTCAACGTCGTCAGCCGTGGCGACGTAGCCGTCCGGCAGGTGGCGAAAGTCCAGTTTGACCGCGGGTTGCAGGCACCATTCCAGCGGTATCTCGTCGATGGTGATTGCGCGCTTTCCACCGTCCATGGTTGAGGCGTAGTGATAGGGCGCGTCGACATGCGTGCCGTTGTGCGTGGTCATCCGGACGCGTTCGATCGCCCAGCCCTCCCGGTCGGGTAGGTCATCGACGGTTGCGCCCGGGAAGAATGACACGACCTCCGTCGCGGTTTGCCGATGGTCGTAGTAGTCGATCTCGGGCAGATGCCCGGGTGGATCCGACACGATCCCTGCCTGCAGCGGGACCGAGATGTCGACGAATCTACGCATCCGGGCCCCCGGTCGCTTGGATGGGTCCGTCGGACAACAACATCCGGAAACCGGCCTCGTCGAGCACCGGCACGCCGAGCTCGACTGCCTTGTCATACTTGGACCCCGGAGCATCCCCGGCCACCACATAGGCGGTCTTCTTCGACACCGAACTGGCCGCCTTTCCACCGCGGACGATGATGGCCTCCTTGGCCTCGTCGCGTGAGTAGCCGGTCAACGATCCGGTCACGACGATCGACAGCCCCTCCAGCGTGCGCTCGACGCTGTCATCACGCTCGTCGGCCATCCGCACGCCGGCTTCCCGCCACTTGTCGACGATCGCCCGGTGCCAGTCGACGGTGAACCAGTCGATAACCGCCGCTGCGATCGTCGAACCCACCCCTTCGGTCGCGGCGAGCTGCTCCTCGGTTGCCGCCGTGATGGCATCCAGAGTGCCGAACTCCGTGGCCAGGGCCCGTGCCGCAGTCGGCCCCACGTGGCGAATCGACAGCGCGACCAGCACCCGCCACAGTGGTTGGGATCTGGCGTTGCCCAGGTTGGCCAGCAACCTCTTCCCGTTGGCCGACACCGTTCCGGCTTTCGTGGTGAACAGCTCGGTCTGCAGCAGGTCCTCGGCAGTGATAGCGAACAGATCACCTTCGTCGATGATGACCCCGGCCTGGAGCAGAGCTGTCGCTGCTTCGAAACCGAGGCCCTCGATGTCGAAAGCGCCACGCCCGGCCACGTGAAACACTCTCTCCCGCAACTGCGCCGGGCAGCTACGCGAATTGGGGCAGCGGATATCGGCGTCACCCTCCTTGGCCGGCGCAAGTTCGGTTCCGCACTCGGGACAGCGGGTGGGCATCACGAACTCGCGTTCGGAGCCATCGCGGAGGTCGACCACCGGACCGAGTACTTCGGGGATCACATCTCCGGCCTTTCGGATCACCACGGTATCGCCGATCAGCACGCCCTTGCGGACGACCTCCGAGGAGTTGTGCAGCGTAGCCAGACCGACCGTGGACCCCGCGACCTTGACCGGCTCCATATGGGCGAATGGCGTCACCCGCCCCGTTCTCCCCACGCTGACGCGGATGTCGAGCAATTTGGTGGTGGCTTCCTCGGGCGGGTACTTGTAGGCCACCGCCCAGCGGGGGGCCCGGGACGTCGAGCCGAGTCGTCGCTGTAGCGCCAACTCGTCGACTTTCACCACTACCCCGTCGATCTCGTGGTCGACGTCATGCCGGTGCTCACCCCAGTATGCGATCCGTTCGGTAACCGCATCCAACCCCTGGACCTGAGCGGTGTGGTCGGACACCGGCAGCCCCCACTCTTTGAGTGCCCGGTACGCCTCATGCAGTGAGGCAAAGGGTGGGCCTGCGGGGCCTTCCACATGACCGAGACCGTGGCAGATCATCCGAAGCCTGCGGCGCGCGGTGACCGCGGGGTTCTTCTGCCTCAACGACCCGGCTGCACTGTTGCGCGGGTTGGCGAAGGGTGGCTTGCCCTCAGCGACGAGACCGGCGTTCAGGTCCTCGAAATCGGCGACGCGAAAGAACACTTCGCCGCGCACTTCCAGTACCGAGGGCAATGGGAATTCCTTTGTCCCCGAAAGTTCTTCGGGAACGTCCTCTATCGTTCGCGCATTGAGCGTGACATCCTCCCCGGTCCGTCCGTCGCCGCGGGTCGCGGCACGTACCAGCCGCCCGTCGCGATAGACGAGGGCCAACGCGACGCCGTCGATCTTCAACTCGCAGAGGAAATGAGCGTCGGAACCGATCTCGCCCTTGATCCGCTCGGTCCAGGCCGCCAGCTCGTCGGGGGTGAACGCGTTGTCCAGGCTCAGCATCCGCTCGAGGTGCTCGGCGGCGGTGAAGTCAGTTGAGAAGCCCGCACCACCGACCTGTTGGGTGGGGGAATCCGGGGTACGCAGCTCAGGATGCTCGTCTTCGAGGGCCTGCAGCTCACGTAGCAGGGTGTCGAACTCTGCGTCGGAGATCACCGGCGCGTCGCGGATGTAGTAGCGGAACTGATGGCCTCGCACCTCGTCCGCGAGCTCTTGCCAGCGGCGCCGAAGGCCGGCGCCGGGAGCATCGTCAGCCTGCTCGGCCAGCACCGCCTCTGGACCAGGGGTCGCCTTGGGACTCACCCTGGCAGGCTATCGAAGCGCACCGACACCCGGACCGGCGCTGGGTAACCTGGCCACCATGCCCCATCCGATCATGTTCAGCGACGACGACCTCGGCCTGGCCGAAGTTCGTGCGATCGCGCTCGGATTCCCAGCGGCGTTCGAGAAGGTCTCCTGGGGCCGGCCCGTGTTCTGCGCGCCCAAGATGTTTGCCATCTACGGCGGAAGCGTCAAGGGCGAGACGAAGGGCGCCTACGTGCAGTACCCGCACTCGATTCTGATCAAGGTCGACGGCAGTGACCGCAAAGCGCTCGAACAGGACACCCGTTTCTTCCATCCGGCCTACCTGGGGCCGTTCGGCTGGCTGGGCCTGGATCTCGTGGCGCACCCGGTGGATTGGGCCGAGGTTTCCGAGCTGGTGGACTCGTCGTTCCGGCTGGTTGCCCCAAAGAAATTGATCAAACAACTCGACGAACGCTGACCCGCTGGGCGCAGAACACCCCCCGTGCAGACGCCGGACGTGGTTCGATCGGTTCATGAGCTTCGCGAGCCCCTTCCCCGAAGTCGATATCCCCAGCGCAAGCGTCTACAACTACCTGTTCGGCCGGTTGAACGAAGTGGACG
>CAZCHU010000221.1:0-4278 GCA_964498215.1 uncultured Mycobacterium sp. | reverse complement strand
AGATCCCGACGGTCACGCGAAAAAGTCGGGTCGGTTGCTGAGCGTCCAACCTGATCGGTCCGTCGTCGGCGCCGACCCAGGCCGCCGCGCCACGCTCGAGCACCACAGCACTTGTCTTGGCGTGCAACGTGACCGCACCTTCGGTGCACAGCAGAATCTGCGGGCCGTCGTGCCGGGTCGGTGCATCGATCTCGTGGCCGAGGTGCTCGCCATCGACATCGAGAACCGACACCGCAAACTCCGGGGCGGGAGTGTCGTAAACCAATTCAGCTCCACCTCGCAGAGTTTCGGGCTGAACGACGACGTTGCTGGCCGGGCTGAAGTCGAGTACGCGTAGCAGTTCGGGAACGTCGACGTGCTTGGGAGTGAGCCCTCCGCGTAATACGTTGTCGGAGTTGGCCATTACCTCGATACCGACACCGTGCAGGTAGGCGTGCAGATTCCCGGCAGGTAGATAGATCCCCTCCCCCGGAGCCAGCGCCACCCTGTTGAGCAGCAGCGAGGCGAGGACGCCGGCATCACCGGGATAGCGCTCGCCGAGTTCAAGCACCGTTCTGGCCTCAGCGGCGAACTCCTGCTCCCCGGAGCGCACATAGTTGATCGCACCATCGATGACGGCGGGCACCAACCGGTCCAGGTCCGGCTGGGGGCAGGTGATCCACGTGGTGAACAGTGCCCGCAGCCCCTCGGCGTCGGACTCCCCGGACAGCAGGTTGACGAACGGCTCAAGCGCCTCTGGGGCCAGTGCCCGCATCAACTCGACCGTTCGCGCGGCCAACCGGAAACCGGCGAGTGCTTCGAAATGGCTCAGCGCCACCAGAAGCTCGGGCTTGTGGCTGCGATCACGGTAGTTACGGGTGGGCGCCGAGACGGGGATGCCCATCCGCTCCTCTCGGGCGAATCCGTCGACGGCCTGCTCGGTGCTCGGGTGCGCCTGCAGGGATAGCGGTTCGTCGGCGGCAAGAACCTTCAGCAGAAACGGCAACGTGTCACCGAAGCGCTCCCGCACCGTCGGCCCGAGTTCGCCGTCCGGGTCTGCCCGCAACGCATCGAGCAGGGACTTCTCGCCCTGGTCGGTCTGTAACCACGCCGGATCGCCCGGATGAGCGCCGAACCACAGCTCTGCCTCCGGATGCGGTGTCGGACTCGGCGCCCCGGTGAACTGGGCAATAGCGGTCCTCGAACCCCAGGCGTAGGTTCGCACCGCTCCCCTCAACAGATGCACGAATTCAACCTCGAACCAGCCGTTGGTAGACCGCCGCCATCTCGATGCGGACCGCCAACAATGCCAATTGTTGTTCAGGACTTCCGATTCCGGGCGTCGACTCCGCACCGCCTGGAGAGTTCGGCACGTCATCGGCGTTGATCACATCGACGTCACCAAAACCCATCACCCGGTCGACGACAGTGGGCCTCCCGGCATCGGTGGTCAGCACGATGGTACGAGTGCGACGGGGCAGCGGTCCGTCGATCTCCTCATCGTGAAAGATCGAACGCTCACCTCGGTCCCCGCGATCACCGTCCCAGCCCGTGCTGATCGCGACCAGCGCGTCAGCCAAACCGACCGCGGCTACTGTCGTGTGCGCGACGCGCAGCATGACCGCACATGCGTGCCGAGCCAGCGCCAGCAACGGCGCGGTCTCGCCCGCGAACACAACGTCTCGACCCGCCATCCGCTCGGCAAGACCCTTGGCCGGGTTCGTGAAGAGCTCGGTGCCGGCGCTGTTCCGGAACGCTTCGGCGTCCAACGCGTCGGCGAGTGCCGCGAGGTCCCACCGGCTGCCCGGGACGAGCACCTGCAGGACTGCCAACCCCGCTGCCAGATAGCGGACCAAAGCGAAGTCGTCGGGAACGTGCAGTCTCGGCGGCAGCGCCACCGAACGGCCGGCCGCGGCGTCGCGCAGCGGACCCTCGTAGGGTGCCACCACCACCACCCGGGCACCGCGGCGAACACCCATCGCCGCGGCCGAGACGAGAAGCGGATCGTCGGCTTCGTCGCCGGCAACGATCAGCGCATCGAGCGCACCGATCCACGGCGGGGCCTCGGACGCGACAACGATGGGCGTGCCGACTGTCCCGGCGAGTGCAGCGGCGAGCATCGCTCCCGCATTCTCGGCGGGGCCGCGACCGCCAACCCACACCACCGTTCGGGGCGGCGCGTCGGACCGGAGCGGTTCCAGCTCGCCTTCCTCAACTGCGGACGCGATGGTGCGCACCTGGGCGCCCGCCATCGAAGCTGCCCGCAGCAAACCAAGTCGATCGGCGCCGAGCAGGCCGTCGGCATCGTCGAGGTCCACCACCGCGGCCGAAGCCGAGCTGGTGTTCACGTCGGTTCCCTTGCGCCCGTAGCGACATGACTGGCGACCTCGTCGACGATCTCCCTAACTCCCTCGGGGGTGCGGGCTTCGACGTTGAGACGCAGCAAAGGTTCGGTGTTGGACATCCGCAGGTTGAACCAGTTGCCGTCACCGAGGTCGACGGTGACACCGTCAAGGTGATCGAGGGCTTGCACGCGACTCCCATAGGCCGCCAGTACGGCGTCCACGACGGCCGGCGCATCGGTCACGGTGAAGTTGATTTCGCCGGAGGCTTCGTAGCGCTGGTAGTCGGCCATCATCTCCGACAGCGGGCGGTCCTGCTCTCCGAGGGCGGCCAGCACATGCAGTGCGGCCAGCATTCCGGAGTCCGCACCCCAGAAGTCGCGAAAGTAGTAGTGCGCGGAGTGTTCGCCGCCGAAGATCGCACCGGTCTCGGCCATCAGCTCCTTGATATAGGAATGCCCGACCCGGGAGCGTACCGGCGTGCCGCCGCGCTCGGTGACCAGCTCGGGCACCGCGCGCGAGCAGATGAGGTTGTGAATGACGGTCGCCCCGATCTCGCGCGTCAGCTCCCGGGCGGCGACCAGCGCGGTGACCGCCGACGGCGATACCGCCCGGCCCAATTCGTCCACCACGAAGCACCGATCGGCGTCACCGTCGAACGCCAGCCCGATGTCGGAGCCGGTCTCCACCACATAGGCCTGCAGGTCGACGAGGTTGGCCGGGTCCAGCGGGTTGGCCTCGTGGTTGGGGAACGTGCCGTCGAGTTCGAAGAACAGCGGCGACAGTGTGATCGACGAGATCGGCCCCAAAACAGCCGGGGCGGTATGTCCGGCCATCCCGTTGCCGGCGTCGACGGCGACCCGAAGCGAACGCTGCCCGCCGATGTCGACCAGGTTGCGGAGGAACTCGCCGTAATCAGCGAGGACATCGCGATCGCTGGCGGTGCCGCGCGGGCCATCGAAGTCGGGGACGCCGGCGATGACGTCGTCGCTGATGGTGGTCAGTCCGGTGTCCTTGCCAACCGGCTTGGCGCCGGCGCGACACAGCTTGATCCCGTTGTAGGCGGCCGGGTTGTGGCTGGCGGTGAACATTGCGCCCGGGCAGTCCAGCAGACCGGAGGCGAAGTAGAGCTGATCGGTCGAGGCCAGCCCGATGTGCACCACATCGAGGCCCTGGGCCAGCACACCTTCGGCGAACGCCTTAGCCAGCGGCGGCGAACTCGCCCTCATATCGTGGCCGATGACCACCTTCCCGCTGTCGCGGACCAACCGGGCAAAGGCGGCACCGACCTCGGAGACGAACTGCTCATCGATCTCCTCGCCCACCAGACCACGCACGTCATAGGCCTTGATGACGCGCTGTACCGCCGCGGCGGGCCGAGACATAGTGCTCCCTTGGACGAACCGAGTGTTGCAGCCAGCCTAGCCGCCGCCCGCCACCTGCAGGTCGCCCATTTCCATCGCAATCGCATTCCGGCGGGGAAAACGGGTCAGCTCGACGTGCTGGGACGCCGTTTCGGCCAGTGGGATCTCTTAGTCAGCGGGGTCAGGTAGGACGCGAAGGTGCCCGCGGCGGCGGCCGTTGGTTTCGGGTCGATTGGCGGGTGGAGCCATCACGGCGCCGCCCAGCGCGCCGGCGGCTGAATCGCTGAAACCCCCGGTGAAACTACCTTTGGGGGCGCCGACGCTGGCGCCTTCGCGGCCTTCGCGCACTGCGTCGGCAAGCGCGACCAGGTCGTCGTCGTCGGGGTATGCCGGCAGCGAGCTGGCGTGGCGAACCAGTTCCCATCCGCGTGGCGCGGTGATGCGGCCGGCGTGCAGGACGCAGAGATCCCAGGAGTGCGGCTCGGACACGGTAGCCAGCGGACCCACCACGGCCGTGGAGTCGGAATAGACGAACGTGAGCGTCGCGACCGCATAGTGAGGGCACCCAGGCCGGCAGCAGCGACGGGGAACAT
>CAZCHU010000220.1:0-4284 GCA_964498215.1 uncultured Mycobacterium sp. | reverse complement strand
CTCAACGTCAACGGTGGCGCCATCGCGATGGGCCACCCGCTGGGCGCCACCGGCGCCATGATCATGGGAACCATGGTCGACGAGTTGGAGCGGCGCGACGCGCGACGCGCGCTGGTCACGTTGTGCATCGGCGGCGGCATGGGTGTGGCCACAATCATTGAACGAGTCTGAGAGGGTACGAACGGTAATGGCAGAGAACACAATTCAGTGGGACAAAGATGCCGACGGCATCGTCACCCTGACGCTGGACGACCCCACCGGCTCGACCAACGTGATGAACGAGCATTACAAGGAGTCGATGCACAAGGCCGTTCAACGTCTTGTGGAGGAAAAGGACTCGATTACCGGCGTGGTGATCGCCAGTGCGAAGAAGACCTTCTTCGCCGGCGGTGACCTCAAAGGAATGATGAAGGTCGGACCGGAGAACGCCGCCGAAGCCTTCGCCGAGGTCGAGTTCATCAAGGCGGACTTGCGTGCGCTGGAAACGCTGGGCAAGCCCGTGGTGGCGGCCATCAACGGCGCTGCCCTCGGTGGCGGCCTGGAGATCGCGCTGGCATGCCACCACCGCATCGCAGCCGATGTGAAGGGCGTGGTCGTCGGCCTGCCCGAGGTGACGCTGGGCCTGCTGCCCGGTGGCGGCGGCGTGGCGCGCACCGTGCGGATGTTCGGCATCCAGAAGGCATTCATGGAGGTGCTGTCCCAGGGCACCCGATTCAAGCCCGGCAAGGCGAAAGACACCGGCCTGGTCGATGAATTGGTCGGCTCCGTCGATGAACTGATTCCAGCGGCGAAGGCGTGGATCAAGGCCAACCCGGATGCCCACACCCAGCCATGGGACCAGAAGGGCTACAAGATGCCCGGCGGCACTCCGTCGCACCCGGCGCTGGCCGCGATCCTGCCCTCGTTCCCGGCGCTGCTGCGCAAGCAACTCAAGGGCGCGCCGATGCCGGCACCGCGAGCGATTCTGGACGCCGCCGTCGAGGGTGCTCAGGTCGACTTCGACACCGCCACCCGTATCGAGAGCCGGTACTTCACCTCGTTGGTCACCGGCCAGACCGCCAAGAACATGATCCAGGCTTTCTTCCTGGATCTGCAGCACATCAACGGCGGTGGCTCGCGCCCGGACGGCATCGGCGAGACCCCGATCACCAAGATTGGCGTGCTCGGTGCCGGCATGATGGGCGCCGGCATCGCCTACGTCTCGGCGAGGGCCGGCTACGACGTCGTCCTCAAGGACGTCACGCTCGAAGCCGCGCAGAAGGGCAAGAGCTACTCCGAGAAGATCGAAGCCAAGGCTCTCGAGCGTGGACGCACAACCGAGGAGAAATCCAAGGCGCTGCTCGCCCGCATCACGCCTGCCGCCGAGGCCGCTGACCTCAAAGGCGTCGATTTCGTGATCGAGGCGGTCTTCGAAAGCCAGGAACTCAAGCACAAGGTGTTCCAGGAGATCGAGGACATCGTGGAGCCCAACGCGGTGCTCGGCTCGAACACCTCGACGCTGCCGATCACGGGTCTGGCTACCGGCGTGAAGCGGCAAGAGGACTTCATCGGGATCCACTTCTTCTCACCGGTCGACAAGATGCCGTTGGTGGAGATCATCAAGGGTGAGAAGACCTCCGATGAAACGCTGGCCCGGGTATTCGACTACACGTTGGCCATCGGGAAGACGCCGATCGTGGTGAACGACAGCCGCGGCTTCTTCACCAGCCGTGTCATCGGGACGTTTGTTAACGAGGCGCTCGCGATGCTCGGTGAGGGCGTCGCGCCGGCCAGCATCGAGCAGGCGGGTTCGCAAGCCGGGTATCCGGCGCCGCCGCTGCAGCTGTCCGACGAGCTCAACCTCGAGCTGATGCAGAAGATCGCCACGGCGTCCCGCAAGGGTATCGAGGATGCTGGCGGTACCTATGAGCCGCATCCGGCTGAGGCCGTGGTCAACACAATGATCGACGCTGGCCGGCCGTCGCGGTTGAAGGGTGCGGGCTTCTACAACTACGTCGATGGCAAGCGGGCCGGACTGTGGGAAGGGCTGGCGGAAACGTTCAACTCGGGTTCGTCCAACCCGCCCCTGCAGGACATGATCGACCGGATGCTGTTCGCTGAGGCGCTCGAGACGCAGAAGTGTCTCGACGAGGGAGTGCTCACCTCGACCGCCGATGCCAACATCGGTTCCATCATGGGAATCGGTTTCCCGCCGTACACCGGCGGCTCGGCGCAGTTCATCGTCGGCTATCAGGGTGCCGGAGGCGTCGGTAAGGAGGCCTTCGTGGCCCGCGCCAAAGAGTTGGCCGCCAAGTACGGGGATCGGTTCAACCCGCCGGATTCGCTGTTGAGCTAGTCACTGCCGAAGGTCCCCGGAGCCGCCGCGGCGGTTTCGGGGACTTCTCGCATTTCGGGGCTACGCCTAGAGTTGCAACTGTGCGCTTTGGACTCTTTATCCCGCAGGGCTGGCGACTCGATCTGGTCGGAATCGAACCGGGCGACCAATGGCAGGTGATGCGCGACCTCGCGGGCTATGCCGACGACGGTGGCGTTTGGGATTCGCTGTGGGTCTACGACCACTTCCACACCGTCCCGGTCCCGACGCGCGAGGCTACCCACGAAGCATGGTCGCTGATGTCCGCCTATGCCGCCACAACCTCGCGGATCAAACTTGGGCAAATGTGCACCGCGATGAGCTATCGCAACCCCGTCTATCTGGCCAAAGTCGCGGCGACGGTCGACCTCATCTCAGGTGGCCGCATCCAAATGGGGATCGGCGGTGGCTGGTATGAACACGAATGGCGCGCATACGGATACGGTTTTCCGTCGGCTGGCGTTCGGCTGGCGCGACTCGACGAGGGCGTGCAAATCATGCGCGAGGCGTGGCGCACCGGCACCGTGACATTCAGCGGCACGCACTATCAGGCTGACGGGGCGATCGTGGCGCCTACACCCCTTCAAGATGAAGGTATTCCGCTCTGGATAGCCGGAGGTGGGGAGAGGGTCACGCTAGGTATCGCCGCGAGGTATGCCCAGTACACGAACTTCACATCCGAACCCGAGGGGTTCGCACACAAGTCCGAGGTGCTCGCCGGTCACTGCCGCAAGGCCGGTACTGATTTTGATGCCATCGTCCGGTCGGTGAACATCAATGTGGTTGTCGGGGAGACGGAGTCGGAGGTCCAGGACCGACTGGCCCGGGTGCGATCCCGAATGGTCACACTCGCTGGTGACGCGGCCACCGACGCCATGCTGAATTCCATGAGCACACCTCAGGCCGGTAGCGGCACGCCAGAGCAACTGATCGAGGCAATTCGAACTTTGCGTGACCTCGGTTGCGAGTATGTGATCTGTTATTTCCCGGAAGCGGCGTATGACCGTTCGGGGATCGAGCTTTTCGAGCGGGTAGTCATCCCGGCCTTGGCATGAGAAAGGTCAAATCGCCGGCCCTAGAAGGTCGTCAGCATCCTTGATGACATAGCCATAACCCTGTTCGGCGAGGAAGCGTTGCCGGTGTGCTGCATATTCGGCGTCCATGCTGTCGCGCGAGACCACAGAGTAGAACACTGCGCCACCGCCGTCGGCCTTTGGCCGCAGCAACCTTCCGAGGCGTTGGGCCTCTTCCTGTCGAGACCCGAAGGTTCCCGATACCTGCACCGCCACACTGGCTTCGGGCAGGTCGATGGAGAAATTCGCGACCTTGGAGACCACCAGCGTGCGAATCTCGCCGCGGCGGAATGCCTCGAACAGGGTCTCGCGCTCGGCGTTCTTCGTTGCTCCTTGGATCACCGGGGCGTCCAGTTCAGCGCCGAGTTCGTCGAGCTGATCCAGGTAGGCGCCGATGACCAGCGTCGGTTCGTCCGGATGGAGCTTCAGGATCGACTTGACCACGGCGATCTTGGTGTGTGCCGTCGCGCAGAGCTTGTAACGCTCCTCGGGCTCGGCAGTCGCGTAGAGCATCCGCTCGTTGTCGGTCATCGTGACGCGGACCTCGATGCACTCAGCCGGTGCGATCCAGCCCTGCGCCTCGATGTCCTTCCACGGCGCGTCGTAGCGTTTGGGCCCGATCAAGGAGAACACGTCACCTTCGCGGCCATCCTCGCGGATCAATGTCGCGGTCAGGCCCAGCCGCCTGCGTGATTGCAGATCAGCGGTCATCCGGAACACCGGTGCGGGCAGCAGATGCACCTCGTCGTAGATGATCAGCCCCCAGTCGCGGCTGTCGAAGAGTTCCAGATGCTTGTACTCGCCCTTGGTGCGGCGGGTGATCACCTGATAGGTGGCGATGGTGACCGGGCGGATCTC
>CAZCHU010000219.1:0-4327 GCA_964498215.1 uncultured Mycobacterium sp. | reverse complement strand
TCGGTCTGCACGGCGATCTCGACCATCGACAGTGAGTCGATGTCCAGGTCGTCGACGAATGACTTTTCGGGAGTCACCTCGGAGGGCTCGATTCCGGTGACCTCTTCGATGATCTCGGCGAGGCCAGTGATGATTTCTTCCTGAGTGGCGGGCACGTTGGCTCCTTCTATCTGTTGGTTGTTATTCGAGTTGCTACTTGGATGACGAACGTTAGATCTCTTGGTCTATGGAGTGGTCAGTCGTCGCGGCTGAATTCCGCAAGTCCATCCAGGTCTGCGGGGGATTTTATGGGATGGGTCGGCGTTCCCTTCAGTTCGCGTTTAGCGATCCCGGTCAGCGTTCCCGCAGGGGGAAACTCGACGATCGCCGAGGTGCCCAACTCCCGCATGGTGGCCGTGCACAAGTCCCAGCGGACCGGTCGGGTCAACTGCGCTACCAGCTTGGTCATCGCATCCGCCCCCGAGGACACCGGACGGCCGTCGGCGTTCGACAGCAGCGTATGGGTGGGTTCCGACGGAGTGATGCGGTCGGCGACGGTGGTATATCCCGGGAGAGCCGAGGCCATGTACTCGGTATGGAACGCGCCCGCGGTGGCGAGCCGGCGGACGCGTGCCCGCGCCGGGGGATCCTCGGCCAACTTCTCCAGGGCTGACACCGCACCTGCGGCAACGATCTGTCCGGCCGCGTTGCGGTTGGCGGGGACGAGGTCGAGGGCGTCGAGTCGCGTGAGCACCTCATCCTCGTCGCCGCCGAGGAGCGCCGACATGCCGGTGGGTTCGAGTGCGCAGGCCTTGGCCATCTCGGCGCCGCGGGTGGCCGCCAGTCCAACGGCCTCGTCGGCCGTGATGACGCCGGCGATCGCGTAGGCGGCGATCTCCCCGACCGAATGCCCGGCCGCGACGATGTCGGTGTCGTCGAGGTTGCCGCGCTTGGCCAACTCTTCGTAGGCGAGCAGCGTCGCCGCGACGACGAGTGGCTGGGTTACCGCGGTGTCGGTGATTTCCTCGGCGCTAGCGGTGGTGCCCAGCTGGGCTAGGTCCAGGCCACTGATGTCTGACCATGCAGCGACGCGCTGCGCGGCCCCGGGCAGCTCCAGCCAGTCGGCGAGCATGCCGGGGGTCTGGGAGCCCTGTCCGGGCGCGAGGAATGCGAGCACAGTCTTCTGAGGCACGTCATTAAGGAAACATTGAGAAGACGGTTTTGCACGGTGTAAGAGATTATGAACCTTGTCTTATGTTTTTGTAGGAATCCTATAAAAAGCCATGTAATGCGACGTCGGCGATGCCGGACTGAGATCTGTCATGTGCTGGTTTGGCCTCCGAGTGTGACTGGCGTAACACCGACAATCGGTGCGGGTGCGCTGCCCGTGGAGGTTGAGTGCTGAGCCTGGCGTGTCAGCCTGCCGACGGTGGATGCCACGCGCAGCACGTAGGAGTCCCGTGGAACCGTGGGATCGCGACCGGTGAAGTCGGCGATCCGTTTGAGCCGATACCGCACGGTATTTGGATGAACGAACAATTTGCGGGCGCAGGCCTCGATGGCGCCGCCCGAGTCGAGATAGGCGTCCAACGTTTGCATCAGAGCGGGGCCGGCGTCCGACAGCGGCCGCATCACTTCGGCCTCCAGGGCCACGGCCGCCGTGGTGTCGCCCAGTAGCGCCCGCTCGGGGAGTAACTCTCGAGCCGGCACCGGCCGCGGCGCGCCTGCCCACCCCGCTACGGCGTTCATTCCCGCGATGGCCTCTGCTGCGCTGCGATGGGCGGCGCCGAGCGTCGATGCGGTCGGCCCGATCACTACCGGGCCGTCATCGAACACGTTCATCAGGTCGGCGAGGAAACGGTCGGTCGGTGCTAATCCGCCCGAGACGATGGTGATCAGCCAGGTGCCGTGCACGTCCGACAGCGCCGCCCGCCCGTTGCGGCTCGCCGCATCGTGGATGTCATCGCTGGCGAAGTCCATCCGCTCCGGGCGGGGCATACCGATGACGACGGTCGCCGGCGCGGTTGCGTCCCAGTTCAACGCCGCGGCTTGGGACTGCAGTTCGGGGCCGAGGTCGCCCCGAACCACGGCGTCCACCAGGTTGGCCTCCATGCGGGTGTCCCAGGCTCCGCGGGCCTCGGCCTGGTCGGCGTACGCGGTGGCGGCGGCAAAGGCAAGGTCGCGGCTGTATCGCAGGATCCCTGCGGTCAAGGCCGTCAGCTGCGCTTCGGAGCGTGCCAGCAGCGGCACCACTTCCTCGAAGAACTCCATCGTGATGCGCACCATCTCGACCGACTGGCGCAGCGCGATCCGTCTGCGCAAATCATGTGGTACTACCTCGAAGGCCTTGGCCGTGTAGCTGACGTTGCTCTTGGGGTCGCGCATCCACTCGACGAAGTTGACCACCGCGGTCTGCACCACCAGTTGGACGCTGGCCCGCTGGGAGGCCTCCAGTGCGGCGAAGAACGGTAGCCGTTCCTCCATGACGTGGACCGCTTCGGTGGCTAACCGGCCGGAGTACTGCTTGAGTCTGCGCAGCGCCGATTCGGGCACATGCTCCAGGACCTCGACGGTGGACTGCGGCGGGATGAACCGATTATTGTCGGCCATCCCTAAAATCTACGCCCATCTTCTGGATGGTGTGTACAACTGGTCGATCACGCAACGCCGGAGTCGGAGGTCTGCTCCGGCGCGGCCATCACATCGTCGATCTGATACTGCTCAGCAGCTTTGACCGCGATCGACATGTCGATGTTGCCGTCACGGGCCAACCCCTCGAGCACACCGACGACGATGGACTCCGCGTCGGTGTTGAAGTAGCGACGAGCAGCCGGGCGGGTATCGGAGAACCCGAATCCGTCGGTGCCGAGCGTGATGTAGGTGCCCGGTATCCAGGGCCGTATCTGCTCAGGAACCGCACGCATCCAGTCCGACACGGCCACCACCGGGCCGGAGGCATCGGCCAGTGCTTCGGTGACATAGGGCGTACCGGCCGGGCGTTCGGGGTGGCGCAGCCGTTCCTTCTCCACCGCCACCCCGTCGCGGTTGAGTTCACCCCAACTGGTGACCGACCAGACATCGGCGGCCACGTCCCATTCCTGTGCCAGCAGGTCGGCGGCCCGCAACGCCTCGGGCATCGCCACACCCGAGGTCAGGATTTGTGCCGTGTGACTCTTGGTCTCGGTCGCTGATCGGTAGCGGTAGATGCCGCGCAACAATCCCTGGACGTCCAATCCGTCGGGCTCGGCGGGCTGGACATAGGGCTCGTTGTAGATCGTGATGTAGAAGTAGATGTTCTCGGGGTCCTCGCCGAACATCCGGTGCAGGCCGCTGTCGACGATGTGGGCGATCTCGTAGGCGAATGCTGGGTCATAGGCAACCACGGCCGGATTAGTAGAGGCCAGCAACAGCGAGTGCCCATCGGCGTGCTGCAGACCCTCACCGGTGAGGGTGGTGCGCCCCGCCGTCGCGCCGAGAACGAAACCGCGTGCCATCTGGTCGGCCGCTGCCCAGAATCCATCACCGGTGCGCTGGAATCCGAACATCGAGTAGAAGATGTAGATGGGGATCATCGGCTCGTTGTGGGTGGCATACGACGTGCCGACGGCTGTGAACGACGCCGTCGAGCCGGCTTCGTTGATGCCCTCGTGCAGGATATGGCCGGATTCGCTCTCCTTGTAGGCAAGCATCAACTGCGCATCGACGGCGGTGTACAGCTGACCGTTGGGGTTGTAGATCTTCAGGTTGGGGAACCACGAGTCCATCCCGAATGTGCGGGCTTCGTCGGGGATGATCGGGACTATTCGGTCGCCAATGTTCTTGTCACGCAGCAACTCTTTGAAGGTGCGGACCATCGCCATGGTCGTGGCGACCTCCTGGTTGCCTGACCCTTTCTTCAGCGCCTTGTAGGCGCCCTTGCCCGGCAGCTTGAGGGCCGGGGTCGTGGTCCGCCGTTCGGGCAGGAAACCGCCCAAGGCGCGGCGCCGGTCCAGGAGATAACGGATTTCGGGCGCCTCGGGTCCGGGGTGATAGTACGGCGGCAGATAGGGGTTCTCTTCGAGTTGCTGATCGCTGACGGGGATGCGCTGAGTGTCGCGGAAGTCTTTGAGGTCTTGCAGCGCAAGCTTTTTCATCTGGTGCGTGGCGTTTCGACCTTCGAAGTGTTTGCCCAGGGTGTAGCCCTTGATGGTCTTGGCCAGGATGACGGTCGGCTGGCCCTTGTGCTCCATTGCGGCGTGGTAGGCCGCGTACACCTTGCGGTAGTCGTGGCCGCCGCGCTTGAGGTTCCAGATATCGGTGTCGGACAGGTTCTCCACCAACGCCTTGGTGCGCGGGTCGCGGGCGAAGA
>CAZCHU010000218.1:0-4398 GCA_964498215.1 uncultured Mycobacterium sp. | reverse complement strand
GAGGATCGTCCATTGCAGCGTTGCCCCGTCCGAGACGACCGATGCAAACGGCACCGATGTTGCGTTGTATCGCGCGTCGTAGGTATGGATCAGGCCGATGTAGTTGCCCGGCGCGGGAGTGTAATCAAGCAGCCCGGAGTATTCACCGTTTGCCGCTGCGGCATCGCCGTCGCGACCTTCGTCGTTGAGCTGAACACCGTGTACGTGATCGCCGCCGGCGGTCTCGAGCATGAGATATGCCTTATTGACCCCCGATTGCTCGTCGGCTATCGATGCCGTGACAAGCGTCGCGCCGTCTGCTGTGTCATTGCTTAGGGAAACGCGAGCGACGTCGGGCGGCGTTGTGTCTTGGCCGGTGTTATTGCTGTCGACGCCGATCTCCCGGCGGGCGAACGCGGCCGCCGTCCAGATCAACGGCATCGCCAACGGAGCATCCGGGCCACCCGAGACCAGATCGACGAGCCCCGATGACAGAGACTGCGTGCCTACGCCCGACACCGCAGCGGCCGCCGATTCGTCTGGTGCCGCGTGCATCACCGGCATCGCAGCCGGTGCCGCCTCCTCTGGCACTGCCCGCATCACCGGCACCGCGGTCGGTGTGGTCGACTCTGCCGGCATCGGCGGCAGAGCTACCGAATCGACTTCGTCCACCGGCTCGGACGGCGGCGACACCCGGGCCGATGGGGCCTCGGGCGTTTGAGGAACAACGACGGGAACCGACTCGAACGAATCGGTTGAATCCGACGATCTAGAAGACCCGACGTGCTGGGAGGGCTTCGCCCAGGCCGACGTCACCTTCTCGTCGGTGTCCTCGTGAGCACTCACGTCGTCTTCGACCTCAACAACATCCTCGGTATCACCATCATCGGCCCCCGGCGAGCCGGCAGAACCTGCAGTGACTTCCGCAGTGACTTCGGCGATTTCGCCAGCGGCCTCGGCGTCCTCGATCGCATCCGAGTCCTCGCTGACCGCGCTGGACTCGGAAACATCAGCGAAATCGTCGCTGTCAGAATCCGGTTCGTAATCGGGGTCGGGGTTCTCCGCCTCCTCCTCGCTGCCCGAAGTTTCTGCAGGAGCAGGGGAGGGTGTTGCGCTTTCCGGAGAGTCCTCGCCGGATCGGGCTTGGCCCGCGGTATCGCGGGATCGTGAGGTCGTGGTTTCCGAATCGGGACTGGACGGCTCGGCCCAGCCGATCACGGGAGGGGTCGCTACTACACCGGCGACCCCCAGCGCCACCGCCCACGATCCGGCCCGGCCGATGTAGTTTGCACCATTCATCGCGTACCCCTTGGTGCCCCGAAGGGCTTCCTATCCAGAAATAGCCCGTCGCAACCCATTCTGGCAAGCTATTCGCCCAACCTGGGAACACGCTGTTGGTTGTCTCCATACCGGCTGGGAATGTTGTGTACGCCACAGGGGCCTCTCAGCGTGAGATGACCGGTTCACAGGAATAGCCTGTCCGCGCCGGTACTTCCTATCAGATGCGCGCCGCCAGTTCGGTGCCCTGACGGATGGCGCGCTTGGCGTCTAGTTCGGCCGCAACCGCAGCACCGCCGATGACGTGTGGTGTGATCCCTCGGGCACGCAGGCCGTCCTCGAGATCACGTACCGACTCCTGGCCTGCGCAGATCACCACGTTGTCGACCTTGAGCAGTCGGCGCCCGGAGTGGTCCGGCCCGAAGCTGATATGCAGCCCGCTGTCGTCAATGCGTTCGTAGTTCACCCCAGAAAGTTGGTGAACGCCCTTGGCCCGCAACGATGCTCGGTGTACCCAGCCGGTAGTCTTGCCGAGGTTGCGGCCCTGCGTCTCCTTTTTCCGCTGCAGTAGGTAGACCTCGCGTGCCGCAGGCGCGGGCACCGGAGTCGTCAACGCACCCCTGGCCTCTGGCGGTGCTTCGTGCGGACTCAATGCGCCCCATTCGGCCTTCCACTCTTTGATATTGAGTGTGGGCGAATGCTCGGTGGTCAGAAACTCGCTGACGTCGAAGCCGATGCCACCGGCCCCGATAACCGCGACTGATTTACCGGCGGGCTTGCCGACAATCGCCTCGGCATAGGACAAGACCATCGGATGGTCGATACCGGGAATGTCGGGCATGCGGGGCGCGACACCGGTGGACAGCACGACCTCGTCGTAGCTGAGCAACTCGTCGACGCCGGCGTGCGTGTCCAACCGAACGTCGACGCCGTGCTTGTCGAGCATGCGGGTGAAGTAGCGGATGGTCTCGTTGAACTCTTCCTTGCCGGGAATTCGTCGAGCCAGATCGAATTGGCCCCCGACGTGTGGTCGGGCTTCGAACAGTGTGACGCGATGCCCGCGCTGGGCGGCGGTGACCGCGGCGGCCAGACCGGCAGGGCCGGCACCGACGACGGCGACGCGCTTCGCATGCCGGGTAGGGCCGAGGGACAACTTCGTCTCGTGGCCAGCGCGCGGATTGAGCAGACACGACACGGTCTTGTGTACGAACACATGGTCCAGGCAGGCCTGGTTGCACGCGATGCAGGTGTTGATCTCGTCGGCGGCATCGGCTCTCGCCTTGTTGACCCAGTCCGGATCGGCCAGCAGCGGGCGAGCCATCGAGATCAGGCTGATGTCGGTGTCTACGAGGATCTGTTCGGCAGACTGCGGCATGTTGATCCGGTTGGACGCCATCACCGGAATGTCGACGTACTCCGAGACCGCGTGGGTGATGTCGACGAACGCGCTGTTGGGGACCGACGTCACGATGGTCGGGATTCGCGCCTCGTGCCAGCCTATGCCGGTGTTGATGATCGTCGCGCCTGCAGCCTCGACTTCCTTTGCCAACGCGATGATTTCGTCCCAGCTCTGACCGTCCTCGACGAAATCCGCCATTGACAGCCGATAGCAGATGATGAAGTCGGGGCCAACGGCCTCGCGGGTGCGGCGGACGACTTCGACGGGCATCCTGCGACGCTTTTCCGGCGTGCCGCCCCACTCGTCGGTGCGCTTGTTGGTGCGCGGTGCCAGGAACTGGTTGAGCAGGTAGCCTTCGCTGCCCATGATCTCGACACCGTCGTAGCCTGCGGCCCGGGCCAGGGCGGCGCTGCGGGCGAAATCGTCGATGGTGCCTTCGACGTCGCGTAACGCCCGGGGTCGAAAGGGGTTCGTGGGGGCCTTGATTGATGAGGCGCTGACCGAGAACGGGTGGTATGCATACCGGCCCGCATGCAGCAGCTGTAGCAGGATCTTGCCGCCTGCGTCGTGTACCCCGTCGGTGATCCGGCGGTGTCTGCGGGCGTCGGACCCCGAGATCATCTGGGCGGCGAATGGCAGCAGCCAACCTGTGCGGTTGGGTGCGTACCCGCCGGTGATGATGAGCCCGACACCGCCGCGCGCGCGTTCGGCGAAGTACTCAGTGAGCCTGGCGGTGTCGCGGGCACGGTCCTCCAGCCCGGTGTGCATCGAGCCCATCACCACCCGGTTTGCCAGTGTGGTGAAACCGAGGTCCAACGGCGACAACAGATTCGGGTAGTTGCTCATGTTTGCCTCTCCAAACCGGCTGCGACCTCGTCGAGCCATTCGATGGCGCTCTCTTCAGCTCGGATACCGCCACGCAGCACCAGATACTGATGCAGGTCGGTTCCGGTCAATGCCCCCGGATTCGGGAACTGACTCTTCTCGAATCCGCGGTAGACGTCGAGCAACTCGGCACGTTCGGAGCGCAACGACGTTACTTGGACGTTCAACGCGCGGACGTCGCCGTGCGCGGCGCCGCGGATCTTGACCGCGAGATCGCGGGTTCGGCTGTCGGCTACGGTGCCGTTTCTGCCGCCTCGCTCTACCAAGGGAGCGGCGATCCAGCGCGCGAGTTCGGCACGTCCGGCGTCGGAAACCGTGTAGACCTTCTTGTCCGGCCGGCCGTGTTGGGCCACCTCCGTGCCGTGTACCCAGCGGTCGTTCTCCATAGCGCGCAGCGTTCGGTAGATCTGCTGGTGAGTCGCGGCCCAGAAGTAGCCGATCGACCGGTCGAAGCGGCGAGCCAGTTCGTAGCCCGAACCGGACTGTTCACAGAGGGAGACGAGAATCGCGTGGGGAAGGGCCACGGACGCAGCGTAGGCAGTCTCGCGTTCATATGCAACTAGTTGCACTGCAACCAAGCGCATAGTCGTGTGGCACTAGTCGACGTATATGTGCGACGCTTAGTATCAGTAACCACATGCAACCCGTACGCCCCGGTGGCGTAGAAGTTAGGGCACACTGAGGCGGGCGTCCTTCAGCCGGCAGGGATACTTGCTGAGGCTGTTTGCTCCGCCCTGGGCAGTGCGAGAGGACTTGAGGAGAAGTTTAGTGACGTACACGATCGCCGAACCCTGCGTCGACCTCAAAGACAAGGCATGCATCGAAGAGTGCCCTGTCGACTGCATCTACGAGGGCGC
>CAZCHU010000217.1:0-4403 GCA_964498215.1 uncultured Mycobacterium sp. | reverse complement strand
TGCTTGCCGCGCAGCAGCTTGGCTGCTTCCACGGCGAGCCGGCCGAGCACCACGTCGGTGGCGTCGATGACGTACCACGTGCGCGTGGTGTCACCTGCCTTCGGCGTGTACGTAGGCACAGCGCTCAACCCTCTTTCTTTCGAGGTCATACCTCGCAGTTGGATCCCGGTGACCGGGTGCCGGTCCGGCGTGGGCTGCAGACTTCCTCAGCGACCGACAGGGACCCGAGGTTCCGGAAGGCCAGCGCACGCCAACGACGCAGCCTACCCGGGGACATCACCGCAGGTCAAAACGACGAACCCGGGACCGGCCAGCAGGCCGATCAGAAGAATCCCTGGGCGGTGTCGCTGTAGCTGACCAGCAGGTTCTTGGTCTGCTGGTAGTGGTCAAGCATCATCTTGTGATTCTCCCGGCCGATGCCCGACTGCTTGTAGCCACCGAACGCGGCATGCGCCGGGTAGTGGTGGTAGCAGTTCGTCCAAACCCGGCCAGCTTTGATGTCGCGGCCGGCACGATAGGCGGTGTTGCCGTCCCGGCTCCATACTCCCGCTCCGAGGCCATAAAGGGTGTCGTTGGCGATACTGATCGCGTCGTCGTAGTCGTTGAACGACGTCACTGCGACGACCGGCCCGAATATCTCTTCCTGGAAGACCCGCATCTTGTTGTTACCGGTGAAAATAGTTGGGGCAACATAATATCCGCCGTTGAGGTCCCCGCCGAGTTGCGTCCGCTCGCCGCCGGTGACCACCTTGGCGCCCTCGCTCTTGCCGATCTCGATGTAGGACAGGATCTTCTCGAGTTGATCGTTTGAGGCCTGTGCACCGATCATCGTTTCGGTATCCAATGGGTCGCCCTGGCGAACCGCCTTCGTGCGGATCGCGGCCAGTTCCAGGAACTCGTCGAAGATGTCCGCCTGGATCAGCGAACGCGACGGACAGGTGCACACCTCGCCCTGGTTGAGGGCGAACATCGTGAAGCCTTCGAGCGCCTTGTCCTGATAGTTGTCGTTGGCTGCGAGGACGTCGCTGAAGAAAATGTTGGGGCTCTTGCCGCCCAACTCCAATGTGACCGGAATCAAATTCTGTGACGCGTACTGCATGATTAGCCGGCCGGTGGTTGTCTCCCCGGTGAACGCGATCTTGGCGATCCGGTTGCTTGAGGCCAGCGGCTTGCCGGCTTCCACACCGAATCCGTTGACCACGTTGAGTACGCCTGCCGGCAGCAGGTCGCCGATCACCTCGAGTAGGTACAGGATGGAGACGGGGGTCTGCTCGGCGGGCTTGAGCACGATCGCGTTACCCGCGGCCAGCGCGGGGGCCAGTTTCCACACCGCCATGAGGATCGGGAAGTTCCACGGAATGATCTGGCCGACGACACCGAGTGGCTCGTGGAAGTGGTAGGCGACCGTGTCCTCGTCGATCTCGGACAGCGACCCCTCCTGCGCGCGGATCGCTCCGGCGAAATACCTGAGGTGGTCCACGGCCAACGGGATATCGGCGTTCAACGTCTCGCGGATCGGCTTGCCGTTGTCCCAGGCCTCGGCGAGCGCGATCGCCTCGAGATTCTCCTCGATGCGGTCGGCGACCTTGTTCAGAATCAAGGCACGCTCGGCCGCCGATGTCTTACCCCAGGCGGGCGCTGCGGCGTGGGCAGCATCGAGGGCCTTCTCGACGTCGGCCTCGTCGGACCGGGCGACCTCGCAGAACGCCTCGCCGGTAATGGGTGTCGGGTTCTCGAAATAGCGTCCGGCGCTCGGCGGCACCCACTGGCCGCCGATGAAGTTGTCGTAGCGAGGCCGGAACGACATCAGCGAACCATCGGTACCGGGGCGGGCGTACACGGTCATGGTGGGTCTCCTGCTCTTCGTCGACGTGTCTGGCCGACACACGCGTGTCGATATGTCACCAACCTACTTGGGTGCGCGCGGCCCCACGTTTGCATCGCCCCGGCCCAGCCCAATGCCGCAACCCATGACCGAGACAGGAGGCGGGATGTACTGTGCGGCCCTCGATCGGCTCCCCTCCTCCCGAGGGCCGCACAGAGTCTGGTGGCCGGTCCTCAAAAGCCCCAGGCGTTGGCGGCAGTGCGGTCGGTGGCGGCGACGTCGTCAGCGCCATCGCGAACCGCGTTGCCCAGGGTGATCAGGATGTCGTTGAGCGCCCCGGCCGCCTGCTCCCAGCGAGCCTGCTCGACGCGGTAGGCGCCGGCCGCCTCACGGGTCCAGGTCGCCTGCAGCGGAGCGATCTGGGCGCGGAGATCGTCGAGCGCCGCATTGAGCCGCGTTGACGTGGAGTGGATCTCCTGACGGACCGTGTACTCGATCTCGCCGAAGTCATAGGACAAGGTGGGGTCCATGGGGCCTGTTCCTTAGAGATTGGCGGCGACGGTGGCGATGCGCTGCGCGTGACTGTCGGCCGCCTCGCGCAGAATCCGCTCGTTGGCCCGAATCGTGTCCGCGATCCGCGTCAGGGCGGCATTCAATTTCAGCGACTCGGCATTCCAGCGCTCGACGACGTCACGGAAACGCGCAGCGGCCACACCACCCCAGACCGACGGCGGAACACTGCTCATCCTGCCGATGAATGACTGCAGCAAAGCCCGAATCTCCTCGTTGCGGGCGTCGGTCTTGCCGGCGACCGCGACCATGAGGTCGAAGTCGGTGGTCAGCGTGGAGCCCGAGGTTCCTGACTGCTCTGTCATCAGAGTCATCGCAATCCTTTCGAGTCGTGCAGAAGCGATACATAGGTTTTGACGCGGAGAGAAGCCTTTGGGTTCCATCAGATTTCAGCGGACGACGTGGGTGGACCTAACTGCCCGTACACAGGCGTCCTGGATGGCTTCAGGACGTCCAGGTGGGCTCTGGCAGCCGATGGCCACACGGATCGCGCCGGCAATCAGCACAGCCCAGCTGGTCTCACTGTCTGCCCGGATCTCGCGATATGTCACCGCCGGTCTGCCTCCAACACTGCCGGCGGGATCCAGATCCCTGAATACCCCGGGGCGTTCCGATTCGAGGGCGCGTCGAAGTGTTTCCGCGACCTCGACGATCGTGGACGATGCCGTACCGGCGGACTGCGTGACGTGCAGCGCGGTCGACTCGCTGGCGGGCGCCGATACCCGAACGCGCGCTGATCCGGGTCCGGAGGTGATCTGCTCGACTGCCCACTGAGCGGGCACCCGGACCGCGACGCGGCCTTCCACGAGCATCACGGTCGACGTGTCTGCAGGTGGTTGCACCGACGGTGTCTCGGCCAACCAGCCGCCGGCGGCCGCTGCCAAGGTCGCGAGGGCGCCCAGCAGCACGGCGACCGTGCGACGCCGTCGCCCCAGGGTGGGTTCGGGCGCCGCGCGACGCACCAACTCCGCGCCTACCGACCGCATCATGCGTTGCCGGTCGCTGTAGACCACCGGGATCCCGTCCGCGCGCAGCCGCGCGGCGAACGCTGGCCCAAACGGGGCCACCTCACCGGGAACGTCGATCAGGACCTCTCGTCCCACAGAGAGGTACCCGGCAATGTCACGCTCAGCGCGGGACAGCACTTCGAATCCCCCGGCGGGTGCGGCGATCACGGCGAACTCCTCGGCGAGTTCGACCACCGGGGTCGCGCCTTCGGCAACCAGCACCGACGCCCGCCGCATCACCACGACGTCGTCACCGAGACCGCGGGCGGCCTCGGTGACGACCCCAAACCGTGCCGACGACCACCAGGTCGGGACAACCAGCACCAGCGTCCCCGGATGCTTACCGGCGACAAGTTCCAGCAGATCACGCCAGAGTCGGCGCACCTCGACCAGCCCGGCGTCGAGCAACGCGACTTCGTCGTCGACACACTCGATCGCCACCGAGATCCATTCCCTTGGGCCGGGATCCGGGCCCCGGACGGTCTGGGGACCAACCTCGATAACGGCGGTTGTCATGGCGGATCGACCCAGCCGACCTGCAGCAGTTCCTCCGGCCTGCCCCGCACAACGAGCGTGCCGCGCCCCGGGGGTAACCGGGTCGGTCGGGTGGCACCCAGCTGCACACCCTCGTCGGCGGCAATGCTCATCATCAGCCCGGAGCAGCCCATGTCCCGCAGTCGCGCCAGTACCGGATCGAACATCGCCCGCGACGCTCCACCGGAGCGTCGTGCCACGACCACGTGCAGACCGAGATCCTTGGCGTGCGGCAGGAAGTCGGCAATCGGCGTCAACGGATTGCCGGTGGCGCCGGCGACGAGGTCATAGTCGTCGACAACGACGTAGATGTCCGGGCCCTCCCACCATGAGCGGTCCCGCAACTGCTGCTGGGTGACGTGCTCGTCCGGCATTCGGGCGTTCAGCCGCTCGGTTAGCGCCGCCATACGCGCGGTCAGCGCCGCACCCGACATCGCGTAGCCGGCCAGGTGGTCAGATTCGACGAC
>CAZCHU010000216.1:0-4433 GCA_964498215.1 uncultured Mycobacterium sp. | reverse complement strand
CGATCGAACCTCCCGACCACACCCGCCTGCGCAAGCTGGTGTCCTCGGTGTTCACGTCCAGGGCGGTCGCCGGGCTGCGCGAAGGTGTCCAAAGAACCGCTGAGCAGCTAGTTGATGAACTCGACGGGGAATCCGGGGAGGTTGACGCGGTCGCGCGTTACTGCTCGCAACTACCGATTGCGGTGATCAGCGACATCTTGGGGGTGCCGGAGCGCGACCGTCAGAACATTCTGAATTTCGGCGAGCTCGGCGCGCCCAGCCTCGACATCGGACTCTCCTGGCAGCAATACATGCAGGTGCACAACGGCATTGTCGGCTTCAACAACTGGCTGAGCGACCACCTGGAGCAGCTGCGACACAACCCAGGTGACGACCTGTTGAGTCAGCTCATCAAGGCCAGCCAAGATGCGGCTGAAGGTGCCAGGCTTTCGGAGCGCGAACTGCAGGCAACCGCTGGCCTGGTGCTGGCCGCCGGCTTTGAGACCACGGTGAACCTGCTGGGCAACGGCATCCGGATGCTGCTCGACACCCCCGAACATCTCGAAACGCTGTCAGCTCGTCCCGAGCTGTGGCCCAACGCCGTCGAGGAGATCCTCCGGCTCGACTCGCCGGTTCAGATGAGCGCCCGCTTTGCCGCCAAGGACGTTGAGGTCGCGGGCACCGCGATTAACCGGGGCGAACTCGTGTTGATCCACCTGGCCGGCGTCAATCGCGACCCCAAGGTATTCGAAGATCCTCACCGCTTCGACATCGAGCGAGCCAACGCCGGCAAGCACCTGTCGTTCTCCGCTGGTCGGCATTTCTGTCTGGGCGCCGCGCTGGCCCGCGCCGAGGGTGAGGTGGGTCTGCGTACGTTCTTCGATCGCTATCCGGCCGCCCAGCTGGCCGGGGCCGGCCGCCGACGCGACACCAGGGTGCTGCGGGGTTGGTCAACCTTGCCGATCACGCTTGGGAAGACGCCTGCGGCGTTAGGTTCGTGACGTGGATTTCCGAGCAGCCCTGCTCGAGCAGACTCGAGCATTCGGCGACCTGATCAGATCGGCAGACCCTGCGACCCCGGTCCCGACCTGTGGGGACTGGACGTTGCGGCACTTGTTCCGTCACGTGGGGCGCGGAAACCTCTGGGCCGCACAGATCATCAGCGAGCATCGCAGTCAGCCGCTGGACCCCAAAGATGTGCGTGGCGGTAGGCCGCCGGACGACCGGGACGCCGCGATCAACTGGCTCAACGATGGCGCGCAAGCGGTCATCGACGCGGTCGACCGAGTGGGTTCCGACGCTCGGGTGTGGACGTTTCTCGGCGCCCGTCCGGCAGGATGGTGGATTCGCCGACGGCTGCACGAGGCGACAGTCCACCGTGCGGATGCCGCTCTGGCACTCGGCGCAGAGTTCGAGCTGTCACCGGAACTGGCCGCCGACGCGCTCACCGAGTGGATCGATCGCGCTTGCGTGGACACCCGACACCCGGCCGCGCTGGACCGCGGACAGTCCATCCATCTGCACGCCACCGATGAGCGGTTGGGCCCCACCGGCGAGTGGAGCATCGTTCATGACGAGGACGGTGTGTCGTGGTCGCGCACCCACGGCAAGGGCAGCGTCGCATTGCGCGGCCCAGCCAAAGAACTGCTGCTAGCGACCGTGCGCCGCCGAACTGCGGCCGACGCCGGACTTGAGGTTTTCGGCGACACCACCGTCTGGGATGCGTGGCTGGACCGCACTCCGTATTGAGTGGCGTATTTTCGCAAGAGTTCAAACGGCCTATGCTTCGCCAACATGACCACTTCGGAGATGGCCACCGTCCTCGCCTGGCACGACGCGCTCAATGCCGGCAACTTCGGCACCCTGCTCTCGCTGTCCAGCGAAGACATCGAGATCGGTGACGCCCACGGCGCCAGTCAGGGGCATGCCGCCCTACGCGATTGGGCGCAGGCACTTGATGCCAAGGTCGAGCCGGGGAAAATCTATATCCACGACGGTGTCGTCGTTGTCGAGCAGCGCATCGTCTCTGTTACCGGCGAAGATGGAGCCGCCGCCTCGGCGTTTCGTGTGGTCCGCGACCACGTCACCGCGGTGTTCCGGCACGAAGGTCTGGCCGCCGCGTTGGCGGCGACCGAACTGACCGAAGCGGATCTGACCGGCTGATGCGCGGGATCATTCTGGCCGGAGGTTCGGGCACTCGCCTATACCCGATCACCATGGGTGTCAGCAAGCAGTTGATGCCTGTCTACGACAAGCCACTGATCTACTACCCGCTGTCTACTCTGATGATGGCGGGTATCCGCGACATCCTGATGATCACGACCGAGCAGGACGCCCCGGGTTTTCACCGGTTGCTCGGTGACGGGTCAGATTTCGGTGTCAACCTCACCTACGCGGTGCAGGACCAGCCCAACGGCCTCGCAGAGGCATTCGTGATCGGCGCCGGTCACATCGGGTCCGACTCGGTTGCATTGGTGTTGGGCGACAACATTTTCTACGGACCCGGGTTGGGTACGAGTCTGGCTCGGTTTCAAAACGTCAGTGGCGCAGCGATCTTCGCCTATTGGGTGGCTAACCCGTCGGCGTACGGTGTGGTCGAGTTCGCCGATGACGGCACTGCGTTGTCGCTGCAGGAAAAGCCGTCGGCTCCGAAGTCTCAGTACGCAGTGCCGGGTTTGTATTTCTACGACAACGATGTGGTGGATATCGCGGGCTCGCTGGGCAAGTCGGCGCGCGGCGAATACGAGATCACCGAGATCAACCAGACCTACCTCGACCGGGGCCGGTTGTCCGTCGAAGTGCTGGCGCGCGGTACCGCATGGCTGGACACCGGAACCTTCGACTCGCTGCTGGACGCCAGCGACTACGTGAGGACCATCGAGCGCAGACAGGGACTCAAGATCAGCGTGCCCGAGGAGGTCGCCTGGCGGGTCGGCTTCATTGACGACGACACCCTTGCCGCGCGCGCGCAGACACTGCTCAAGTCCGGTTATGGGGCGTATCTGCTGGAGCTGTTGGAGCGCTAGCCGGCCCCGTATCGGTCGCCAGCAGTGCCGCGATGCCCGTCGTCAGTGGCACCGACAGGGCCAGTGCGATCCCGCCGACTGCGGAGCGGGCGACCTCAATAGCCACGCTCTCACTGGTCAGCACGTCGCCCAGGGAGCGGTTGGCGACGCTGAACAGCAGCAGCAGCGGCAGCGCGCTACCCGCGTAGGCGAGTACCAGCGTGTAGACAGTGCTGGCGATATGGTCGCGGCCCACTCGCATCGCACCGACAAACACCTCGCGACGCGAGACACCGTCGCCGAGGGCGGCCAGCTCGAACGCGGTTGAGGCCTGCGTGACGGTCACGTCGTTGAGCACACCCAGCGAGCCGATGATGAAGCCTGCCAGCAGCAGGCCGGTGATCGACACATTGCCCAGATAGGCGGCAACCTCGTTGTTCTGGTCCTCGGACAGCCCTGTGAGGTGGGCCAATTCTATTGCACCCCAGGACAACGCGGCGGCCAGCAGCAACGAGGCCAGGGTTCCCAGCAGGGCCGCGCTGGTCCGCAGGCTGACACCGTGAGCGAGGTAGATCACCGCGTACAGGATGGCCGCCGACGCCACCACCGCGACCGGAACAGCGGGCGCGCCGTCTCGCAGCGCCGGAAGCAGGAATACGACGAGCACCCCGAACGCGACGCCGATACCGACCAGGGCTCGAAGGCCACGCCATCGAGCGACCGCGACGATCACCACCGCGAACATCGCGGCCAGGGCGGTCAGCGCCCACGTCCGCTCGTAGTCGTAGAAGGCATAGGTGGTGCTACCGGAGTCGTCCACCTGTCGGCTGATGCGGATGTCGTCGCCGACAGCCAGGTTGGGTTGGCCCGGGCCGCCACCGAACTCCAGCATTGTTTTGGCGCCCCGGTTGGGGCCGGAGTCAATAGACACCATCGTCCGGACACACGTCGCGCCCTCACCCTCGGCCACGGGCGGATCGGCAGTGAGCACCGCCCCCGCAGACGGGCTGCCGCACACGGCAGTGCTGCTGGAAAGCACATGTCCGGACTCGGTCGTCACCGCTCCGCCGGCGGCGTTCTGGAACGGCAGCGGGATGTCGGCTCGCTGCCCGGTGGGCCAGAGCAGCGCTGCACCGATCAGAGTCGCCACTCCGGCTGCGATCAGCAGACCGACGACGATCTTGGCCGCCAGCGGTCCCATCGGCGACGGGCCGCCCATCGAGTGCGAGTGCGAGTGTGCCACCCAGACAGCGTATGGGCCCCGACTGGCAGTGCGCCGCCGGTGCCCGGCGTGCCGATACCTTCACGCTCGCAGCCGGGCGTGACGGCAACTTCACGTTCGGGGCGGTCGGGGCGTTCGGGGCGGTCGGGACGGTCGGGACGGTCGGGACGTTCGGGACGTTCGGGTGGGGCGGGTAGGCGCGGTGGTCCGGGGGGTCGACTTACTGG
>CAZCHU010000215.1:0-4435 GCA_964498215.1 uncultured Mycobacterium sp. | reverse complement strand
CGTGTTCACCCGCAACGGTGATCCCCGCCCCGACACCTCCCGTTTGGTGTCGCCGTATGCCGAGTGCCCTGACTGTGGCCCCGTGCAAGCCGTGCAAGCATTCAAACGCGCCGACCGCGCACCATGGGGCAAATACCGCGCCCAATACGTGTATCGCTGCCGCAACATTGCGTGCCGCAACCGGGTGCTCGAGCCGAGCTTTCGGCCCGCCGCCGACATCATCGACTGGTCACTGACGGGCACCCGGATCGGTGATCGCACCCGACCCCTTGCCGACAAGACGATGCGCCGCATCGCTGCTGGCATCGAACGCTACTGGGCGCCGATGCTCGTGCCCGTCGAGGGACGCGAAGGCAAGGTCGCCTCCCCGGTCGATCAGCCGACCCGAACGATGACCACCCGCAGCGAGACCGGATTGCTCGTCCCCACCGGAGGCACCTGGCGCACAGAGGCGGTGTCTACCGGCGAGCCCGCGCCGACTCGCACAACCCGGGAGAACGACGCCATCGCCTTCGCCCCGTTCGTGGCCGAGTTGCGTGGCGGCTCATGTGATGCCCGCCCGGTCGCTGCCCCCCTGGCCACGGTAACGGCGTCGGGAAATCACCACGGCCTGGTTTGTGCTCCGTTGATCACCAGCTATTACGGCAACGGCGGCACCACTCCCGCGCAGGCCGCGTTGCCCACGGTCACCACCCTGGAACGCCACGGCCTAGTCAATCGATCACCGATGACCACCACGCCACCGGCCATCGACATCAACGATGTGTTCTTTCGGATGCTGGAGCCCACAGAAATCACCGCCGCGATGGACTTCCCCACCGGCTATCAGATGCTCGGAACACGGCGCGAACAGGTCCGTCTGGCGGGCAACGCTGTCACCCCACCGGCCGCACGCGACATCGTCGGGCTGGTGGTCGAAACCCTTACCGGAGAACCGGTCACCGCCGCCGCGTGAGGCGTGGCAGCCATCCTCAAGCCAGTAACCAGCGAGACGATAGGAGACACCCAGACATGCCAGAAGTCCGCTCCATGCGCCCATGGGTGGCGTGGCCGACGATCAGACAAACCGCTTGCGAGAATGGCTGGAACTTGCTCGCAGAGCGCAGCGGGGTCGCGCGGATGCAACGCCGTGACCCGCGCAGCCACACTGGGGCGGTTACGCTGCACATCGAGTTCAACCGAGGTGGACGTATCGCTGGTGCCTGGATCGCAGAACTTGACCGACATGTCCGCCGTCAGCCACGAAAGCGCGACACTGTTCTGAAGTGGATTTCAGAGTCCGTCCCGGTGCAACACCGCGACGCAGGCCGATGCGCGAACTGCGGGCAACGGATTCGCGAAACGATCGGGACGAACTTCCGCGTCTTCGACCATCCCGATCACGGGAATCACACTGTCTGCGATTGGCATCCGCGCATGAACCCCACAGACCGTGTAGCTACGCCGATGGCCGGTGCGCTTCTCATCGACCAGGAGGCGACCCGATGAACACAACGACGGTATCCACCGACGCACTGGTGGCGCTCCGAGACGCCGTGCTCACGCTGCGGGAGATCGATAGAGACGACGAGGAAGGCCGGCACACGTTTCATGCAGCCATGCACGTGGCCGACCTGGTCGATGACTTACTCACCACAGCGCCACCGCAACTGCAGCCACGCGAACACACCTCCTGGATGGCGGTCCTCACCAGTGAGCAGATGACCGACCTGACGGACGACGGCGACGCGTGACACCCGCCGTGATATCAGCCGTTTGATATCATTACTGGATGGAGCAGATCATCATCCGCAACCTGCCCGAGGGAACCAAGGCAGCCCTGCGCGTCCGCGCCGCACGGCACCACCATTCTGTCGAAGCAGAAGCCCGCGCGATCCTCACCGCAGGGATATCGGGTGAACAGGTCCCAATGTCGGTGCTGCTGGCTGCCGATTCTGGCCACGAGATCGACTTCGAGCCCGAACGACTCGGCCTAACTGCTCGCACACCAGAGTTGTGACCTACATTCTGGACACCAACGTTGTGTCCGCATTGCGTGTGCCCGGACGTAACCCGGCCGTCGCGGCGTGGGCGGATTCGGTCGATGTCTGCGAACAGTTCATCGCGGCCACCACACTGGCCGAGATCGAGCGCGGTGTGATCGCCAAGGAACGCACCGACCCGGCCCAGGGGGCACATCTACGGCGCTGGTTCGACGTCAAAGTGCTGTCCGTGTTCGCCCACCGAACACTGGCTTTCGACGTTGCCGCCGCGCGCGCACTGGCGACCTACCGGGTGCCAGAGCACGCCCCTCTTGACGATGCGTTGATCGCGGCCGTCGCGCAATCCACCGACAAGATCGTCGTTACCCGCAACACCCGCCACTTCGAACCGCACGGAGTCCGATACCTCGACCCGTGGACGTACCGCTCAGCGCGCCAGTGACGTGTCGGCGCGACGCCACGCTTGGACCCGGCCCACTGCGGCCAGCAAGCTTTCACGAGACATCCTTACCGCTTGATGCACCGGGTGATCCGGTGCGTATCGTTCGAGCACCTCGTCCAATCGTTCACGGACGGCAACCGCCGCGCCGTCGGGTCCGGTCGTGAGATCACAAAACGTCAACGCATCCAGTAACTCGCTGTCGGGTGGGGCGAACTCCGACAACCCCGCGACCCCGCGCACGAGAGCTTCCGCTGGCGCTCCGCTGTGAAACGCCACCAACGACACCACCGGCTCGGGAAACCTGTTGTCTCGCAGGAACCGCGCACCGTCGAGCGGATGGAATCCTGTGTCGCGCACGCAGGGTGCATAGCCAATGTCGTGCGCCCACGCCGAGGCCACCAGGACATCCCCACGCTCGGTGGTGAAGCGCCCTCGAATCTGTTCAGCAGCTGCGGCCACGCCTTGCACGTGCGCCCACCGCCGCGCCAACGCGGACAGCCGCGCCTCACTCACCCGCTGCGCGCGCTCGACAAATTGACTCGTGTCCGCTTGTGTCACCACAGTCGTGGTTGCTCGCCGAGAAGTGCAGCTTGCACCGCTTGGGCGTTCCACCCGCCGCGTACGGCCGCCCGTAGTGCTACGGCACGCGCGCGGCGCCGCTGTTCCCCCGCGCCGCGCGCGATGATCGTCGGTCTGCCACCACCTCGACGGTGCGCGGCCATGCGCTGCATGTTTTCCTGCTGAGTCCCAGCCACCACGTGCGGATGTACACCGTCGACCACATCAGCGGCATCGACAACCCGTACACATAAGGTGAGATCGCACTCGTGCAGCGCACTCTCGTGTGCCTGCAACGCCACACCTGCCCTGGCGGCGGCCAACGCATACCGTGGAGGCCGCACGATCTGTCGGTGGCCGTGTCGGCGAAGTGCGAACCGTCCGTATCCGTCTGAGCCCACAGCCCCGGCCCACAGCCAGCAGTCCTGACGGCCCGGCCCCACGACTACCCGCGAATAGAATCGCGCCAGTTCCTCGGCATCGGTTCGCGGGTCGACCACCAACTCCATCACGTGGTTGGCCTTTATGCGCTTAGCTCAACGGCCGCAGGCTGCTCACGGTCCACCGCGGGTGAGTGACCGGCTGGGGCTGCGCCCTCGGAGGGGACTGCGGTCAGTGCGCCGGCACCGGGTTCGCGCGCAGTGGAGGTAGTTTCGGGAGGCTGTTTCTTCAGTAAGGCACGCAGTCGCGCGGGGCTCTGCCCTGTCTGGACGGCGATGCTGGCCACCGATTCATGTTGTGCGCGCAGCGCCCGAAGTGCCGCCGCGGCTGCCTTCTCGTGGGCGGTTGCCTTTACCTGTGCTTGCTCACGCATCTTGTCGATGCGCCGGTCCAGCTCCTGCTGCAACACGGTGATGCGCTCACTGGTTTTCTCTGCGATCTCGGCGATCTTTGTTTCTGTGCGAGAGTCCAGTGCTGCCAACGCATCCAGTTCGCCCAGCAGATCGGCCATCGTCGCCACGATCGCTGTCTCGCGCGCCCTGCGTTCAGCGTTAACCGCCTGTCGCGCTTGCAAAACTCTCGTCCGCGCCTTGTGTTTCGTGCTTTTCGTTGTCATGTTGTCGGATGCTAACTACTTCCCCCGACATAATCACGCCCGCTTTTCTCCCACCGCGTCCACGCCCTGTCACCTCCCCAGCGTCTCCGTCGTGTGTTTGGTTCTCATCACCTCTCCCCTATCGTTGTGTTGTCTTGTCCTCGTCTGATTTCCCGCTCACTTTGATGCCTCCTCTAGCCCACACACCGCTTGCATTCAGGTCTCGATTGGGCACTATGCCTTGACGTTGCAGGTCAGGCGCACCTCGGCTGCCGGGTGTGCAGGTGAGAAAACCTCGCTGGATTTTGTCGCCGAATCTCCATAGCGTCCGCATGGTGATGGGTCTGCACAAGCTGACTGCTGGGACGGGGTATCTGTACCTGGTTCGGCAGGTCGCCGCCCATGACCGCACCCATA
>CAZCHU010000214.1:0-4571 GCA_964498215.1 uncultured Mycobacterium sp. | reverse complement strand
TACTTACAGAAGCGCGCCCGAAGGGATTCGAACCCCTAACCTTCTGATCCGTAGTCAGATGCTCTATCCGTTGAGCTACGGGCGCTTGCATGTTCAGTTGTGTGGCGGAGGCGAGAGGATTTGAACCTCCGGTCCCCTTTAAGAGGGACAACTCATTAGCAGTGAGTCCCATTCGGCCGCTCTGGCACGCCTCCCGACGTTTACCGCCGATGGATGAGCGTACACAGCGCCCACGGCGGGAGGCAAAGCAACTCCTGCCGGGTCATAAACTGATCGGGTGCCCGCCCGTCTCCGCCCCGAACTCGCCGATCTGCCGGCCTATACCCCAGGCAAGACGGTGCCCGGCGCCATCAAGATCGCGAGCAACGAGACCGTGCACGGACCGCTGCCCAGCGTCCGCGCCGCGATCGAGAAGGCGGTGGGCGGGATCAACCGCTACCCCGACAACGGCTACGTCGAACTCAAGGAGCGGTTGGCCAAGCACGTCAACTTCACACCGGAGCACATCTCGGTGGGGTGCGGCTCGGTCAGCCTCTGCCAGCAATTGATCCAGATCACCTCGACCGTCGGCGACGAGGTGCTATTCGGCTGGCGCAGCTTTGAGATCTACCCACTGCAGGTCCGCACCGCTGGCGCCTCCCCGGTGGCGGTGCCCTTGACCGACCACACCTACGACCTGGACGCGATGCTCGCCGCGATTACCGACCGCACCCGGTTGATCTTCGTGTGCAACCCGAACAACCCCACCAGTACAGTCGTCGACCCCGATGCGCTGAGCCGGTTCATCGATGCGGTGCCGGCACACATACTGGTGGTGCTCGACGAGGCCTACATTGAGTACATCCGCGACCGCCTGGTGCCCGACACGTTCGCTCTGGTACGGGCACACAGCAATGTCGTGGTCTTGCGGACCTTTTCGAAGGCGTACGGGCTCGCCGGGTTACGTGTCGGCTACGCCGTCGGGGATCCGGACATCATCACCGCACTGTCCAAGGTCTACGTGCCGTTCTCCGCCACCAGCATCTCCCAGGCCGCTGCTATCGCCTGCCTGGACGCTGCCGACGAACTGCTCGCCCGCACCGATGACGTCGTCGCCGAGCGCACCAGAGTCACGACGGTCCTGCGTGATGCCGGATACCTGGTGCCACCTTCGCAAGCCAACTTCATCTGGCTTCCGCTGGTTGGCGACGCGGGCCGCTTCGCCGCTGATGCCGCGAACAACCGCGTTATCGTTCGGCCGTACGGCGAGGACGGTGTACGGGTCACGGTGGCATCTCCCGACGAGAACGACGCATTCCTCACTTTCGCCACACACTGGATCACCGGACAGGAACCGCAACGATGACGTCGACCTCCGATGCCCGCGCGACGTTTACCGCACTCAAGAGCCGTAGCGACCAAATCGCCGACACCGAGCTCGATGAGTTCTGGGCGACGCTGGCACCGGCAGACCTCGACTTCATGATCGGGGAGTGGAAGGGCGGGGAGTTCGACACCGGGCACAAGGCCAATGGGTTCATGAAGCGACTGAACTGGTTCGGCAAGACGTTCCACTCCGCTGCCGACGCCAAGCCGTTGGTGTGCATCGACGCCGACGGCACCAAGTTCTCCAACACCGAGGCGATGAACGGCGAGGCCAGCCTGTGGATGGAGGAGTTCCGCGGCGAGGTGGTCGCCTCGATGGTCTACGACGGCAAGCCGGTGCACGACCACTTCAAAGTCGTCGACGACGACGCGGTGATCGGAATCATGAACGGCAAGGGCGCGCTGGACACCAGCTCGGGCACGCCGCGCCACCTCTATTTCTATCTCGAACGGCTCTAGCGGCCTATCGTGGCCAGGATGAAGACGCATGCACGGGCCACCGTGGCGACCGTCCTCCTCGGTGTCGGAATGGTTGTTGGCCTGGTCACCGCATGCCAGCGCACCACTGAGGGCGCCGTGGCCCAGACCACCGAACCTGGCCCACCACTGACGTCGGCGCCCACGACCGGCAGCCGTGCGCCGACCATTCCGGGACTTCCCGAGATCACGCTCCCGAACATCCCCCTACCCACCCGCAACACCAGCCTCCCCGAGGTCCCTGCCCCCGCGAATGCGCTGACCATGAGGTGTGGTGAGTTCAGCGACCTCGATGAAGCCACCCGGCTAGCGGTGGTACGCGAGATCCTCGCTCAGGACAACAACCCGTTGGGCCCGGACGGCGAATTCGTCGGGCAGATCCTGGCGGAGGCCGCCTGCCAATTTCTGCCTAGTGCCACGGTCAGCGATGTTCTGCTGGGCGGTTGACTCAGCCAGACCTGATGGACAACCCTCGGCCATCCTTGACTAGCCTCGTTCACCATGGGCAACGCATACGAGTCAGTCTCGATCGAGATCGCCGACGGCATTGCCGAGGTGACCCTGATCGGTCCGGGCAAGGGCAACGCAATGGGCCCGGCATTTTGGGATGAACTCCCGGTGGTCTTCGCCGAGTTGGACGCCGACCGCGCGGTACGGGCAATCGTGCTGACCGGGTCCGGCCGCAACTTCAGCTACGGCCTCGATCTGGCCGCGATGGGCGGGACGCTGACGCCGATGATGGCGGAGGGCGCGCTGGCCAAGCCGCGGGCAGAGTTCCACGCGAAGCTTCGGTCGATGCAGCAGGCCATCACCGCGGTCGCGGACTGCCGCACCCCGACGATCGCTTCGGTGCACGGATGGTGCATCGGCGGCGGTGTCGACCTGATCTCAGCGGTCGACATTCGCTATGCGAGCGCCGACGCGAAGTTCTCGGTGCGCGAAGTCAAGCTCGCGATCGTCGCCGACGTCGGTTCGCTGGCCCGACTGCCAGCCATCCTGTCCGACGGGCATCTGCGCGAACTGGCATTGACGGGCAAGGACATCGACGCTGCCCGCGCCGAGAAGATCGGTCTGGTCAACGATGTCTACGCCGACGCCGAGGCATCGCTGGCCGCCGCGCGTGCCACCGCCGCCGAGATCGTGGCCAACCCTCCCCTGGTGGTCAACGGCATCAAGGATGTACTCGACGAGCAGCGCACCGCCGATGTATCGGCGAGCCTGCGCTATGTCGCAGCGTGGAACTCCGCGTTCTTGGCTTCCAAAGACCTGGGTGAGGGAATCACTGCCATGTTCGAGAAGCGGGCACCAAATTTCACCGGCGAATAGGTACGTCGCTCAATTGCCTACCCCGGGTCTCAGGCAGCGCCGCGACGCATAGCAGGCTGACGATCGCCAGGGCGCCCATCATGGCCGCGATAGCCCAACCACCCAAAGAGTTCAGCAGCATCGGCGACAGCACCGGCGGCAGGCCACCCCCGACGACGGTACCCAAGGTGTACGACACCGCCGCTCCGGTATAGCGGTGCTGAGCGGTGAAGATCTCCGGGAGGAAGGCAGCCAGCGTGCCCATACACGCACCGGAGAGGCCGTAGGTCACCATGATCGCCGCGCCAAACACAATGCGGTTGTCCATTGCGACTAGCGGGAAGACCACGAACGCCCACGGTGTAGCCATGGCCACACCGAGGCCGGTCACGCGCCTCCGCCCGTAGGTGTCGCTGAGGATCGCCGCCGCGGCCGCACCGGCGACGGCGCATAACCCGCCGAGCACACCGACCAGCAGCACGAGGTTCAGGGAGTAGTCCATGTGATCGGCGGCGTAGTGGATGAAGTACGTTCCCGCTTGAAAGGCCAGCATCGGGGCGCAGATCACTGCGCCCCCCGCTAACAGCACCTGAACACCCTGCCGACGCAACACGGCTGCCAGCGGGGCCCCTGCCTGGGGTGTGCGCGCCGTCGCCTCGGTGAACACCGGCGATTCCTTCACCTTCAGCCGGATTACCAAGGCGACGACGATGAGCACCCCGCTGAACAGGAATGGAATGCGCCAGCCCCACTGAAGGAAGGCCGAATTCGCGCTGTCGAACGCAAAATGCACCACCAAGAACACGAGGTTGGAAAGCACCAGCGCGCTGCCGAGGCCTAGTTGGGTGAACATCCCGTAGAAGCCGCGTCGGTCCGCGGGTGCGTGCTCGGCACTCAGCAATGCCGCACCGGCCCACTCACCCCCGACCGCGAACCCCTGAATCAGACGCAGGAAAATCAGCAGCAGTGGCGCGACGATTCCGATGCTGGCGGTGCTCGGGATCAGACCGACGCCGACGGTGGCCATACCCATGAGCAGGAGCGTGACGACCAGGGTTCGTTTACGGCCGATGCGGTCGCCGAAGTGCCCGAAGACCGCTGCCCCGATAGGCCGGGCGAGAAACGCGGAGGCGAACGCGCCCAACGATGCTGTCGCCGCCATCACGTGTCCCAACCCGGGGAAGAACACCGTCGGGAACACCAGGGCTGCCGCGGTGCCATAGATGAAGAAGTCGTAGAACTCGATGGCAGAACCGACGTAACCCGCGAGAGAAATTCGTCGCAGATCAGTACGCGCGGTGTCATCGGTGGGGCTGAAGCGGCCCGGTCCAGTTGTCATGGCGTTTCATTCTCACTTCATCGTTCGAAACTGAACATATGAGCGAGTTCCGTAGGAGAAGACGAACACAACTACAGTTTCGACC
>CAZCHU010000213.1:0-4604 GCA_964498215.1 uncultured Mycobacterium sp. | reverse complement strand
GAGCCTGAGCCGCCGGCCACTCCGAGCCCCGCGTCGACTGCCGCCGAACGCGCCTATTGGGCTCCTGAGCGCGGGGTTGGATTCTCTGTGGGTTCACTGGGTGCGTTGGAGGGCCAGGAACGACTCGAGGCTGCGCTGAATGAGGTTGCCGGCCTTGGCTTCACGATGATCCGGACGTGGGGCACCGACGACTACACCGGAAATATCCTGGAGGCGATCACCCGGTTGGACCTGCCGCTCAAGGTGCAGCCGGGTATTTACATTACCGACGATGCCGCTGCCAGCGCACAAATCGACTCCGCCCTGTCAATCATCGAGCCCTACGCCGACAAGGTGGCGGGAGTGAGCCTGGGCAACGAACAACTCGCCGACTGGAACCCCTCTGCGGCGCTCACCGCCAGCGAGGTGATCGGCCAGGTGCAGTACTTCAAGACCCAATCGTCGCTGCCGGTGACCTACGACTTCTCCGGTGCGACGTTCTTGCCTGGCTCCAGTCAATGGGAGCAGAACCTCGCCGGTCTCGTCGAGGAGCTCGACTACGTGAGTGTGCACGACTACGGCGGGTTCTTCGATAACCGCGACAATCCGGACTGGACACCGGAGCTGCAGCTGGCCTCGTTGAGATCTTTCGAGACAATGCTCGCCGACACGCTCGCCTCGATCGGGCAGGGATCGAAGCCCATCGTTCTCGGCGAGACCGGTTGGCAGAGTACGGGGTACAACCCGGCGGTCACCAATCCGGCGAACCAGCAGCTGTACTACGAGCTGGTCTCGCGATACGTCTACGGCCCCGAAGCTCGCTTCGACGGGATGTACTACTTCAACTTCACCGACGAGGCGTGGAAGGGCGGCGACGACAACTGGGGTCTGTTCGGCGAGGGCTCGGCCACGGCGATCGGGCCGTCGAAGTTCACCGTCCTTCCGGTATCGCAGGTTCTGGCCGGCGAATCACCCCCTCCTCCGGCTACGCCCGAACCTGAGCCGCCGCAGCAACCTGAGGTTCCAGGGCTCGCGGGAACATTCCCCGTGGTCTTCTCCAACAACACCGGCGCCTATAGCGACGACGAGGTCCACGTGTTGGTGCTGGGGCAGGTGACCCCGGGGCAGTGGTCCTGGGTCGATCGAAATGGCACCGCGCACGCGATTGACCACACCGCGGCGAATGCGCCGGGACATCTGGAGAAGAACGGGGTGAACTACGCCGATATGTCCTTCACCGTGGCTGAGGCGGGCAATCTCCGAATCCCACCCGAACTGTTGGGTGGGCGGATCTACGTGTCGCTGGATGAGCCGCTGTATGTCGCCATCAGTGGCGACAATAGTGGTTGGGCGTCACCGGATCCCGGCAATCCCGCCGATCCGAACTTCACTACGATCTATGACTGGTACGAGCTGAGTTTCAAGGACGGCGCAGTTCCCTTCGGGGGTAACACCACGCAGGTGGACCAGTTCGGGTTCCCCTTCACCTTCACCTTGAACCAGAGCTCCACTGGTTTCTCGGGCACCCGGGGGATCACATTGTCCCGTGACGAGGTGTTCCAGAAGTTCGAGGACACGGTTCCGGAACCCTTCCAGGCGCTGGTCATCAAAGACGGTGACGGTAACCCGCTGCGAATCCTGGCTCCGCGCAGCCAACAGCCCGGAGAGCTGGCCACCTGGTTCGACCAACCGGTCGATGACTTCTGGAACAAGTACCAGGACGAGCAGTTCCTGTACAACGGGCCGGGTTTCACAGTGACCGGCAACGTCGACGGAAATAACCAATTCGCCTACACCGTCACTAATGCCGGGGGTGCTTCCACGTCGCACACGATGGCCAAGCCGACTACCGCCGAAGTGTTTCGTGCCGACGGACCGTTCGTGGGTATCGGGCTGCAGGGCGCGTTCCTTGCCCACCTCGACGCCGCCTTCCACCGTGGAGTGGCTACCGCGCCCAGCGACTGGGACAACGCGGCCGCCTACTATCCGTCGGGTGGGCGGTGGAATAATTGGGCGCAGTTCTTCCACGCCAACAGTGTTGAGGGTTTCGCTTACGGCTTCCCCTACGACGACGTCAACGCCCAGAGTTCGGTACTGATCCTCAACAACTCCCAACCCCTGACCAGCCTCACGCTGGACCTCAAGGCGTGACGGCGCGACTGGAAGGAAATTTCGTGCGGCGGGACGGCCAACACGTCAACACGCTTAGCCGGCCGGCCCCACCAACTCGTTAGCCTCCGTATTCGATGCGGTGCCGCATCTGTTGCAGCCCGGCTTCGATGTGCCTGGCCAGGATCCCGTCGGCCAGCAGCCCAGTGACCCACCCGGCGAGTAGCCTGCCGGCGAACTCGACAGAGATCGTCATGGTCACCGTTGCGCCATTGGTTGTCGGTGAGACCTCGATATGCGCCTTGTGCTGAATGCCGCGCACGGATTGCCAGACCAGGGAATTCTCGGACGGCGATTCGACCAATACCCGCCCACCCGCATGGATCGTCCCGACATCCAGGTAGAGGTCCCATTCCTGGGAGCCGTCCGGACGTCGATCGATGCAATCGAACCTGCCGAAGGCACCCATGATCGGGAAGACCACGTCGGGGTCGGTCGCCACCTTCGCGACCTTGTCGACGCTGGCTTGAACCGCTGTTGACCTGGTGACCGTGCCCATCAGCCGAGGACCGGGATGACGGTTTTGGCGGCCAGGTCCGACAGCGCCACCTGCATCACCGAGGTCACGTACCCGTAGGCCCGGTCCCAGTCGGGGTCGTCGCCGAGGAGTTCGTGCAGGTCGATCGGAGGCAGCACCTGAATACGGATTTTCGCGGGAAACGGAATATGCGGCAGGTCGCCAGGCAGCAGTCCCCACGGGAAGCTGAGACTCACCGGCAGTGTCTTCACCCGGAGAAATTTGTCGAAACGCAGCAGTTTGGCGATCTTGCGCCCGTCGTTGAAGACGAAAAATGTCTCTTGCCCGCCTACCGCCACGACTGGGACGATCTTGACCCCTTGCTCGTAGGCCAGCCTGAGGAAGCCCTTCCGGCCGTCGAAGATGATCTTGTTCCGGTCACGCCAGGGCCGAAGCGCTTCCACATCGCCACCCGGATAGACCAGGACGTTGGCCCCCTCGTTCAGCAGATCCGCCGCCACTGATGGGCCGGCCTTGACCATTCCGAACTTGCGCGCCATATCGCCGATCACCGGCATGCCCACGACGATCTCGTGGGCCAGTGCGACCAGTGGGCGAGCCTCGACGGTGAAGTAGGTGTGGTAGGCGAGGGTGAAGATGAATGTGTCGGGGATGTTGGCCCCGCCGCTATGGTTCCCAACGAACAGCACCGGCTCGTCGGGGACGTTTTCGAAGCCGTGCACCTCGGCCCTGTGATAGATCTGGGCGGCCAGCCAGAACCGCGGCAGCATCGCGCGAATGAACTCAGGGTCACGGCCCTTGAGTCCTTCGGGCGTCCTTGCCAGCGCGCGGCCGAATTGGTCCAACGATCTAGTCACGACGAGTCCATTCTGTCTTTTGGCTTTCAGACTGCGTTGACGGTGCGGCCTACTCGAACATACTCGCCACCACTGCCGTATGAACGCTGCTTGTTGGGCTTCCTAGCTGCGCATGATCTCCGAGAGGGCGCGACGTTCCATCCAGCGCTGCTCCAAGGGGCGCTGAGCTAGCGGGTCGATCAGCGTCGGGTAGGAAGACAAATCGGTGAATTGCAGCCGCCCGGACTGGAATCCGAGCATTGCGCTGGCTCGCGCACCCGACTCGAGTTGCTCGGCGAGGAACTCGACGCAGCGGGCCGTCAGGCTGGTGGCGTGTATCCGGTCGAAGGGCGAGGGGTCTCCACCCTCCTGGACGTGACCGAGAATCGCCTGGCGGGCGTCGAACAGATTCCCGCCCTCCTTCTCGAACAGCGACTTGAGGAATCCGGTGGTGTACACGAGGTCGGCGCCTTCGCCGCGGATGATCAGCCCGAGGCGTTTCCCGGAGCGGAAACCGTGGGCCAAGGTATGGATGTCGGTTGTCAGTGAATCCAGTGTGATGCCCTCCTCCGGCAGGTAGATTCGCTCAGCGCCCGAGGCCAGACCGCTGAGCAAGGCCAGGTAGCCGCAGTCATGACCCATCACCTCGATCACGAAGACCCGGCGGGTGGCCACCGCGGACTGCCTGATCTTGTCGACGTTGACCACGATGCTGTTCAGCGCGGTATCGCTGCCGATGCTCAGTTCGGTACCGGGGACGTCGTTGTTGATCGTCATCGGCATACACACGATGGGGATGTCGAGAGCGGCGTACTGGTGGCGCTGCCGGTGAATTTCGTTCGCGGCCTGGTAGCCGGCCCAGCCGCCCGCCATCACCAAGCCATCGATCCGGTGCGCCGCAACTTGTTCGGCGATCTGCTCGACGGCCGGGCCCCAGGGCACATAGCGGTTCGTGCCGATCTCGGCCCCGCCGTCAGACACCCAACCGCTGACGTCCATCCAGCCCATTTCCTGGACCTTGCCGTCGCGAAGCCCGCGGAACCCGTTCCTGACCGCCAACACCGTGTAGCCGCGGTCCAGGCCGAGCCGGACGAAGGCGCGCACCGCGTTGTTCATTCCGGGCGCCGGGCCGCCGCTGTGCA
>CAZCHU010000212.1:0-4682 GCA_964498215.1 uncultured Mycobacterium sp. | reverse complement strand
ACGATCTGCACTGCACCATCTCGGTGCCGATGGTCGACGCCGCGCTGGGCACCACCGTCACCGTCGACGCGATCCTCGACGGACCGATCGACATCACCATCGGCGCGGGGACGCAACCCGGATCGATCAACACGTTGCGCGGTCACGGCATGCCCCACTTGCGTTCCGGTGTGCGCGGGGACCTACACGCACACGTCGACGTGGTGGTTCCTGCGCGGCTGGACCACGAGGACATCGAGTTGCTGCGGGCTTTCAAAGAACGCAGCAGGGGCGTGGCTGAGGTGCGCACTGCGCAATCCAGCAACGCCTCACACGGCGGCGGTCTGTTCAATCGGCTGCGCGAAACGTTCACCGGCCGCTAGCCCGTGAGCCGGGCGCTCCTGTACGTTGACGCGCTGCCCGCGGTGGGTGGCCTCGCGGTCGTCGACGGCGACGAGGGTTTCCATGCGGCTAACGTCCGCCGCACTCGGCCCGGGGAACAGCTCGATCTCGGCGACGGCGCGGGCGCGGTCGCGCATTGTGTCGTTGAGGACGTCGCCAAGGGTCGGCTATCAGCCCGAGTGCACGGCCTCGACCTGGCACGTCGCCCCACACCGACCGTGACCATCGTGCAGGCGCTGCCAAAATCAGAACGCTCGGAACTGGCGATCGAGCTGGCCACGGAGGTGGGTGCGGACGCTTTCGTCGCCTGGCAGGCATCGCGCTGCGTGGCGCGATGGGTCGGACCCGAAAAGGTGGAGAAAGGGCTGCGCCGCTGGAAAGCCGTGGCGCGGTCGGCAGCCCGCCAGTCGAGGCGCCCCTACATCCCTGCAGTCGACGGGGTGGTGTCGACCGACGAACTTGTCGATTCGGTGCGTGACGCGCGGCCCCGCACGGTGCTGGTGTTGCATGAGTCGGCGACCCGGCCGCTGGCCGATGTCGACATCGATGGCGGTGAGCTGGATGCGCTGACCCTGGTGGTGGGGCCGGAGGGCGGAATCGCCGAGGACGAGCTGTCGGCGATGACCGATGCCGGCGCGGTCGCGGTTCGGTTGGGTCCGACTGTGTTGCGGACCTCAACGGCTGCGGCCGTGGCGCTGGGCGCGCTCGGGGTGCTGACGCCGAGGTGGCGGTGACCACACCCACGGCGGGCTGGTGCGGCGCTAAACTGACTTGTTGGTCGGAGCACCCCGGTCGGAAAACGATTCGGCCGAAACACTAGGAAGCAGGCAGAAAACCGCACGTGAGCCCCCGCGAGACGAACGCCGCCTCGAATCGATCGACGAGTTCGTCGATCGTCAGCAGCAGGATCGACGTACAACCCCACTACGTTGTCGGCCTGCTGGGGGCTTCCGACGAGAACCTACGCGCCCTCGAAGGGCTGCTGAGCGCCGACATCCATGCCCGTGGAAACGTGCTCACGCTGTCGGGTGAACCCGCCGACGTGGCACTGGCCGAGCGGGCGATCTCCGAGCTGATCGAAGTCGTCGCCAGCGGTCAGACCCTGACCCCGGATGCGGTGCGGCACGGCGTGGCCATGCTGACCGGCACGGCCGAAGAGTCACCCGCCGAGGTGCTGACCCTGGATATCCTGTCCCGACGGGGCAAGACGATCCGGCCCAAGACCCTGAACCAGAAGCGCTACGTGGATGCAATCGATGCGCACACCATCGTGTTCGGCATCGGCCCGGCAGGCACCGGCAAGACCTATCTGGCGATGGCCAAGGCCGTCAGCGCACTGCAGGCGAAGGAGGTCAGCCGGATCATCCTCACCCGCCCGGCGGTGGAAGCAGGTGAGCGGCTCGGCTTTCTGCCCGGGACGCTGAGCGAGAAAATCGACCCGTACCTGCGCCCCCTCTACGACGCTCTGCACGACATGATGGACCCTGAGCTGATTCCGAAGTTGATGAGCGCCGGTGTGATCGAGGTGGCGCCGCTGGGTTACATGCGGGGCAGAACTTTGTCAGATGCGTTCATCATTCTCGACGAGGCGCAGAACACCACCGCCGAGCAGATGAAAATGTTCCTGACCCGGCTTGGTTTCGATTCGAAAATTGTCGTGACAGGAGATGTCACGCAGGTGGACCTGCCCGGCGGCGCTCCTTCCGGACTGCGCGCGGCAATGCGGATTCTCGACGGCATCGACGATATCCACTTCAGCGAGCTCACAAGCGCCGACGTGGTCCGCCATCGTTTGGTATCCGAGATCGTGGACGCCTATGAAAGGGCGGATGCGAAGTCCGGTGAACCCCTGACAAACCGCGCACGGCGGCGTTCTTCGGGCACCGGCAGGCCGCGGCGGTAATGGGCCCATGAGTATCGAGGTTGCCAACGAATCGGGTATCGACGTCTCCGAACAGGAATTGATCAGCGTCGCGCAATTCGTCATCCGCAAGATGGACGTCAATCCGGCCGCCGAACTGTCGATGGTGCTACTGGACACCGCGGCGATGGCTGATCTGCACATGCGGTGGATGGACCTGCCCGGTCCCACCGATGTCATGAGTTTTCCGATGGATGAACTCGAGCCCGGCGGCAGACCGGATTCACCCGAGCCCGGGCCGTCGATGCTCGGCGACATCGTGCTCTGCCCGGAGTTCGCCGCCAAGCAGGCTGCCGACGCCGGGCACACGCTGGGCCAAGAAATGGCACTACTGACGGTGCACGGTGTGCTGCACCTGCTGGGCTACGACCACACCGAGCCCGACGAGGAAAAAGAGATGTTCGCACTGCAGCGTGAGCTGCTCGAAGAGTGGGTTGCCGACCAGGTCGAGGCCTACCATCACGACCGGCAGACCGAAAAGGATCGTCGGCTGGTGGACAAGTCCCGATTGTTCGACCAACCGTGAGTCCCATTGGCCAACTGATCAGTGCCGTCGTGCTGGTCGGCCTCGGTGGACTGTTCGCGGCCACCGATGCCGCGTTGAGCACGGTGTCGATGGCGCGCGTCGAGGAACTCGTCCGCGAGGAACGTCCGGGAGCGGTACGGCTGGCACGGGTGATGCTCGAGCGGCCCCGCTACATCAATCTCATTGTGCTGCTCCGTATTACCTGCGAGGTCTGTGCGACCGTGCTGCTGGCGGCATACCTGGACGGCGGACTCGGAGTGACCTGGGGGCTGGCCGTTGCCGCCGCGATCATGGTGGTGGTCAGCTTCGTGGCGATGGGTGTCGGGCCGCGCACCGTGGGCAGACAGAACGCCTATACCATCGCGTTGCTCACTGCTCTTCCGCTGCAGACGATCTCGGTGCTGCTGCTTCCGGTGAGCCGGCTGCTCGTCTTGCTCGGCAATGCTCTGACGCCGGGCCGGGGCTTCCGCAATGGCCCCTTCGCCTCGGAGATCGAGCTGCGCGAGGTCGTCGACATGGCCCAGCAGCGTGGCGTAGTGGCCGATGACGAACGCCGGATGATCCAGTCGGTCTTCGAGCTCGGAGACACGCCGGCGCGTGAGGTGATGGTGCCGCGTACCGAGATGGTCTGGATCGAATGCGATAAAACAGCTGGTCAAGCCACCTCTTTGGCGGTGCGCAGCGGGCATTCGCGGATTCCGGTGATCGGCGAGAACGTCGACGACGTCGTCGGCGTGGTGTACCTGAAGGATCTCGTGCAGCGCACCTACTCCTCGAACAACGGTGGACTGGACACGGCGGTGTCCGCGGTGATGCGCGGGGCCGCGTTCGTCCCCGACTCCAAACCGTTGGACGCGCTCCTGCGTGACATGCAGCGCGACCGGGTCCACATGGTGCTGCTGGTCGACGAGTACGGTGCGATCGCCGGCCTGGTGACGATCGAGGATGTGCTCGAGGAGATCGTCGGGGAGATCGCCGACGAATACGACACCGACGAGGTCGCACCGATCGAAGATCTGGGGGATCTGTCCTACCGTGTGTCGGCCCGGCTGCCGATCGAAGACCTCAGCGAGCTCTACGACGTCGAGGTCGACGAACAGCTCGACGTCGACACGGTCGGAGGTCTGGTAGCGCTTGAACTGGGCCGCGTACCTCTGCCTGGAGCCGAGGTCATCTGGGACGGACTACGGTTGCGCGCCGAGGGCGGGCCGGACCCACGGGGGCGGCTGCGGATTGGCACGGTGCTGGTCAGCCCTGCCGATCCGGATCCTGCCCAGAACGGAGAAGAACACCAATGAGCGGTCTGGACGCCGAAGACGGGAAACTCGTCGTCCTCGCCCGGGGCGCGATGGCCCGCAGCGAGTCGGCAAGCGGTGCGGCCGTGCGGGACGCGGACGGGCGCACCTACGCGGGAGCGCCGGTAGCCCTGGCGACGCTCACGTTGACCGCACTGCAGGCGGCGGTAGTCGCCGCGGTCTCCAGCGGTGCGACCGGTCTGGAGGCAGCCGTGCTGGTCGGGGGAGCAGCCGACGACCCTGGCGTCGCGGCGGTGCATGAGTTGTCCAGCGACGCCCTGATCGTCGTGACCGACCGGTCGGGCACGGTGCTCACATGACCGCCCAGTGTGCGCACAGACCGCGAATCGGCCTCAAACAGCGATCTCAGCGCACACTCGGTGAGGCCCGATGAGTGAGTTCCGTTCGGGCTTCGTCTGTCTTGTCGGCAGGCCGAACACCGGCAAATCCACCCTGACCAACGCCCTGGTCGGATCCAAGGTCGCGATCACGTCGAACCGACCACAAACCACCCGGCACACCATCCGGGGCATCGTGCACCGCCAGGACTTCCAGATCG
>CAZCHU010000211.1:0-4692 GCA_964498215.1 uncultured Mycobacterium sp. | reverse complement strand
CGCGGTGCTCGCCGAAGGCAAGCGTGTGCTGATCGCCGATCCTGCGCGGTTCGACCTGAGTTCGGACATTTTGCCTAGTACCCGGGTTTGATACCGAGATCGGTGAGGATCTTGCGCTGATTGTCGGGAACGGCTGGTGGGAAGGTTTGGGTCGCTCCGTTGATGTTGATGGTGGCGCTACGCAGTGGACGGAGCTGCTTGACGACCTTGGCGATCGACAGTCCGGTGCGCGACTGGATGGCATGAGCCACGGCCAGGGCGGCAAAGACGATCGTCAGGTGCGCCTCGATGGCCGCGCGGGTGTGGTGAAACATCGGCCGGCCGCGAAGGTCACTTTTGGACATACGAAACGATTTCTCGACGTGCCAGAGGTCGTGGTACTTCGCGATGACCTCGGCCGCGGGCATGACCGTGACCGGCACGTTGGTCACGTAACCCTTGAGCCCGACCAACGATTGCGCGCGGGCCAGGCTTGCCTCGTCGAGGGCGCGACCGTCGCCGCGAGTCTTGACGAAGCGCGCGGCCTTGGCCTTCTTCTCGCCGGCGACGATCGCCCGTGCCCGGGCTTCTTGTGCCGCCAGGGTCTTCTGGTCACGGCGTGCGCGTTTGGCCGAGTACGACCAGATCGCCCGCCAGGCGCCGGAATCGCGTTCGGGATCCCACATGGGTTCGGCCCGCAACTTGGTGTCGTTGACCTTGATGTTGCCGTGCCGGGGAGTGACGGTGTCGATGATCTGTCCGTCGGTGAACACATCGCCATTCCAATGGAAATGGGACTCCAGATCCCCGGGCGCTTTGGTGACCCGGGATCCAACAATGAACGACAGCTTTAACTCATCGAGCGCTTTGAGATTGCTCTGCGACAGCATTCCGGCGTCCGCGGCCACCACCATCGGGGTGTCGGTCAGGCCGTGCCGGTCCAGAAAGCTGGTGACGATCGGCACGATGGTGGTGGTCTCGGCGGTGTCACCTTCGAAACAGCCGATTTCCAAGGGGAATCCGGTCCGGTCGACCAGTAGCCCGACGACGATTTGAGGGTCGACGCGACGTTCCTTGCTGAACCCGACTTTGCGCAGGTCGTCTTCGGATTCGGCCTCGAAATACAGGGTCGTGACGTCGTAGAGCAGAAGACCCAACGCACCACAATCACGGCTGTAGTCAAAGCATTTGGCGGCGATCGCGTCCCGGTATCCGCCAGGACCGACCTGATCGAGGTGACGCGCCAGCGTGCGGTAGCACACCGTCGTTGCGCCCAGATCAATCAACACACGCGCAGAGTCAGCCTTGCTGGTCGGCTCAACGATGCGGGCGATCACCAGATCGCGGAACACACTGTCGGCGACCGCGTCGAAGCCGAGCCAGTCATAGACACCGCGCAGCACGTCGTAGAGCAGTCGCGAACAGGTGCCCATCGTGCGTCCCGGCGCGACCACCGCAGCTACGCCAGGATCGGCCGGCTCAGCGATCAGCGTCCGCTCCATGCGGAAGTCAGCCACCTCGGTCATCGACTGCGCACGCGCTGCCACCTCGAAATCGAGGGCAACCTGCCCACCAGCAACGATCCGGCGAGCCGCTTCGAACAGGATGCCCAGCTCAGCATCGGTATGCGCCGAACCCAGATGCGCCAGGATCACCACCTTGCCCTGATCTTTGCGCGCGACCTGCACCGCCACCGCGCCCGAGGTCGTGCGCACTTTCCGCACGTACGCCACCGCACGAACCTACCGGCCTAGTACCCCAAAAAGCACACCCGGGTAGGCAAATCCACAGGTCACAGCCCTTGGTGATCAAAAACTCCGACACCGTGTCCGAAGTCAGGCCAGGCGTTGCCCGGTCACCTCCAACCCGAGCCCGTCGAGGCGGCAGAACGTCGTCAGGTCAGGACAAGCGAAGGTAGCGTCAGGCATGTCGAGGTCTTCCGGATGAGGCGTGTAGGAACCTTCATCCTCGGGAGACCTTGACCTCTATCCCGGCAACGACGCGCCGACCACCCCTACACCCTCATCTGCGAAGAGCCCGTTAAATCCACAGTCCCCAGTTCAGCGCGAGATCTTGGCCCACCTCGGTTCAAACCGGGGTACTAAGCAAAATGTCCAAACTCAGGTCCTACCGCCTGAGCCATTCATTGTGAAATTTGCGCTTTCAGAAGACTCCAGCGGTTGTGAGCGCCTCGCCGATGACCGGGGTGATCCTTTTCCCATAGTCGGGGGTCATGTGAAACTCATCCATCCTCGTCGGAATCGATCCGACGAAAGCCGGGCAGACCCCTTCGTCGTTGCAGAACCATGGCGATGAATCGATCCATAATCCTACGTACGCGTTCGCAAGGTCCTGCTCGTCATCCGCTTGTGAAAACCAAGTGGCGGAAATGGTGCTTACGCAATCGGCTGGCACGCTCGATTTCGTTGAGTAACAATCGTTGGGGTTCTTGCCCGGTGGCGGTGGGGCGAGGAAAGCGATTTTCTTCGTGCTGGCCCTGAATTTATCGATTAGCGGCGGCATCGAATCCGCCCTGTTCCCATTGTCCGAAATGATGACGACGTCGGGCTTAATGTTGTTGATTACGTCAACGGCCTCTTGCTTGCGCTCTTGGCAGCGGTCTGTAGGCGTATCCTCAGGGTCGTTGGCGAACGGGCATCCGTACCCTGCCATGACTCGAAGTTGAATATTCCCTTCGGAGTTCAATGCTATTTCACGGAGTGGACCTGCGTAAGTCATCGCCATCGAATCCCCGACAAGTACTATTCGCACCGCCGCCTCCGGTGAACCCCAAGTGCAAGCCTCTGCTCCTGGGTTTGGGGTCTCGATGAAACCACAAGGCGCAACCTCTGGCGTAGCCGGGGCCCCGCCTATCACAGACTCCATTGACGGCTCAAGTGTCGGCCATTGGGTCGCGTCGAGCGCCTGGGCGATCTGTTGTTCGAGGGCGGCCTCAAGAGGTCCCCGATTGGTTCCGACCGGTTGCGATCCATCAACTTTCGGTTGCACATGACCGGCGCTACCATCGCCACCGATCGCCTGCGGTGGGATGTTCGGAGGTCCCGGCGTTTGTAGCACGGCGGCGGTCAATCCGAGTGTCAACAGGGCTAAGGCTCCAACTGCGGCGTAGCGCGTGGACGTCGCCAGCCCCACCGCCCGGCCGCGGCGGTGATTGCCGCGCAACTTGGACACGCTGCCGTACCGCAGAGGGTTTTCGACAAAGTGATAAGACATGATCGCCAGGGCAAAGGCCAATGCGACTACGGTGACATAGAAACTGGCACCGGCCGGCGCCATGAGGACGCCGAGCATGACGATCATCGGCCAGTGCACCAAATACAGCGAGTAGGAAATGTTCCCGATGTAAACGGCGACATGGTTACTGAGAAATCCTTGGTTCAGGGGTTCACCGCCAACACCGGCAGCGATCACCATCGCCGAACCTGCGACCGGCAGCAGCGCCCATGGCGCCGGGAAACCTCGTGAACCCTCGGATATTAGCACCACCCCCACGCCGATAAGGGCAAGTCCACCCCACGACAGCCATGGCTTAGCGTTCAACGGTATCCGTGCCAACGCGCCAACCATGGTCGCGAGCAACGCGCCAATACCCAGTTCCCACACCCGGGCGAAGGTGTCAAAGTATGCCCACGCTGGTGACGATGCGCTCTCGTAAAACGCCCACCCCAGCGAGACGGCAATGACGGCGCCTATGGCTGTGCCGGTCAGTCGAATCCGATGGTCGTGGGTCCATGCCTTGCGGGCGACAATCAACCCGATCACGAATATCAGCGCCGGCCAGACGAAGTAAAACTGTTCCTCAATTGATAGCGACCAATAGTGCTGAATCGGCGATACCGCATCACCTGCAGAGAAGTAATCCGTACTCCGAATCGCGAACCACCAGTTCGACATGAAGATGAAGGCGAAAAGGGCGTCAACGCCGACGCGGTCAGCCCGGAAGGGTTGGAAAATCAGCAACGCGCTGAGGTATGTGAGAATCAGGACAACTGTGGCCGCTGGAACGATGCGGCGCACGCGATTCCAGTAAAACTTGCGGAAGGACACGTTTCCCGTGTTCTCAGCCATCCGTAACAGGTTTCCCGTGATGAGGAAGCCGGAAATCACGAAAAACACGTCGACACCGATGAAGCCACCCCGCGGCCAGCCACACAGGTGGTTTGCGAATACGAGTAGCACCGCTACCATCCGCAACCCTTGGATATCGAGCCGCTGGTGCGACGGTTGACTTTGGCGAAGCCTGCGATTCGAGTTCTGCGGCGAACGCTCCAGGTTGCCGCTCACCAATGGACCAACACTTATACTGCCCCCACTGTTTCCCCAAGCGGACACGCACCGCTAGCCACCGCTGACGACGAGGGGATGGTAAATGTCACCCCTAATATGCGGCCACACTCAAATTTCAGTGCTGCGCAACGCCCGCCGGGTCAAAACAATAACAGACACCCTCAACCTCGATCCACCGATCAGCGTGCCTCAGCTACTTTGAGCGCGTAGCCAGCCGACATCCAACTCCGCCAAGTGATGTCCGGTGATGCACGCGGAACTTGGGCATCGAATACGAGGGTACTGGCGACGATCGCGGGACCCTGAAAGACCGGTCAACCCACGGGAATTAGGGTCATAACATTACCGCGATTGACAGCTCGGCCCGTCAATTCTTCGCGGCGGACGGGCCGAGCTGTCGTCAAG
>CAZCHU010000210.1:0-4692 GCA_964498215.1 uncultured Mycobacterium sp. | reverse complement strand
ACGTCTGCGGCGAGGAGTCCGCGCTGATCGAGTCCTGTGAGGGCAAGCGGGGCACGCCCCGGCTGAAGCCGCCCTACCCGATCCAGGAGGGCTATCTCGGGAAACCGACCTGCGTGAACAACGTCGAAACCTTCGCTGCCGCAACCCGGGTGATAGTGGAGGGCGCTGAATGGTTTCGGAGCATGGGTACATCGGCATCGCCGGGGACCCGACTGCTCAGCGTCGCCGGGGATTGCAGCCGGCCGGGTGTCTACGAGGTCCCGTGGGGTATCACTCTCGACGAAGTGCTCACCATGGCCGACGCGAAGGATGCGCGAGCGGTGCAGGTCAGCGGACCGTCGGGGGAGTGCGTGTCCGCGCAGACAGACGCCCAACGTCGGATCGCCTACGAGGACATCCAATGCAGTGGATCGGTCACCATCTTCGATGGCACCCGTGAGCTACTGGAAAGCGTCAAGGACTACACGAAGTTCTTTGTCGACGAATCCTGCGGAATATGCGTTCCATGCCGGGCGGGCACCGTCGACCTGTACGACAAGGTGGACCGCGTGCTCGCCGGCGAGGGGGTTCAGAAGGATCTGGACGACGCGGCCGGTTGGGGTTCGCTGGTACGGGCCACCAGCCGGTGCGGTCTCGGCGCGACCGCAGCCAATCCCATGTTGACGACCATGCAACAGTTTCCAGAGGACTATCGGAGACGCTTGCGCATTCAGGAGCATGCGCTGCTGCCTTCCTTCGATGCAGACGCGGCCTTGGCTGAATACGGTGCTGAATACCGGTTAGCAGAAACCGAATTGGAGACGGACCGAACACGATGAGCATCCGGATCGAAATCGACGGGGTCTCAGTAGAGACCGAGGAGGACGAAGTCCTTGTCGATGTGGCCGCAGATGCCGGCGTCTACATACCGACGTTGTGCTACCTCAGGGGTAAGCCGTGCCTCGGGACCTGCCGGGTGTGTTCGGTCAAGGTCGACGGCGTCGTCACAACGGCCTGTACGGTCCGCGTTTCGGACGGGCTGACCGTCGAGGTCGACGAACCGGAAGTGACGGACCTGCGAAAGGCGTTGGTAGAGATGCTTTTCGCCGAAGGCAACCATAACTGTCCGAGTTGTGAGAAGAGCGGCCGCTGTACGCTGCAGGCGGTCGGCTACGAGGTGGACATGCTCGTCTCGCGTTTCCCCTACCGGTTTCCGGTTCGAGAACGCGATCACGCTTCCGAACGGATCTGGCTGGAGCGGGATCGGTGCATCTTCTGCCAACGCTGTGTGGAATTCGTTCGGGACGAAACCACCGGACAGAAAATCTTCAGCATCAGCCACCGCGGCGCCGAGTCGCGCATCGACGTTGACGCCGAACGTGCCAATGCCATGCCGGATGAGCAAGTCCGCTATGCCGTCGAAATCTGCCCAGTCGGGGCCATTATCGAGAAGCAGGTCGGATTCGATGTTCCGATCGGTCGGCGCAAGTACGAAGTGAAATCGGTTCGCCAACGGGCCCTTGACGCCCACGACGATTGCGACACCATATGACCGGGGAAATCGGATCGCACGAACTGCCCGCGACGCCACAGGACCCGGCAGCGGCGGCGTCCAACGACGGCAAGATCAACGTGGCGATGATCAGCTTGTGCGGATGCTGGGGATGCACGCTGTCATTCCTGGACATGGATGAACGCCTTCTGCCGCTCTTGACGAAGATCACCATCAATCGCTCCTCGCTGACCGACATCAAGAGAATCACGCAGCGATGCGCGATCGGATTCATCGAGGGGGGCGTGGCGAATGAGGACAACATCGAAACGCTGCGCCACTTTCGGGATAATTGCGATGTCTTGATCTCTGTCGGAGCCTGTGCGATCTGGGGCGGCGTTCCCGCGATGCGAAACATGTTCGAATTGAAGGATTGTCTGGATGAGGCGTACGTCAACTCGCCCACCGCGGTTGCGGGCGCCGAACCTGTCGTCCCCCGACACCCGGACATCCCGATACTCACCACCAAGGTCCATCCCTGCCACGAAGTGGTCAAAATGGACTACTTCATTCCCGGCTGCCCACCAGCCGCGGATGTCATATTCACCGTCCTCGAGGATCTGATAGAGGGTCGCCCCGTCGACCTTCCCAGCTCGCAACTTCACTACGATTGATCCCGGAGGCAACGTGTGAGCACGAAGCTTGTCATCGACCCCGTCACCCGCATCGAGGGCCACGGCAAGGTGACTGTGCACCTCGACGATGACGGCAACGTCGTCGACGCGAGGCTGCATGTCGTAGAGTTCCGCGGCTACGAGAAGTTCGTTCAGGGCCACCCGTTCTGGGAGGCGCCAATGCTGATGCAACGCATTTGCGGCATCTGCTTCGTCAGCCACCATCTGGGCGGCGCCAAAGCGCTCGACGACATGATCGGCGTCGGCATCAACTCGGGAATTCCGCTGACCGCGACCGCCGAGAAGATTCGCCGACTTGGCCATTACGCGCAGATGCTGCAATCACACGTGACGGCCTATTTCTACCTGGTGGTCCCGGAGATGATGCTGGGGATGGATGCCGCCCCCGAGCAGCGGAATCTCTTGGGCCTGATCCAGGCGGACCCGGCGTTGATGCGCAGAGTGATCATGCTGCGCAAGTGGGGCCAGGAGGTCATCAAGACAGTCTTCGGCAAGAGAATGCACGGCATCAGCTCGGTGCCGGGGGGCGTGGACAAGAATGTCAGCGTTGCCGAACGCGATCGTCTGCTCAACGGTGACGAGGGGCTCCCGTCGATCGCCGAGGTCATCGACTACGCACAGGATGGTCTCCGCCTGTTCTACGACTTCCACGAGAAGAATCGCAGTCAGGTGGACAGTTTCGCCAACGTTCCCGTCCTGAGCATGTCGCTGGCCGACGCCGACGGCAACGTCGACTACTACCACGGCGCGTTGCGAATCGTCGACGAGAACAAGAACGTGGTCCGCGAATTCGACTACCACGACTACCTGGACCACTTCTCCGAAGCGGTAGAGCCGTGGAGCTACATGAAGTTCCCTTTCCTGAAGGAGCTTGGAAGAGAAAGGGGCTCGGTCCGGGTGGGCCCGCTTGCGCGGATGAACGTGACGAACACCCTGTCGACCCCGTTGGCGCAGGAGGCGCTGGAACGCTTCCATGCCTACACAGCCGGCGCATCGAACAACATGACGCTGCATACCAACTGGGCGCGCGCCATCGAAGTTCTCCATGCGGCAGAACTGATCGAAGAATTGCTGCGCGACACTGATCTGCAAGAACCGGATTTGGTGGTCAAACCCACCGACGACGGGTGGGTCGGGGAGGGGGTCGGTGTTGTCGAGGCTCCTCGCGGCACGCTGCTCCATCACTACCGAGCCGGCGCGGAAGGCGACATCACCTTCGCCAATCTCATCGTGGCCACCACACAGAACAATCAGGTGCTCAACCGGACAGTGCGCTCGGTGGCCGAGGACTACCTGGCGGGCCAGGGCGAGATCACCGAAGCGATGATGAACGCCATCGAGGTCGGAATCCGCGCCTTCGATCCCTGCCTGAGCTGTGCGACCCACGCCTTCGGGCAGATGCCGCTGATCGTGACCGTCCATGACCCCGCCGGAAACGTGGTCAGCGAACGCGTCCGCTGATATGACGCAGGTGACACTTGAGGAATATGACGACGACTCAGCCCTGATTTACGGGATCGGCAACGTGGGTCGGCAGGACGACGGCTTGGGCTGGGCCTTTGTCGATTGGCTCGAGGCGCAGGGCCGTTGCCCGAACGCGCAGTTGCAGCGTGGCTATCAGCTGCTGCTTGAGGACGCCGAGCTGATCAGCACCAAGCGGCGCGTGTTGTTCATCGACGCCACCAAGGACCCGGCGGTCACGTCGTTCACACTGGCCCGCGCGGCGGCGAAGATGGACTTCACCTTCACCTCGCACGCGATCTCGATCCCCGCGATCATGGCGACCTGTCAGCAGTGCTTTGATCGCCTGCCCGAAGTCCACATCCTGGCCATCCGGGGATTCGAGTTCGAACTCGAAATGGGTTTGACCCCGGCAGCGCAACACAATCTGGACGCCGCAACGGCGAGTCTGTCAGGGTAGTCGGCGCGGAAGGCGGCCAGGGGGCACGAGATTCGCCCTGTTCAGCCCGGAAATCGGACGGTTGTTCCGGGCATCAACTGAACGACCCGCCCGCGGCACTGCACTTCGATCCCGGCGGCATCACGCGGATCCACGCTGATGATCACGCCCTTTCCGCTCACCCGAAGATGCAGGTGCAGCCCACGGTAGTGGATTGGAATTGCAAGCACCCCAAGTGATTCCGGCCAGTGGGGGGTAAGGATGAGGCGGCCGGAACGGGTTTCCAGCCCGCTGAAGCATCGCTGCATGAGGTCGACGGTTCCGGCCATAGCCGCGAGGTGAATGCCCTCCGACGTGGTGCCGCCCTGGATATCGGAGACGTCCGACTTCAGCGCCTGCCGGAAGAACTCCAGCGCGCGGTCGCGGTTGGCCCGCGCGAGCACCCAGGTGTGCACGACGCCGCTGAGCGTGGACCCGTGCGAGGTGCGGGCCAGGTAATAGTCCACCATCTTCGGCACCTGATCGGGGGAGAAGCGATAGCCGAGCCGGTCGATCAACTCGATCAATTCGGTGGCAGACATGAGGTAAAGCAGCATGAGCACGTCGGCCTGCTTGGATGCCTGGTA
>CAZCHU010000209.1:0-4764 GCA_964498215.1 uncultured Mycobacterium sp. | reverse complement strand
TCCATCCATGGCGCTGGCCTCCGCCAGCGCTCCATCCATGGCGCTGGCCTCCGCCAGCGCGGCCTTGAACGCTGTCCAACCCAGTAACGCACACTTCACCCGTGCCGGGTACTTCGAGACGCCCGCGAAGGCCACGCCATCGCCGAGCACGTCCTCGTCGCCGTCGATCCTGCCGCGCGAGGACACCATCTCCGAGAATGCGGCAACCGTCTTGAGCGCGTCATCCACGCTCTGTCCGATCACCTGGTCAGTCAGCACCGACGTCGACGCCTGGCTGATCGAGCAGCCCTGACCGTCGTAGGAGATGTCGGTGACGGTCTGGCCATCCTCGGACAGCGCAACCCGCAACGTGACCTCGTCTCCGCAGGTTGGATTGACGTGACTGACCTGTGCGCCGTAGGGCTCCCGCAGACCACGGTGGTGCGGATGCTTGTAATGGTCCAGGATCACTTCCTGGTATATCTGTTCGAGTCGCATCGTCAGTCGCTGGCCAAACCCCGGGTGTCCCCCGCATCGAAGAAGTCCACGGCTCGGCGCACGCCCGCGACCAGCCGGTCGACCTCGTCGAGGGTGTTGTAGACCGCGAAGGAAGCCCGCGCCGTGGCAGCGATACCGAACCGGCGGTGCAACGGCCACGCGCAGTGGTGACCGACGCGCACGGCAACACCGTCATCGTCGAGCACCTGCCCAACGTCGTGCGCGTGCACACCGTTCACCACGAATGACACCGGGGAACCGCGATCCCGGGTGGAAAGTGGTCCGACGATCCGGACGGCGTCAATCCCCGATAATCCGTCCAGCGCGGCAGCGACCAACTCGGCCTCGTGGTTCTCGACCGCTGCCATCCCGATGTTGTTCAGGTACCGGGCGGCAGCGCCGAGGCCGACGACTTGCGACGTCATCGGGGTGCCCGCCTCAAATCGCTGCGGGGCCGACGCGTAAGTGGTGGCTTCCATGGTCACCGTCTCAATCATCGACCCACCGGTTAGGAAAGGTGGTAATGCGTTGAGCAGCTCACCGCGGCCGTACAGCACACCGATGCCGGTGGGGCCCAGCATCTTGTGACCGGAGAACGCGGCGAAATCGACATCCAGCTCATGGAAGTCCACGGGTTGATGCGGAACCGACTGGCACGCATCGAGAAGCGTAAGCGCGCCCACGGCCTTTGCTCTGTCCACGAGCTCGGCCGTCGGGGCCACCGCACCCGTGACATTCGAATGATGACTGAATGCGACGAGTTTCACCCGCTCGTCGAGCTGCAGGGAGTCCAGGTCAATGCGCCCTGCTTCCGGGCCCTCGGCGATGACCCCGTACCAGCGCAGCTCTGCACCTGTCCGCCGGCAGAGCTCCTGCCAGGGGATCAGGTTCGCATGATGCTCCAGTTCCGTGGTGACGATCACGTCGCCGGGACCGACCGCCCGGTCGAACCGGTCGTCCCCGATCGCGTACGACACGAGGTTGATGGCCTCGGTAGCGTTCTTGGTGAATACCAGCTCATCGGGGTCGGCGCCCACGAAAGCCGCGATATCTGCGCGGCCTTGCTCGTAGGCGTCGGTGGCCTCCTCCATCAGCTGATGAGCACCGCGGTGCACGGCCCCGTTCGAGCGAAGCAGGAAGTCGCGTTCCGCGTCGAGCACCGGTACCGGCCGCTGCGAGGTCGCACCGGAATCCAGATATGCCAGCTCACGTCCGCCGCGCATCACCCGATCGAGGATCGGAAAATCTGCCCGGATTCGGGCGATCTCCTCCAGATCCAGCGCGTGGCTGACGGTCCTCGTCATCTCAGGAACTTCCGCCTAGGTGGCCGATGCAGCCTGGGTGAAGCGCTCATAGCCGTTCTCCTCGAGTTCGTCGGCCAACTCCGGGCCGCCGGATTGGATGATCCGGCCACCGAAGAACACGTGAACGAACTGGGGATGGATGTAGCGCAGGATCCGGGTGTAGTGCGTGATCAACAGAATCCCGCCGTGCTCTGCCTCGGCATAGCGGTTGACGCCCTCGCTGACGACCCGCAGTGCGTCGACATCAAGACCCGAGTCGGTTTCGTCCAGGATCGCGATCTTCGGCTTCAGCAGCCCCAGTTGCAGAATCTCATGACGCTTCTTCTCCCCACCGGAGAAGCCCTCGTTGACGCTGCGCTCGCTGAAGGATGGGTCGATGTCCAGGTCACTCAGCGCTCCCTTGACCTCCTTGACCCAGTGCCGAAGCTTGGGCGCCTCGCCGCGGACCGCGGTGGCCGCGGTGCGCAGGAAGTTCGACATCGACACGCCAGGCACCTCGATGGGGTACTGCATCGCCAGGAACAACCCGGCGCGAGCCCGCTCATCGATACTCATCTCCAGAACATCGGCGCCGTCGAGCGTGATCGACCCGGAGGTGACGGTGTATTTGGGATGGCCGGCGATGGCATACGACAGGGTGGACTTGCCGGATCCGTTGGGTCCCATCACAGCGTGGGTCTCCCCCGAATTCACGGTGAGGTTGACACCCTTGAGGATAGGGATGTCCCCTTCGTCGGTCGACGTGACGGAGACGTGCAGATCCTTGATTTCCAGTGTGGTCATGGCTACGACATTCTCGATTCAGTGATGGCTAGTTCTTGTTCGATGGCCGCGGTGAGGCGCTCGCGAACCGCGGGGACGGTGATTTTGGCGATGATCTCGTTGAAGAAACCACGTACTACCAGGCGGCGAGCCTGAGCCTCCGGGATACCCCGGGCACGCAGATAGAACAGTTGCTCGTCGTCGAAACGCCCCGTGGCGCTGGCGTGCCCGGCACCGACGATCTCACCTGTCTCGATCTCCAGGTTGGGCACCGAGTCCGCGCGGGCACCGTCGGTGAGCACAAGATTGCGGTTGACCTCGAAGGTGTCGGTGCCGCTAGCCTCGGCCCGGATCAGCACATCGCCGATCCACACGGTATGCGCATCGGGCAGCGCGGAGTCCGGATCCCCTTGCAGCGCACCCTTGTACAGCACATCGGACTTGCAGTTCGGCTGTGCGTGGTCGACCAGCAACCGCGACTCGAAGAACTGGCCGTCGTCGGCGAAATACGTACCGAGCAGCTTGGCATCTCCGCCTGGGCCGGTGAACCGTACTGACGCCGAGGTGCGGACGACGTCACCGCCGAGTGTGACATTGACGTGCCCAAGGACTGCATCCTTCCCCAACCGGGCATGGTGCGCGCTGACATGCACCGCGTCATCGGCCCAGTCCGCGATCCAGATGACCCCGAGACCTGCCGAGTCGCCGACGATGATCTCGACGTTGTCGGCGTAGGTTCCGCTGCCGCGAAGATCGACGACGACGATGGCCCGGGCCAGTTCTTCGACCCTGATCTGCAGATGCCCATAGGCCACTGCTCCTTCGCCAGGGCCGGTGACCGTGATCTCGATGGGCTCGGCAAGCTCGACCTCGCGCGCCACGGTGACCACGGTTGCCGAGTTGAACGACGAGAATGCCTGGGCGGCAACACGGTCGGCAGGAACACCGCCTTCACCGAGTCGCTCGTCACCGCGGCGCACCGTTTCCACCGTCACGCCGGGACGCTCTGCGACCTCGACCCGCGCGTTACCGCTGGCGGGCGCGGAGCCGTCGTGCAGTCCACGCAGGCGCTTCAGTGGGGTGAATCGCCACAGTTCGTCGCGGCCACCGGGCACTTCGAAAGCATCGACATCGAAGGACGCGAACAGCTCACCTTTGTTGGTGCCGATCCCTTCGACGGCCTCGGTCAGATTGTTCGTGTTCGTCACTAGCCGACCGCGCCTTCCATCTGCAGCTCGATCAGCCGATTGAGCTCCAGCGCATACTCCATCGGCAGCTCCTTGGCGATCGGCTCGACGAACCCACGCACCACCATCGCCATGGCCTCGTCCTCGGTGAGTCCGCGGCTCATCAGGTAGAAGAGCTGATCCTCGCTGACCTTCGACACCGTGGCCTCGTGGCCCATGGTGACGTCATCCTCGCGGATGTCCACGTAGGGATAGGTGTCGCTGCGGCTGATCGTATCGACCAGCAGTGCATCACATTTGACGCTGGCCCGAGATCCGTGGGCGCCCTTGTTGACTTGCACCAGGCCGCGGTAGGAGGCCCGTCCACCGCCACGCGCCACCGACTTGGACACGATGTTCGAAGATGTGTTGGGCGCCAGGTGCAGCATCTTGGCGCCGGTGTCCTGATGCTGGCCTTCACCTGCGAACGCCACCGAGAGCACCTCCCCCTTGGCGTGCTCACCGGTCATCCACACCGCCGGATACTTCATGGTGACCTTGGAGCCGATGTTGCCGTCAACCCACTCCATCGTGGCGCCGGCCTCGGCGCGGGCCCGCTTGGTAACCAAATTGAAGACGTTGTTCGACCAGTTCTGGATCGTGGTGTAACGGCAACGGCCACCGGGCTTTACGATGATCTCCACCACCGCGGAATGCAACGAGTCCGACTTGTATATGGGAGCGGTACACCCCTCCACATAGTGCACATAGGCGTCCTCATCGACGATGATCAGCGTCCGCTCGAACTGGCCCATGTTCTCGGTGTTGATCCGGAAGTAGGCCTGCAGTGGAATGTCGACATGCACGCCCTTCGGCACGTAGATGAAGGAACCGCCCGACCACACCGCGGTGTTCAGCGCGGAGAACTTGTTGTCCCCGGCAGGAATTACCGTGCCGAAGTACTGTTTGAAGATATCGGGGTGTTCCTTCAGCGCGGTGTCGGTGTCCAGGAAGATAACCCCTTGTGCCTCAAGGTCTTCCCGAATCGAATGGTA
>CAZCHU010000208.1:0-4797 GCA_964498215.1 uncultured Mycobacterium sp. | reverse complement strand
CCCCCGCCACCACCGACGCCCGCGCCTGCACCCGCAGACGGTCTCAAGACCACTATCGATGCTGACGGTTCGTATGCCGTCGGCATCGACATAGCACCGGGGTCTTATCAGTCCGCAGGCCCGGTCGACGACGGCGCTTGCTACTGGAAACGCACCGCCGGCGACGAACTGGTCGACAACGCGCTCACGAAGAAGCCCGCCTTCGTCCAGATTCTTCCCACCGATACGACCTTCTCCACCAGTGAGTGCCAAGCGTGGCAGCTCACCGACGCGCCCCCGCCGCCGCAACCCGGACCTGCCGACGTGCTCGGGCAGCTGACCGGCCTGATCGGCAGCGGCATGCTCGCCGGAGGTCCGCGCTGACCGATCGCAGGGTTGCCGTCCCGTCCGACCTGGACTCGGTCACGTCAATCGGTCGCGAAGACCACTCCGGTATCGACCCGGCGGCAGTGGAGCGTATCTGGCAGGCGGTCCGGCACTGGTATTCGGCCGGAATGCAGCCCGCGATCCAACTGTGCCTGCGCCGCGACGGCCGGATAGTCCTCGATCGTGCTATCGGCCACAGCTGGGGCAACGGGCCGACCGACCCACCCGGTAGCAAGAAGGTTGTGGTCTCCACCGCCACACCGTTCTGCGTCTACTCCGCTGCCAAAGCGATCACCACGACGGTCGCGCTCATGCTCGTCGAACGCGGACATTTCTCTCTCGACGACCGAGTATGCGAATACCTGCCCGGCTACGCCAGCCACGGCAAGGGCCGCACGACGATCCGCCACGTGATGACGCATAGCGCAGGGGTGCCCTTCGCCACCGGACCCAAGCCTGATCTCAAACGAATGGACGAGAGCGATTACGTGCGCGAGATGCTGGCCAGGATGAGACCGGTTTATCCGCCGGGACTGGTCCACATCTACCACGGCGTGACCTGGGGTCCGCTGATGCGCGAAATCATTTCTGCCGCAACAGGACGCAGTATCCGCGATATCCTGCGCACAGAGATACTTCAGCCGCTGGGCTTTCGGTGGACCAATTACGGCGTTGCCGAACAAGATGTCTCGTTGGTCGCGCCCAGCCACGTCACCGGTAAGCCGCTGCCCGCCCCGATCTCGAAGGCATTCAAGACCGCGGTAGGCGGCACGATGACACAAATCATCCCGTTCTCCAACACCAAGAGATTCCTCACCGGGGTGATCCCGTCGTCAAATACCGTCTCCAACGCCAACGAACTTTCCCGGTTCGCCGAGATCCTCTGCCGCGGCGGTGAACTCGATGGCGTACGGGTGATGTCGCCGGAGACCCTGCGCGTCGCGACAACCGAGTGCCGGCGTCTGCGTCCAGACCTCGCAACTGGACTCGCCCCGATGCGGTGGGGTACCGGCTACATGCTCGGGTCGAAGCGCTTCGGCCCGTTCGGCCGGGACGCCTCCGCGGCTTTCGGTCATACTGGGCTCACCGATATCGCGATGTGGGCTGACCCGTCGAGGGCACTGTCGGCAGCGGTAGTGAGTAGCGGCAAGCCCGGCAGACACCCAGAGGCCGGCGGTTATCAAGCACTGCTGGACCGAATCAACGCCGAGATGCCCCGGCGCGGATAGCTATTGCTGTCGCACCCCACGGTAGATGCCCCATTCCACGATCCACCGCATCAGGACACGCTCGAAAGTCCAGGCCGGAAAGCGGAACGCCCTTCCGTTGGGTGCGAACACCTCGAGCCCGTCGGGCTGGATACCGAGCACCGACCCCCATCGCCGGGTGGCCGGACGGTAGCGTCGCAGCGCTTTACCGGTGAATGCGGCGCGGACGTTGTGGGCGAGCAATACGTCGGCGCGGTTGCGTGCCGAGGTGCGGAGCGCATCGGTGGCGGCGACGTCGCCTACCGCGAACACCTCGGGGTGCCCGGGCACCTGCAGTTCAGTTGTGACGCGCACGAATCCCTTGTCGTCGAGCAAATCAGCAGGCAACCAGCCGGTGTTGGGGCTAACCCTCCCGATCGCCCACAGAACAGCATCTGCGGCAGCCGGTGTTTGCCCGGTGCTCCACTGCACGGGGCCGGTGGTCAGATCTTCTCCGGAGAACCCGTCGGCAACGATGGCGCGGTGACCGGGATGCATGCTGACGCCCGCAAGCGCGAGACGCCGCTGAACCTTCTCCCAGACCCGCGGGTGGTGGCCGAGCAACGCACGCCGGCCGGGGAAGTACAGATCCACACGTTTACCGGGCCAGGCGGTCGCGATGTTCACGGCGCTGCTCACCGCCGCGGCGCCACCGCCAACAACGACGACCGACTGCGCAATCGCCAGCCGGTCGTGCTTGTCCCGCAGATCGGCATCGATCTCACCCGCGGTCTGCAGTGTCGGCCGGCGCCAGAAGCCGTTGCTGACACCGGTTGCGATGACCAGGGCGTCGTAGGGGACTTCCCGGATGGATCTATCTGCCACTTGCACCGCCACAGTGCGCGAGGTGAGGTCGACACCGATCAGCGTCCCGTGCAGCGTTCGAACCCGGTCCAGCCCGCGGAACCGGCCGAACGAGATCCAGTTATGGCGAGCCCAGTCGTCGGGATTGGCCAGCCGCCAGCCGAGTTCCTGCCCGCTGAGCAGCCCCGGTTTGGCAGAGATTCCGACGACGTCGGCATGGCGAGCCAGCCTGATCGCCGTCAATACCCCGGTGTCCCCGAGGCCCGCGATGACGACGCGATTGCGGGTCACACCGCTGCCGTGCTCATCGGCTCGGATCCAGCTGGACGCGAAACATCTTCGGCCAGTACTTACCGGTGAGCAGGAACTCGGTCCCTTGGACGTGGGCGATACCGTTGAGAACCTGGGCGCTCGGCGGTATCCCTCGCGCCCGCAGTCCTGCAGCATCGACGACGAGGTCGACCGCCCCGGCCCCCGGATCGATGCGGACGATCTTGTCGGTGGGCCAAACGTTGGCCCAGACACGTCCGTCGACGCACTCGAGTTCGTTGAGGCCGTTCAACGCCTGACCGTCCTTCGTCACCTCGACGTCGCCGGTTTCCGCTAGGCCATCCGGATCGTGAAACGACAGTCGATTGGTGCCGTCGCTGCGGACCAGCCGGGTGCCGTCGTAACACAGGCCCCAGCCCTCTCCGCTAAGCGGGACTTCTCGGATCGGGGCCAGCGTTGCCCGGTCCCACTCGAGCGCCACACCGTCGCGGTAGGTGAGCTGCCAGATCCGGTCGCCCACCACGGTGATGCCTTCAGCGAAGTAGGCGTTGGGCACCGGTTCCTCCCGCCGCACCGCACCGGTCGACGGGTCTAGCTCGCGCATTTGCGAGGCTCCGGCCAGCCCGGTGCCCTCGAACAGGGTCGCCCCACTGATCTCCAGACCCTGGGTGAACGCGTTCGGATCGTGCGCGATCTCCTCCAGGACGATGGGCTCGATAACTGGGACCGTGTTGCTGGGCTGCGCCTGTACGTCGGGTGAGGCTGTACAGGCGCTCACGATGAGGACCAGCACGGCCCACATCAGCGGCTTCCTCATCAAGCAGTTCTACCGTGCAACGATGGTGGAATGAAAGCGGTCAGTTGTGTAAATGGCAGGCTCGACGTGGTCAGCCTGCCCGACCCGCGTCCCGCCGAGGGCCAACTCGTCCTCGACGTGCTGAGATGCGGTATCTGTGGATCGGACCTGCACGCCAAAGACCACGCCGACGAACTCACCGAGGTGATGGCCGAAGGCGGCTACACCGACTTCATGCGCAGCGACACCCCGGTGGTGATGGGCCATGAGTTCTGCGGTGCGATCGCCGAACGTGGGCGCAAGGTAGGCAAGGAGTTCACCACAGGAAAGACCGTGGTGTCCTTCCCACTCCTGCGGTCGCAGGGCGGGGTGCACCTCACCGGGTTGTCCCCGGTGGCGCCGGGCGCCTACGCCGAGCAGGTGCTGGCCGAGTCCGCGATGACGTTCGTCGTCCCCAACGGTCTGGATGCCGCGACCGCCGCACTCACCGAACCGATGGCGGTGGCCTATCACGCGATCCGGCGTAGCGAGATCAACCGCAAGGACGTCGCAATCGTGCTCGGCTGCGGGCCGGTCGGGCTGGCCGTCATATGCCACCTGAAAGCCCGTGGGGTCGGCACCATCGTGGCCAGCGACTTCTCTCCTGGACGTCGGGCGCTGGCTACCCGGTGCGGCGCCGACATCGTCGTCGACCCCGCGGTCGGCTCCCCTTATGAGTCCGTTCCGCCCAAGCAGCGCGGGCTCACCAACCTGCCCGCGCTCTACGAGCTCGGTGTCGGATCGATGGAGAAGCTGCGCAAGCTCCCGGGTTGGTCGCATGTGTACCGAGCGATCGACCGTCTTGGCGCCGCCGCCCCCAAACGGCCGGTGATCTTCGAGTGCGTGGGCGTGCCGGGGATGATCGACGGCATCATCGGTGCGGCACCGCTGGCGTCCCGCATCATCGTCGTAGGCGTCTGTATGGGCGACGACAAACTGCGCCCCGCCATGGCGATCGGCAAAGAGGTCGACGTGCGGTTCGTCTTCGGTTACACGCCTTTGGAATTCCGCGACACGCTGTTCATGCTGGCCGAGGGCAAGCTCGATGCGTCACCGATGGTGACGGGAACGGTCGGACTGGACGGCGTCGCGACGGCCTTCCAAGCGCTCGGCGACCCCGAGACGCACGCCAAGATACTGATTGACCCCGCGAGTCAGGCAACCACGCCATAGCCTGCCTCAGCCTTGAGATCAAAAGGGTGGCAGTGCCGCTTGAGGGGCCGGGTTATTTGTCGTAGCCCTTTGTGATGATGGGGTTATGTCGTCGGTAGCAAC
>CAZCHU010000207.1:0-4832 GCA_964498215.1 uncultured Mycobacterium sp. | reverse complement strand
AGGTGTGATCGGCGAACTCCGGGTCCGTCATGATCGTCGCGGGGTTCGAGTTGACAAGGCTGACCTGCAGGCCCTCGGCCCGCAGCACCCGACAGGCCTGGGTGCCCGAGTAGTCGAACTCACAGGCCTGTCCGATGATGATGGGGCCGGACCCGATCACCAGGACGTGGTTGAGGTCGGTGCGACGCGGCATCTACTTCTCCTCTGCGCGAACGCGCGTGTCTGAACACGACACGCCGCCGAAATACGGACAAGACTGCGCGCTCGCGGTCATCTCGTCCCTGCCATCACATCGACAAACTGATCGAACAGATACTCGGCATCACGCGGACCAGCAGCCGCTTCCGGGTGGTACTGCACTGAGAATGCCTGCCCGTTGAGCAGTTTGATCCCTTCAACAACACCGTCATTGGCGCACGTGTGGCTCACCATGGCGCGACCGTACGGCGAGTCGAACTCCTCGCCGGCCTCACCTTCGAGCGCGAAGCCGTGATTCTGCGCGGTGATCGCGACCCGGCCGGTGACGTGGTCCATCACGGGGATGTTGATGCCACGGTGCCCGAAGGTCATTTTGTAGGTGCCACGGCCGAGGGCACGGCCCAGGATCTGATTTCCGAAGCAGATGCCGAACAGCGGGATTCCGGCGCCGAGCACCTCGCGCGTCACCGCCACCAGGCGGTCGGCGGTCGCGGGATCCCCTGGGCCATTGGACAGGAATACTCCGTCCGGGCGCAGATCGACTATCTCGCTGAAACTGACTGAGGATGGCAGCACATGAGTGCGAATGCCGCGCCTGGTGAAGTTCCGAGGGGTGTTGGTTTTGATGCCCAGATCCAAGGCAGCGACGGTAAACCGTTGCGGTCCTTCAGGTTCGACGATGTAGCTGGTGTCGGTGCTGACTTCGCCCGCCAGGTCAGCGCCCAGCATCGCGGCCTGCCCGCGCACCCGGGCCAGCAACTCGTCGGCGTCAGCGAGTGCGGCCCCACTGAACACCCCGGCCTTCATCGAACCGCGGCTACGGAGGTGACGAACAACCGCCCGGGTGTCGATGCCGGCGATGCCGACGACGCCCTGCCGGAGCAACTCGTCCTGAAGGGTCCCGGTGGCGCGCCAGTTCGATGCTCGCGGCGACGGATCTCGCACGGCGTATCCGGCCACCCAGATCTTGTCAGCGCGGCTCTCGCTGTCCTCGAGATTCCAGCCGGTGTTCCCAATCTGAGGCGCGGTGGCCACCACGATCTGCCGATGGTAGCTGGGGTCGGTGAGGGTCTCCTGGTAGCCCGACATGCCGGTGGAGAAAACCGCCTCACCCAGCGTCTCACCGACCGCTCCGAACTCCCTCCCGGTAAAGATGCGGCCATCCTCAAGCACGAGGACCGCTTTGTGCGCGATCATCTGACCTCCTCGGGAAGCCATTTCGTGTAGTCCCGACGGTCGTCGGCGCGAAATCCAGTGTCTATCTCGGTGCCGGTAGGCAGTCGCCAGCGGATGGCCAGGATGCCCGCATGCGTGAGCACCTTCCCGGCCAGATTCTTCTCGGATCGGATCTCGACAACCGCATCGTCTGGAATCCAGATCGGCCCGGCGCCCTTGCGCTGCAGCATGATTCCCTCTGGGTAACGACTGAGGACCGCTTCGGCACGGAAGCCGAGGTCAGCGGCGGCGACGCGATCGTTCCAGTGTGGCACCAATGTGCTGCCGACATACAACCCTTTGGTGGCGGGGACTATCACCGGACCCACGGTCTCTGGCAGCGAGGGCAGCGTGCCCACCGCCTGCGCCTGCCGCTCCACGCGGTGACGCCATCCGCGAATCATCGCGTGGATCAGCACCGCGATCACCAAGGCAACAACCCCGGCCATGACCAGCGAGGCGACCAGCGTTGAGGTGTTCACGCCCGCACCTTGCCGTCGCGGGCGGTGACGGTGCCGCGCAGCAAAGTCGCCGTGACCACTGCCGGCAACACCATGTCCTGATAGGGCGTGTTGTCTGACCTGCTGGCCAGCCCCGGGCCGCTGACCGTCCACATGGCGGTGGGGTCGATCACCGTCACGTTCGCCGGTTCGCCCACCTCCAGCGGACGCCCCTGGTCGGGCAACCCGACGATGCGGGCGGGGCTCTCACTCATGACACGGGCCACATCACGCCACGTCATCAGGCCCGGTCTGACCATTGTTTCGACGACCACCGACAGCGCCGTCTGGAGTCCCAGCATGCCGGGTCGGGCGCTGGCGAATTCGCAGACCTTCTCGTGCTCGGCGTGTGGTGCGTGATCGGTTGCGACACAATCGATCACACCCTCGGAAAGCGCCTGGCGCAGCGCGACGGCGTCGCTGGCCTCACGCAGCGGTGGGTTCACCCTATTTTGCCCGTCGTAACTGTACAACCGGGTGTCGTCGAGCAGGAGGTGATGCGGGGTGACCTCTGCGGTGATCGAAATCCCTTGCCCCTTTGCCCACCTCAGAAGTTCGACGGTTCCCGCGGTGGAGGCATGGCAGATGTGCACGCGGGCGCCGGCGTCCCGGGCCAGCAGCGCATCGCGGATGACGATCGACTCCTCGGCGGCGCGCGGCCAGCCGGCCAGCCCGAGCCGGGCAGCATTCGGGCCTTCGTGGGCAACCGCACCGACCGTTAGCCGCGGCTCTTCGGCGTGCTGGGCGATCAGCGCGCCAAGGCCGTTGGCGTATTCGAGTGCTCGACGCATCACCAGCGGGTCGTCCACGCACAGGCCATCGTCGGAGAACATCCTGACCTGTCCGACGCCGGCAGCCATCAGCCCCATCTCGGTCAACTGTTGGCCTTTGAGGCCGACGGTCACCGCACCCACCGGGTGCACGTCGACCAGACCGACCTGCTGGCCGCGGTGCCACACATGGTCGGTGACCACGACGCTATCTGCGACCGGATCGGTGTTGGCCATCGCGAATACGGCCGTGAACCCACCGAGAGCCGCTGCAGCCGAGCCGGTTTCGATATCCTCAGCGTATTCTCGGCCGGGCTCGCGCAGGTGCGTGTGCAAGTCGACAAAGCCGGGCAGCAAGACTTGCCCCTGGGCATCGATAACCGTGCCCCCCTCTGGACCGGCGAGGTCTGCTCCGATGGCCTGGATCTGCCCCTCATCGACCAGCACGTCGACACCGTCGCCCTCGCCGTAGGGGCGGACGCCTCTGATCAGCACCGGCGGACGGTCCGATTTCGTCATGCGCTGATCACCTCTCCCCCTGGAGCCGATTGACCACCGGTGTGCGACGGCGGTTCCCCCAACTCAGCGCCAACCAGCAGGTGGAACAGCACAGCCATCCGGACGTGCACACCGTTGGAAACCTGTTGCAGCACCGCAGATTGCGACGAGTCCGCGACCGAGTGCGCAATCTCCATGCCGCGCAGCATCGGACCCGGGTGCAACACCGCGACATGCTCGGCCAGTCGCGCCTGACGCTTCTCTGAGAGTCCGTAACGCACCGAGTACTCCCTGGCGGAGGGAAAGAATCCTCCGTTCATCCGCTCGGCTTGTACCCGCAGCATCAACACGCAGTCGGCCAGCGGGAGTTCGGCGTCCAGGTCATGCGAGACCGTCACCGGCCAGTCGTACACGCCGACCGGCAGCAGCGTAGGTGGCGCGACGAGTACCACCTCCGCACCGAGTGTGTGCAGCAGCGCGACGTTGGACCGCGCCACCCGGCTGTGCAGCACGTCGCCAACGATCACCACCCGCTTGCCCTCGATGGCACCCAGTCGCTGCCGGATCGTCAAAGCATCCAGCAGAGCCTGCGTGGGGTGTTCGTGGGTGCCGTCACCAGCATTGATGACCGACGGACTCGCCGCCGGGTCGTCTGCCACCGCTGTCCAGGCGGCGAGCTGCTGGGCAGCACCCGAAGCAGGATGCCGCACTATCAACGCGTCGGCGCCGGCGGCACGCAGAGTCAGCGCTGTATCACGCAGTGATTCTCCCTTGGCTACAGACGACCCCGAAGCGCTGACATTGATCACGTCAGCGCTCATCCACTTACCTGCCACCTCGAAAGACACTCGGGTGCGGGTGGAGTTCTCGTAGAACATCGTGATGATGGTGCGGCCCCGCAGGGTGGGCAACTTCTTGACCTCCCGACCCAACAGCGCCTCCCGGAATCGGTCGGCATTGTCGAGAATGGCGGTGGCGTCCTCCCGATTGAGGTCAGCGGCAGCGAGGAGATGACTCATCAGCGTGCCGGCCCGCCGTACGGTGCCACCCGGACGCCTTCGTGCCCATCGTCCTCGGTCAACCGGACTTTGACGTTCTCCTCGCGCGAGGTCGGTACGTTCTTCCCGACGTAGTCCGCGCGAATCGGTAGCTCCCGGTGTCCCCGGTCCACCAGTACCGCCAACTGGACGCCCCGGGGACGGCCCAAATCCCGCAATGCGTCAAGCGCCGATCGCACCGACCGACCGGAGTACAGCACGTCGTCGACCAGGATGACCAGCGCGTCGTCGATACCACCGTCGGGGATCGACGTGGCGGCCAGTGCGCGCGGAGGCTTACTCATCAGATCATCGCGGTACAGCGTGATGTCCAGCGCTCCGTGCGCGACCTCGGTGCCGCTGAACTCAGCAATGTTGCGCGCCAGCCGGCTTGCCAGGGTGACGCCGCGAGTTGGAATGCCCAGCAGTACGACCCGTGGACCGTCGGAGCCGTCGAGCGCCGTTTTCTCGATGATCTGATGTGCGATGCGGGCGATGGTTCGGCTGACATCCGCTGCGGACATCAGGTCCCGGTCAGCAGCACCGGTAAGATCGGGCGAGCCCACGAGTGAGCAGGACCTCCTTCTCCGCCTCACGGGACGGATCGTTAAAGG
>CAZCHU010000206.1:0-4872 GCA_964498215.1 uncultured Mycobacterium sp. | reverse complement strand
GCCGAGGCGCTGACCCGCACCGCGACCGCGCTGCGCGAGGACAACGACATGCTCGACGGCATGGCCGCCGAGGTCCTTGCCGAGCTGGGTGCGGGCCTGCCCGTCGAGGGCCTTCCCGTCGCGGCGCTGTCCCCGTTGCCGACGGCGCTTCGGCGCCGGGTGATCAGGGCGTGGCTGCTGGCCGGTGGGGCCGTCGGGTTGTCCGACAAGCAGCTCCGCGCCACCGACCGCCTGGTTACTGCCTGGCGGGGACAGGGCGCGGTAGCGGTGCCCAGCGCGCAGCCCCGCGAACGGCTGTTCGCGGGCCGTCGGAAGGACACCCTGATGCTGTTTCGGGAACCGGTATGACGACCGGCCTTGGTCATCCCGGCCACGACATGGCACGCTGTGGGCGTGCCTTCGCATACTGGGGAGCTATACCCCGGGGACATCAAGTCTGTGCTGCTATCCGAAGATCAGATTCGGTCCAAGACTGCTGAACTCGGAGCGCAGATCGCCGCCGACTACCGGAGTGCGGTGGACGGGGCGGACGGGCAGGATCTTCTGCTCATCACCGTGCTGAAGGGTGCGGTGATGTTCGTCACGGACTTGGCCCGGGCCATTCCGCTGCCGACTCAGCTGGAATTCATGGCGGTCAGCTCCTATGGATCGTCTACGTCGTCTTCGGGCGTGGTCCGTATCCTCAAGGACCTCGATCGCGACATCAACGATCGTGACGTGTTGATTGTCGAGGACATCGTCGACTCCGGGCTGACGCTGTCGTGGCTGCTGCGCAACCTGGCAACCAGGCGCCCACGGTCGCTGCGGGTGTGCACGCTGTTGCGCAAGCTTGAGGCGGTGCGCGCCGATGTCGACATCACCTACGTCGGCTTCGACATCCCCAACGAGTTCGTCGTCGGATACGGGCTTGACTACGCCGAGCGCTACCGCGACCTGCCTTATATCGGCACCCTCGACCCCAGGGTGTACCAGGACAACTAACCCCGACCTGCCAGGCGAAGAAATCGGCGCGAAAGTTCCGGAAGGTTCCGCCATCGCGTCGCAATCGGAGCAGGATCGAGGCGTGACGGACACAGCACTGCGTATCTGCCCCCTCTGTGAAGCGACCTGTGGCCTGACGCTGACCATCGACCATGGACGGGTTGTCGGGGCCAGAGGAGACCGTGACGATGTCTTCAGCGCAGGCTTCGTCTGCCCCAAGGGGGCGAGTTTCGCCGAACTCGACAACGATCCCGACCGCTTGCGGGCTCCGATGGTGCGGCGGGCAGGCACGCTGATGTCAGCGACGTGGGCGGAGGCGTTCTCGGCCGCCGCCACCGGGCTTTCGGCGGCGCTGACCGAGCACGGCGGCCAGTCGGTAGGCGTCTACCTGGGCAATCCGAACGCACACACCGTCGCCGGTGCGCTCTATCCGCCGCTGATCATCCGCGGTCTCGGCACCCATCACGTCTACTCGGCGAGCACGTTGGACCAGATGCCCAAGCATGTAGCGCTGGGTCTGATGTTCGGCAGCCCGGTCGCCTTCACGGTGCCCGACCTTGATCGCACCGACTATCTCGTGATCATTGGGGCCAACCCGCTGGTGTCCAACGGCAGTCTTGCCACCGCGGCCGGATTCGGCGACAAGCTGCGCAACCTACGCAAGCGCGGAGGCAAGCTGGTCGTCATCGACCCCGCCGCTACCCGTACCGCCCAGCTTGCTGACCGGCATCTGGCGCCGCGTCCCGGCACCGACGCCGCACTGCTGTTCGCCGTGGTCCATGTTCTGTTCGAAGAGGGTCTGGTCAACCTGGGTGCTCTGGCCGACGAGGTCGCCGGGGTGGACGACATCCGCGACCTCGCCCGTGGTTTCGCGCCGCCTGTCGTCGCCGCGCACTGCGGGCTTGAGGCTGACGAGATCCGGACACTGGCCCGGGAGTTGGCAATGGCGCCCTCAGCAGCCGTGTACGGGCGGATGGGTACCTGCACGGTCGAATTCGGCACTTTGGGCAGCTGGCTGGTCGACGTGGTGAATGTGCTGACCGGCAATCTGGACCGGGTAGGGGGTGCGATGTTTCCGCTGTCGCCCGTGGCGCCCGCCCCGCGTGGCCGCCGAAAGGGTCGCGGGTTCCGGACCGGCCGCTGGCACAGCCGGGTCTCGGGTTATCCCGAGGTGCTCTCCGAGTTGCCCGCCGCGGTGCTGGCCGAGGAGATAGAGACCCCGGGGGAAGGGCAGATTCGAGCCGTCATCACCATCGCGGGCAATCCGGTGCTTTCCGCACCCGACGGTGAGCGGCTGGACCGCGCGCTGGCCGGGACCGGGTTCATGCTCTCTGTCGACCCTTATCTCAACGAGACCACCCGCCACGCCGACGTCATCCTGCCGCCACCGCCGCCGTCGCGCAGCCCACACTTCGACTTCGTGCTGAACAACGTTGCGGTGCGCAACAATGCGCGCTACTCACCGCCTGCGCTGCCGCTGGGGGACAGCCCCGACGAGGCAGAAATCCTGTCGCGAATCGCCCTGGTCATCTACGGCATCGGAGTCGATGCGGATCCGGCACTGGTTGACGAGCAGGTCATCGCTACCACGCTGGCCAAGGAGACCGCGGATACGGCCTCGCCGGTTGCGGGGCGCGCGGTCGAGGAGCTGACGGCCATGCTCGACGACGGACCGGGCTACGAGCGCCGGCTCGACATGATGCTTCGGCTCGGCGCGTATGGCGACGGTTTCGGGACCCGGCCCGACGGCTTGACACTCGAGCGGCTCAAGGCGGCTCCGCACGGTATCGACCTTGGCCCGCTGCAGCCGCGGCTGCCCGACGTGTTGCGCACAGCGTCTGGCCTGATCGAACTGGCCCCACCGCAGCTCGTCGACGACGTGGCGCGGCTGCGCGAATCTGTGGGGCAACCCACCGACGGGTTCGTCTTGATCGGACGGCGGCACCTGCGCTCCAACAACAGCTGGATGCACAACCTGCCCGCGCTGGCCGGCGGTACCAATCGGTGCACATTGCAGATGCACCCCGACGATGCCGCGGAGCTAGGGGTTTCCGACTCCGCGGTGGTCAAGGGGCCCGGCGGCGCAGTGGTCGTGCCGGTCGAGATCACCGAGGACATCCGTCGCGGCGTGCTGTCGCTGCCGCACGGTTGGGGTCACGATCGCGAGGGCACCGGGCAGAGGCTCGCTGCCAGGGCACCCGGCGTGAACGTCAACCAACTCAACGATGGTTCGGCGTTGGATCCATTGTCTGGCACGGCGGTGCTCAACGGGATCCGCGTCGTCATAGAACCGGCCGGTACGCCGATCGGCTCGTAGATCAGGTCAATTCCCAGATCACCGTCACGCTGAAACTCACCGTCTGTTGACCGGGCTCCAGTGGTACCGCAGCCTCCATCATCCCGCGCTGGGCGGGCCTCGGCGCGGGTGGCGTGGCGCCGCCCGACTCCGAGATCGAGATCACCTTCCCGAGTTCGAGGCCGGACAGGTCGGCGTACTGGCCGGCGCGGTCCTTGGCATCCTCAAAGGCCCTTGCCCGGGCGTCGCGGACCAGCTGAGAATCGTTCTCGATGGAGTAGCTCATCGAGTTGATGCGGGTGGCATCGCCACCGGTGCTGACGATGAGGCCCAGCGCCTCGGAGGCCAGATCGAGGTCGCGGATCGTTACGTCGATCGAGTTGGTGGCGCGATAGCCGATGATCGCGTTGTTATCGGGGGCGTACTGCGGCTGCAGATCAGCCTCGGTGGTGGCCAGGTCGTCGCGGTCGACCCCGGCGTCGACGAGCGCGTCGATGACGGCGCGCTGACGGTCGTTGGTTTGGTTCATCGCGGTGGCGGCGTCGGGCGCCACGAATTCCACCGACGCGTCGAGCGTCAGCGTGTCGGGTGAGCCCTGGACTTCCCCAGCGCCCACGACCGTGACCTGCCTTTCGACACCATCGGGGGTGGAGGTCGGGGCCGGCTGTGCGTCGCAAGCCGTCAGCGCGGCCGCGGCGACCCCCGCCGCGGCGAAGCACATGAGCTTGGTGCTGGCAGATTTTTCTTGAGCTGCGATCCGCATGCCTGGCACCCTAGCCCACCCCGGCGGACTGTTCGGGTGCGCTTTCGGTGGAGGTGAGTTCGTCTGACGTGGTCTCCTGGTCGGCGTCTTTGTCGGTGTATCCCGCAAAGGTGTCTTCGGCGGTGTACCCGACCCGTGATTGTGGTCAATCGCGGAGAAACTCGACCAAGACGCGATTGATGTCGTGTGGCCGCTCCTCGGGCAGCCAGTGGCCGGCCCCCTCGATCATCACCTCGCGGTATGGGCCGGTGACGACTTCGCGTGCGCGGTGTCGGGGTGTGTAGGCCAGCGTGGCATCGGCTGTACCGCCGATGAACAGGGCGGGCACCTCGATCGTGGCGGCAGGCGGGTTGGCGGTCAGCTCCCAGTTGCGATCGAAGCAGCGGTACCAGTTGAGCGGTCCGGTGAAGCCGGTGCGGGTGAACTCGTCGACGTAGACGCCGAAGTCTTCTGGGCTGATCCACCCCGGAAGATTGCCCGGTTCGGGGAGGCGGGCCAGGAAACCCTCGGTTCCGGGCGTGAGCATGCGCAGAGCTGCGGCGTCGTCTCCGGCCGGCGGAGTGGCCAACAACCGTCTGAACGTGGTCGCCGGATCTTCGGCCAGCTCGGCGTCGGCGGGCCCCGGCTTCTGGAAATACAGGATGTAAAAGAAATTGTCTCCGAAGATGCGGCGGAACGCCTGCGTGGTCGGCACCTTAGGGCGCGGCACCGGGGGCAGGCTCAGGCCGGCGACCGCGCAGAAGCGGTCGGGATGCAGCAGCGGCGCGGTCCAGGCCACCACCGCGCCGAAATCATGGCCAACCAGCGCTGCCTGCTCGGCGCCAACATCGTC
>CAZCHU010000205.1:0-4894 GCA_964498215.1 uncultured Mycobacterium sp. | reverse complement strand
CAAGATGACCAACGCGGCCACATCCATCCAACTGTCAGGGTTGAACGGTGTCATCCGTTTACGGGCGCTTTGGGTGCGTTCGCGGGACCGCGGTACACCAAGTACGTGGTGCCGACGATGGACACCACCCAACGCAGCCACTCCCCCCCGGTCGACGGCCACGGCTCGCCCGACTGCAACAGGTCAGCGAAAGCGTTGGATGCGACCGCCCCAACGAAGGCCAGGATCGCTTTCCAGTAGTGCTGCCAGTTCACAAGCCCTCCAATGCCGTTGGTACTTTGGGTGTCATGCGCCCGCTAGAACACAGGTTGACGCCAAGGGTTCTAGCGGGGTCTAGCTAGGCGGCGACGGATTTGATTGCTGCCCAGTGCCGCACATGCTGAGCGGCAAGATCGAGATACGTCACGCCGGGTATCGCGTCGCGGAACTCGTAGCTGATATGGGCCGCGGTGGGTGGCTGGTCGGCGAAGAATCGCAGCGCCAGGATCGCGGCCTGGACGGCGGCGGCGGTCTCTTTGTCGCCGAGTTGAATGTATTTAGGGTCGGTGGCGTACGTGAACAGCGTCAGGGTCGAGTACGAATCGGAACCCCAACGTGCCCAAACCGATTGCGGCGACGACGAACAGCACTTCGGCGATCGGGACACGGGACGCGATCAGGTACTTGACCACCAGTCAGGCGTCTTTGGCGTGAACGTTGGCCGCGGCGACGCTGCCGCCGACCACAGCGAGGGCGATCTGCGCCCAGGTGGTGACCTGCTGTTCGGTGAACACGCCGATGGTGGTCAGCAGCAGCTGCGCTGCGGTGAGGACACCTTGGAACCAGGTTCGGAACTGTGTGACCGACTTCCACGAGGCCAGCGCGGGCGACAGCACGGCGAGCGCGAGACCGATCCAGACATCGGTGTGTACGTCGACGGTGGCCAGCAGGACCATCGGCACGATCATGTAGAGGAACGCTCGCAGCTGTTCCCAGTTGCGGGATTTCAGCACGGAGAAGATGCTGGCATCGGACATCGGTGTCTCCAATCGTGTTTGCGCGGGTTTTAGGCGGCGAGGATGTGTTCGTTGATCCGTGCGCGGGCCCAGTCCTGGCCCGGCTCAAGGACGTAGCCGCCGTGTTTGTCCATGTTCATCAGGAACAGCGCGCCGCGGCTGATCGCCACCGCGGCGTCGATGACTTGCTGGGTCGGTTCGATGCCGAACCGCAGCAGTTCCATCAGCAGCGGACCCCACGCGCCCTGCACGACGTCGTAGACCGCGGTCTGCATCGCGCCGGCACCGTCATCGGGCGTTTCGGTGTACATGTCGCCGCGGCGGCAAACGTAGGCGATCTTGTCCTGCACCGGGATGAAGTTGCCGCGGCCGTCGGGCACCAGCAGCGGCATCCGTTCGGAGCTGATCCCGCGGGTGCCGGGTTTCGGTGGATCGGCCACCCACGGTGCGACGATGTCCAGTGGCCGGTAGGGCGCCCCGTATTCGATCGCCCCGAGCCAGTACGGCAAGTGCGCGTGGAACTCGCCGGCCTCCGGGAAGACGTGGCACAGCAGGAACATTGAGACCACGATGTCGCCTTGGGAGAATCCGGAGATCCACCAGGGGCGCCCGACCCACATGCGGTTGGGGTCACGGAAGAACGACGCGATCATGTCGACACCGGACTGGTTGTCGAACGGGATGCGCCCGTTGTCGTACCAGGTGGGCTGTAGTTGCACCTTGTGTTCGGCTTCCAGGCGACGGCCGACTTCCACGGCGGGCCCGATCCACATGTCCGAGAGGTGACCTTCGACGCTGATCCACAGCGGCCGGTTGTTCGGGGTTGGCGCCCCGGGCGGTGCTGGGACGATCGACCGCGGCACCAAGCCCATCTGAACCTTTGTTGCCCAGTCGAATTCGGTGTCGAAGTCGGTGAGCGGTCCGGGCCGGCGGCCCAGGCGCACGAGTTCGTTGATCGCCGCCTTGTAACTGACGATCGCGCGTCCGAACTCGGCAGTGTAGGTATCGGTGTAGCCGCCAGACAGCTTCTCGGGCAGCAGCTCTTGGCCGTAGCTGTAGTTGTCGAGGATCTCTTTGGCGTCCGAGATTCGGACGTCGAAGTCCTCGACCGCTTTCGCAGGCGACCATGTCATCAGCACGCCTCGTCTCTGAGTGCGGTGACCGCGGCGATCGCGTCCGCGAAGTGCGCGTCATCGGCGACGACGGTGACGCGACGGCTGGCCCTGTAGTAGGTGGCGGTGCATTTGCCTTCCCGCGCCCGCACCACTCCGGGCTGGACCTTCTCGATTTCGGCCATGTCACACCACTTTCAGGTTGAGTGCCGCTGCGGTCATGGGGCCGACAACGCCATCGGGGTCAAGTCGGGAGCGCGCCTGGAACTCGCGCACCACTGATTCGGTTTGCGCGCCGAACCAGCCATCGACAATGAGTCGGCCGGCGTAGGAGCGGTAGGCGGCCTTGAGCCGGCGCTGCAGCTCGAGCACCTGCGGATCTGGCCCGGGCATTCCGCGCCACAGCAGCACCCCTGCCCACGCCCCAGGCGGGGTGATGACAGGTCTCTTCACCGGCAGCGGCGTGCCCAGCGGGATTGACTCGCCTTCCAGGGGTTCACCGGGGAAAACGAACCGGTCGAGATCCTTACGGACCTCCCCGCGGAACCATCCGGGGTCCATGAAGCCGCGATCCCACTTGCCTTGCGCGGCACCGGCGTATTCCTTGTGGTCGATGCCCCGGTCTTGCAGGTAACCCAGGTAGCCGAGCGCGGCGGCGGTGGCGTCGCGCATGGCGATCACTTGAGCTTTGGGCCATGGATGGTGGCGGTCATAGCTGCCGTCGGGCCGGATGTAGGGCCAGGCGTTTTCGGCGCCGAGCAGATGCCAGTTGCCCATGTTGGTCGGCAGCCACGGGTACGAGCCGGCGCCGGCGTGCCAGCACACCCCGGCTGCTACCACGGTCACCATGCCGTCCGGTGAGGTGTGCCAGTTCGACAGCGGTCCGGGAAGGTCTGGACGGCCGTTGGCGATCGACTGTGCTGTCTCGCGGTCGTTGCCTGTGTGGTGGTTCATGACGCCGCGGACGTCTTTGAAGTCGCCGTGTCCGCGGGTCTCCCAGCCGGACAGCGCGCGCACGTTGTCGGTGCCAAGCTCGGCGCGCAGCACGTCGTAGAGCCATGTCATGCGGCCGGACCAGATGCGCGACACGGGTGCCTCCGTTTCAGGTAGCGGGATGGGTGCCGATTGGCGGGTGTGGACGTGGCCGGTGTGGTTGTTGTAGCCGCCGTCGTAGTCGTAGTAGCGGCTGCTGGTGACGTCGTGGCCGCCGGCGACGCCGACCTGCTGGCCGGTGTGAGGGTTGCGCCAGATGACCTGCTCCAGGTGCGTTCGGATCGACAGCAGGTAGTCGGCGAACCGCTGCATGTTGTCGACGGGCCCGGCCCAGTCGATGCCGCGATTGAGGTGCCCCGGGTTGCGGGTGAACCCGTTCTCGATCCGATCTGTTTCCTGGTGGCCTGGATAGGTGGACGCACGTAGTCCGAACACGTCGGCGAGCTGGGAGACCCACGGCGGGAATCCCGCTGTGCCGTAGGTGATTCGCGTGCCGGTGGGGAGCCCGTAGGTCATTGCGGTTCCTTTCGGGCATGGCTGATTGCCCTGCTGCGGTATGCCAGGCAGGGGTGCGGACGGGGGGTGTTACTGAGTGCGGATGATCGGTGCGTCGACGAACTCGGAGAGGGCAAACCCGATCGCTGCGGCCAGCACGAGACCAGCGAAGGCGCCGAAGATGGTGTAGCTGCAGTAGCGCAGCGTCACCGGGTGTCCGTCAGGATCGCGACGAGCGCGTGGAACCGATGGCGCCAGCACGGGTGCTCGATGACCGGCCGGCCACACAGTGGGCAGCGATCCTCGGGGTGACCCTCATTGAAGTCGGGGTCATCAGTGCCGTAGGCGTCGAGACGGGCGAGCAGTCTCATGGCACGTTGGCGTAGACGGTGCGCCCGACTGTGCGGGTGTGGGCGGGGTCGATCTCGTCTGGGTTCACGCCGGAGTAGTCGAGGTGCGGCGTGTTGAACGGCAGGCACAGCACACCGATGATCCCGCCTTTGAAGTTGGCCCAGAGGTCTCCGTTGCGGCCGATGTCGAGGACGTGGAACGGTGTGTCGTTCGGGGTGAGCCCGCGGGCATTGCCTGGCGGTATCCACTTGGGGCGGTTGGCGATGTAGCCGTAGTAGGCACGTTCAGGGTTGCCCGTCAGGACGCAGCGCACCCGGTCGGGGTCAGCATTCGCATACTGCCGCAGCCACTCCCCGGCCACTTGGGCGCCCTGGCTGTGACCGAGCACCGCGACATCCTCATCGGACGACGCCAACTCGCGGTGGATCGCCCTGTTCAATGCTGCCGCCGCGTCCGGGATCGCGTTGGCGGACAGGTTCGCTGCCGTGGGCACCGCGACAACCCGGCCTTGGCGTTGCGGCCAGCCGCCGCACCACTGCGACATGTCCGCGGCGCCGAGCGGGGCGATGGTCAGGACAGTGGTCATGGCTGTCGCTCTCTGATCACGACACGCGGCGGAACCTTGTCCTGCTTGTTGCCGTCCCTGCGCCCGATGTCCGAGGTGTTGAACGCCACGAAGAGGGCCCAGAGGGCGAACGGAATCAACAGGAGCGAGCGGCCCGTAAGGAAGGTAGCGAGGAATGCGACACTGGCCAATAAGGCGCTCGTGACCGCGTACACGGCGGATTTCAGGTCGGCAGCAGTTATCTGTGTCTCCGACGGCAGCCCGTTGATGATCATCACGTCGTCGCCGCCCCGGTGTACATGTGCTTCCAGTTGGTGCCGTCGGAGACGACCGGGCCGACACCGCACGCCAAACCGGCGTTGGTGTTGTAGGCGGTGTCGCCC
>CAZCHU010000204.1:0-4923 GCA_964498215.1 uncultured Mycobacterium sp. | reverse complement strand
GCTGATCGCGGAGATGCTGCGCTGCTGGCGTTTCGATCAGCCTGACCTACGCGATATCGCCTACTGCGCGCTCGCCGCCGGATTCGGCCAACTGGTGGGCGATGAAATCCAGCGCATCGCGGCGTCGCCTGCAGGTCCCGAGAAGTTGCGATGAACGATTCTTTGATAGCTGGCCAGGTGTGATGGTGAATAGTCCAGCTCGCCAACCAGATCGACTCTGGCTGGAAGTGCCCTACGAGGAGAAGGAGGCCGCGAAGGCGGCCGGGGCACGATGGGACCCTGAGCATCGGCTCTGGTATGCGCCTCGGCCAGGAATGGCGGGGCTTCAACGGTGGGCAGGCCGCCCACCGTTGCCTGAGTTGCTGCCCGGTGAAGATAGAAGCTTCGGTGGGGCGGAACTGTTTGTCGATCTGGTTCCCGATTCTTGCTGGTTCACCAACGTCCGCAGCTGTGTAAGCAAGAGTGATTGGGACCGACTGCGCAAGATGATTTACCGCCGCGCGAACCAAAGGTGCGAAATATGTGGTTCGGAACGAGATTTCGACGCTGAGGTCTGGCTAGAGGCCCATGAGCGGTGGAGCTTTGATTGGGCCAGTCAGACGCAGCATCTAGTTCGGCTCATCTGCTTATGCACACCGTGCCACCAAGCCACCCACTTCGGCCTTGCCGAGATCAAGGGTCGCCGAGCGCAAGCGGTGAACCAACTGATGACGGTCAATGGCTGGTCTCGGCATCACGCTGAGCAACACGTTCACGCTGCGTTCGATGAATGGCGCCTGCGCTCGCTGAGCGACTGGCACCTCGATCTAACCATCCTCACCGCCGCCCACATCGACATGGTCGTGCCGCCGCCCGCCCCGGCAGCACGCAGGACCGCCGCCGCGCACACACTCCACAAGGCCACCTCTTCGCCGGCGACGAGAACGGCTTCACCGTGGACCTCACCGCCTAAGGGGTGGTACGCCGATCCTGCCCACGTATTCACCCACCGCTGGTGGGACGGCAGGCAGTGGACTCACTACGTGGCTGTCAACGGTCAGCCCACGATCGAAACCGTCTCCACAGCGATGGCGGCGGCGGCGGCGATGCAACGAGCGCATGCATGAAGTGTTCACTGATTGCCTGTTAGTGTGTAATATGTCTAGCGATTAGTTCAGGTTCGAGGTTGGTGCTGGAAGGAGAGGCCGTGACGCAGCAGGGGCCGATGATGATGTCGCTGGAAGAGCTGGCCGACACGGTCTCGGCGACGGCTATTTCTGTCCGGCGCACGGTGGTCGCCGAGGTCAACGGGCTGGGGTATGTCTCTGAAGTTCGCTTTGGCCCTGATGTCCGCAATTGGGACGCAGTGACGCTGAACAACCGGGCGCGGGCGGTGGCTGCGGTTGCCCATGATCGGCATCTGGCTAATCGGGGATTTCTTGGCGATGGGACAGATCCGGCGCTTGAGGTGATAGCTGCCGATGAGCGTGCATTGAACTTCTAGTTGCAAGGAGCGGCAATAGTGTCGTGGGACGTAGTCGGCGTGGCCGTAGATCGGATCGTCGCTGACGTGGTGAAGGCGTTTGTACCGGGCGCGATCGTGCTCGATGCGTTGTCTGGTTCGGGTGGGCAAGGAATGTGGGCGCCCCTTCCGCAGCAGCCTGCAGGGGAACCAGGTCAGGGTCCGCCGCCCCCGCCGGCGCCGCCGGCGCCGCTGCCGCCTGGGGCTGAGGGGCCAGCGGCTGAGGCAGCCACCGAAAGCGCCCGCCGCATCGGGGAGACCTTGGAGCAGCTCGCGACACTGGATCAAGCCGGGATTAGCCCGGAGGCTATCGCGGCTTCTGGGGAGGTGGGCCGCAAGGAACTTGAGGATATTCGCGCTGATGTGACCGCCAAGATCGGGGAAATGAAAGGCACGGGAGCGCTTTTCACACCCGAGGGCCAATTTCAGCTCGCGGACTACATCAAGACACGCCTGCAAGAAGCCAAGGGAGTGATCGAGCAGGCTGCAGCTGATGCGGAGGATAAGGCCGGGGCGGTCAATGAGCAGGCCGAGCGCTACCGGCAGGTTGCCGATAGCGGCAAGCCGCAGTGCGGGTGCGGCGGTGACCACAGTGGCGGGGGTGGTGCTGGCATCGATGGTGGCGGCGCCGCTAGCGCAGCCGGGGGCGAACCCACCGAGGAAGCAGCCGCCGACACTGCGGCCGCAGGGCAACCGATGACGGGCATTCCGATGGGTACCGGCATGCCGGGGTTGGGCGGCGGCATACCGGGGTTGGGCGGCGGCGGGCTACCAGGGTTGGGCGGCGGCGGGCTGCCCGGGTCGTTCATGGACCCGCTTGGTGGCGCGTTGGGCAATTTGGGTCAGGCAGCACCGCAGGACGCGGGGGTGGGTTTCTCTGAGGAACCAGTCGACCCCGCTGTCGGCAACGACGACCTGGACGAACCTGAGGTAGGCGACGGTGACGGGACGGCGCTGGCCGCTGACCACGAGAGCGAGGTGGGCAGCGAGGACGGTACAGAGCAGGCGACCGAACCGGCGACGGCCGCAGAGCCGCCGGTGCAGGGGGAACCCTCAGGGCCCCCGCCGAAGTCCACCGATGTTCAGTTGCCCAGCGGTGATGTCGTCGAGGCGCGATCGGCTCAAGGAGCTCAGGCTGTGCAGGCCGCGTTGAACGGTGCCCCGGTGTCTGAAGCGTGGCAGCAGGCCGCAGGGATTGCGTTGCCTCCGGCGGGCACCCCGGTCACCGACCCGGTGCCGCCGACAAAGTTGATGGCCGGTGATGTGGGCATGTGGAAGGACCACCAGGTGCTGGCGTTAGGCAATGGGAAGGTGCTGGTGTCGGGACAGGAGCAGCCGCTAGAAAGCGTGGGATCTGGACCGGATTTCCTTGGGTGGTTCGACCCGACCGCAGCGCGGCCGGCCGCCCCACCGGCTGACTGAGTTAGTTGTCAATGAGCAGGTGTCGGTGAGAGATGTCGTTGGAGGGGTTCGTGCGGGCTGCTGGGGGGGTGATGGGCGCTGCGCGTGACGGTTTCGGTACCGGGGTCGGTGCGTTGTTGCCGGTGCCTGCGGCTCCGGTGTCCCCACCGGCACAGGTTCCTGGCGCCGACGGGCAGGCCGCTCTGGGTGCTGAGGGGTCGGCGTGGAAAGTGGCCAATGAGGTTGCTGCGCTGGACAGTTTGGACAGCGCAGGTAACGCGGAGTTAGATGCTGCGCTGGCCTCATCTCAGGGCGGGCGCACCAGCATGGAGTCGATCATCGCTCAGGCGATTGCTGATGTGCAGGCGTTGGGGTTGGTGACCAACACCCCCGAAGGCAAACGTGCGTTGATCGCAGCGATCAAGACGCGCTTGGAAGAAACGCGCGGCACCGTGGATTCCGGGTCGGCCGAGGCGGGCACGCACGCGGCCTCAACGCAGGCCAACGCTGCGGCCTACCGTGACGTGGGCGCTGCGATGCGCCCACCGATGGCGGCCAGCAGTCCGTTGGGTTCGATGCTCTCGGGTATGGGCGGGATGCCTGGTGCTGCGATGGGCGGCGGGGGGATGCCCGGATTCGGGCCGGCCCCGATGGGGGCGCTCTCAGGGATGAGCGGGTTGATGAGCCCGCTGTCGAAACTGGCCAGCACCGGCAGCGAGGGCTCCACCACCAAACTGGCCGCCACCACCAACCCACGGTCGGTCTCGCCGGCGGCGAAGATTCCGTTGAGCGCGGTGCGTTTTGACCGGGAGCGCTTTGCCGGTGGGAAGGAAATGTATCGGCGCTATATCAATGAGGCGCTGGACACGATGGGGATCGAGGACCCTGCCGCGCGGCGCCGATGGGGGGCCGGGTTGATGACCGCGGCTGCTCGCGAGTCGTCGTTTAACCCGCTGGCGATCAATTTGGGCGATTCCAACGCCCATGGCGCCAAGGCGGCTGACGGGTTTTTCGGGAACTCGTCTCGCGGTGGCTTGCAAACGATTCCGACGACGTTCGCCGCTTATCACCAGCCGGGGACGTCCACGAACATCTATGAGCCGATCGCCAACATCTGTGCGGCGATGAACTATGTGATGGGCCGTTACGGTGTCGACCGCAGCGCAGTCAATCTGGCCAAGGTGCCTCAGTTCGATCCTCAATCTGCTGGAGGTGGGTACTGATGTCGTTGGAGGGGTTCGTGCGGGCTGCTGGGGGGGTGATGGGCGCTGCGCGTGACGGTTTCGGTACCGGGGTCGGTGCGTTGTTGCCGGTGCCTGCGGCTCCGGTGTCCCCACCGGCACAGGTTCCTGGCGCCGACGGGCAGGCCGCTCTGGGTGCTGAGGGGTCGGCGTGGAAAGTGGCCAATGAGGTTGCTGCGCTGGACAGTTTGGACAGCGCAGGTAACGCGGAGTTAGATGCTGCGCTGGCCTCATCTCAGGGCGGGCGCACCAGCATGGAGTCGATCATCGCTCAGGCGATTGCTGATGTGCAGGCGTTGGGGTTGGTGACCAACACCCCCGAAGGCAAACGTGCGTTGATCGCAGCGATCAAGACGCGCTTGGAAGAAACGCGCGGCACCGTGGATTCCGGGTCGGCCGAGGCGGGCACGCACGCGGCCTCAACGCAGGCCAACGCTGCGGCCTACCGTGACGTGGGCGCTGCGATGCGCCCACCGATGGCGGCCAGCAGTCCGTTGGGTTCGATGCTCTCGGGTATGGGCGGGATGCCTGGTGCTGCGATGGGCGGCGGGGGGATGCCCGGATTCGGGCCGGCCCCGATGGGGGCGCTCTCAGGGATGAGCGGGTTGATGAGCCCGCTGTCGAAACTGGCCAGCACCGGCAGCGAGGGCTCCACCACCAAACTGGCCGCCACCACCAACCCACGCGGCGTGGACACCAGCGGGCAAGGCAAAGCCAGTGAGTACGGCTTGCAGAAGTACACCAAGTTGATGAATCGGGCGGTGTCCAATGCGTTCCCTG
>CAZCHU010000203.1:0-4954 GCA_964498215.1 uncultured Mycobacterium sp. | reverse complement strand
AAGCCCTCGCTGACAAGGGCTTCGGCCAGTTCCGTTGGCGCGCCGCCGTTGTAGCCAAAGTTGACGCCTTCGAGGACGAGCAGGTTGCCGGCATCGTCAACGAGGACCACCAGCTTGCGCTCCGGTGGTTCACTGGCGCGTATCCGTTCGTCGTTGCCGAAGGTCAAGATGACGTGATTCCAGTCCGCGAACTGGCTGCGAACCCGGCGGTAGAACCGCCACGCACTCCACGTGTCGTGGCAAGCTCCTTGATTGGTGAGGTACTTGATCGCAGGGCGGGCGGGCATCCGATGGTCAAGAAAACTTGTGATTGCCTCTCGCATGACGGCGCTCGCAGTGCGCCCCTGTTGGTCGGCGTAGTCATCGAGACGTTGAGACAGCTCGGCAGGAAGGCGGACCTGACGGCGCGGGGATGCCCCATGGTCGTCTTGGGAGCGCTCATCGATGGCTTCTGCGGTCGAATGCATGTACCCAGTGTACTACAAAACGCCCTATTTTGTGCTACAGTTGCCCGCATGTCGGCCCTGCTGTCTCCCCTGCTGGTCTCGTGAGGGACGACGATGTTGCTTCGCTTGCGGAGCTGAGCGGCTTTTTCACCTGGGGTACTGAGGATGAACCGGCGCCTTATGCGCCGCATGGAGGGCTCGCTCGGGAATCGCTGCCGCCCGAGCCGAGCGGCCCGGCTTTTGTGGATGTTCTTCCCGCAGCCACCAAGTCCCGTCGCCCCGAATGGGTAGAGCGCCTCACCCAGTTGCAGCCGAACTGGCGGCGATGGGCACCGTTCATCGCCGCCAGCATCGTCGTTGTTCTGATCGTGGTGACAGTGTGGACGTTCAGCGGAAGCGACGACGAACCCGCCGACAACGCGAACGCGGCCGCTCCCTCCCCTGCGCCGGTGGCGACGACTACGAGGGAGGCGACGACTGCTCCTGAGCCCACGGTGATCGATCCCCGCCTGATCGCCCTATTACCCCGGGGCTATGGCCCCGGCGTGTGTCGGCCCGTACGCGCGCCGCGCGGAGCCGTCGCCGTCGCCGAGTGCGGGGCGAACGACGAGGCTCCAGATACCACTGCCCGCTACACCCTGGCGACGGACTCCCAGACCCTCAAGGTCGCGTTGAACCGGCGGATCAATTCGACTGCGACGCAAGTGTGCCCAGGCAATTTCATGTCGCCGGGGCCGTGGCGCCGCAATACCAATCCCGGTGTGCCTGCCGGAACTCTGGTCTGCGCCACCGACAAGGACAGCCCGACTGTTGCCTGGACTCTTGATGAGGCGTTGTTACTCGCGGTCATCACCTCCACGCCTACGGGTCCGACCCTGCCGGATCTCTACACCTGGTGGACGACGCACTCCTGATCAGATCAGGTCCCAGGGACTACTGCATAGGCACCGTCGTGCCGGTGCTCGGTGTGGGCGCGGTGGCTGCCTCGCCCTGGCTACCGGCTGGCAATGTCCCTTCACTAGTAGCAGCCGGCGCCGGTGTTGCCGGTGTTCCGGCGGCCGTCGCGGGAGCTGGAGTTGTAGCTGCGGGTGTTCCGGTCGATGCCGGTGTTCCCTCGCTGCCAGCGACCGGTGCTGTTGCCGGTTGGCCGTCGCTGCCGATGGCCGCCGCCGTCGCGGGGGCACCGCCCTCAACGGCCGGAGTGGCGGCTTCCGCGGCGCCTTCGCCGACCGGGGTTCCCTGGCTCACTGCGGCCGGGGCCTGCCCCGTCGCGTCGGTTGCGGCCGGAACCGGTGTCCCCGTGCTCACCTCAGCAGGTGCCAGTGCGTCCTGGCCAGTACCGGTCGGCACCGCCGAGGCCGCTGCCCCGCTACCGCCGCCAGAGGTGCCCGCCGTTGCAGGAGGGGCTGGTAACCAGACCGCGAGGTCCTGCTCGCCGTCGTTGTACACCACACTGTTTGGCGGCGCCCCAGTGACATCGAAGTACACTTTGCCCGCCGCAGTCTGACCCGGCTGCAGTGTGGAGGGGTTCACCCCTTGCGGCGTCGCTACCTCCCACAACACCCGGTAGGTCTCGCCATCGGCTGCCCGGGCGTTCAGGAACGGAATAATGGGTTTGACCTCGCCGCGTAACGCCGTGTCGGCAGCGGCGGCCTCCCAGAGGGTTCCGCGCACGGGGTACGGGATTGCATCAGAGCTAGGCCGCAGTCCTGTAACAGTCCAGGACTGAGCAACGTCGCCGTTGACCACCTCGGTGGGCTGTCCCATTGTGGTCGTTGTTGTTTGGGTGTCTGCGGCGGCCAGCGGCGCGCCCATGGTCGCCCCCGCGAGCAGTGCCGCTGCGATGGCCAGTGTCGCTTTCGTCTTTGTCATCATGGCCGGAATCATCGCCTACTTTCCTGTGGATATGCTGAATTGTCGCTGCATGTGGCTCGATTCACACTGTTTCATGCCTCATCTACTCGGGCGCAGCCGAGGTAGCCCACCTTCTCAAGATCGAGCCGCCCAGTTGTCCTGATCGCCGGATCGAGCACGGCCGCAACATGTACCGGCAGGTCTGTGATTCCTGGCTGCAGAACGTGACTTCTGAGCGTGGGAGTGATCACCACGGCCTCAAGCGTCAATACCCCGTCTTCTGAGAGCAATACGGGATTGATGTGATCCCGCTGCACGTCCTCGGCCAACCGGCAGTCCAGCGCCGGCTCCACTTGGCAGTACCAGAAATGCGCCGACACGTCTGCGCGTAGCTGTCCACGCACGGCCAACTGGATAGGTAGATGCGCCGCCAGATCGGTCACCGGAAACCCGCGCAAGCTATGCAGAATCAGCCCAGCCACCGGTTGCTACCCGCGCCCATCGAAGATGACAGTTCGGCACCGCTGCGTGGGAGCGGGAAGCTCGTACACCTCGCCACAGGTATTGCACGCGGCCGTGCGGTGCAGTGTTGCGCATCGGCAGTGCCGCACCCCGATCGTCACCTCTCCCGGCCCAAGTCTATGACCGTTGACGCAGCGCGGGGGCGGCGCAGGCTCAGCCCACCCATTTCGTGTGCGCTGCAACGGTATCGCTGTCTTCGATGGCGACTTCATCGCACCGGCCGTCTGTGCCTCATCGAGGTGGGTGTTGGGTTTCATATGTCAATTCGATTGCGCTGCCGGTTTTGCCGGGTGTCCCTCAGATGCCCTTGGTGAGGGCGGAAACGCTGGTGTCGAGGGCGGCGGCGAGCTTGGCCAGAAAGACCACCGTCGGCGTCCGACGCCCACGTTCCACCATGGCCAGGTACGGGCGGTCGACACTGGCTGCGATCGATAGCGCCCGTTGCGACATTCCCAGGCGCTCGCGGCGGTTGACGATATTGACGCCGACGATGGGCAGCACGACGGCCGCGATTTCTTCCTCGGCTGTCGTCGGTGAAGTGGGCATATAGGCCGGTGTCCTCTCCCCTGCGGCCACGGCGCGGGCTGTCTGCGAAGCGTACAACAGGCGGCTGGCTAAAGCCATCCATCCTCCCGGGGAGCCCGGTCGCCCTCGCCTATGGGTAGCTATTGGTACCTATTGCGCACCATTGCTATCTATTGCCAGCCGCCTCCCTCTCGCGCCGGGGGAAGAAGCGGGGATGTTTGCAGTCAGGTTCATCGCCACGAGGGAAATCGCGTTCCGACCGGCTGGGACTCCGCGCAAGAACAGACGAGCCTGGATAAGAGAGGATGTCCTTCGGAATCCCTTTACGGCGCACCTCTGTACCCGCTGGTCAACCCGCAAAAAGTATTTCACAAATATGGTCTATCCGGCTGGCTATAGCCATCCATCAATGGTAGGCTATAGCCATCCACCTGGAAAGGACTTCTCCGATGGCCCAACAGCTGACCACTACCGACTATTGGCCCGACTACCACCGATGCCTGGACCGCGTCGCCGATGAGGCCGACACCGTCGACAAGTTGATCACCATCCTCAACGAGCACCACCCCCGGTCGGCAGGCGAGGCATTCCACCCCGGTGGCAGTGACCGCGACTTGTGGCATGTCCTGCGCTGGGAGCGCGACGACTGGACCCCGGTCTGGTCGAAGGCCAGCTATTGGTATTCGATGCGCGACCGGCTCGGCCACACCTTCACCTACACCGAAGGCGACATCGACCGAGGGAGCAAGGCATGAACGTCACGATGTATTCCAAGCCCGGCTGCTACCAGTGCAAGGCCAGCGCCCGAGAGTTCAGCAAGCATGGGATCTCGGTGACCGTCGTGGACGTAAGCACCGATACCTCCGCTGCCCAGCTACTGGAAACCCTCGGCTACCGCAGTGTGCCGGTCATCATCACCGGCACAGGCGAGCACTGGAGCGGTCACCGTCCCGACCGCATCGCTGGAGCAGCTGACCAAGCAGCCTGACCGGCATTCCACGCCCAACCCATTCCCGACCACACATCCGATCTGAATCCCAGATCTGATTCACCACAAGGAGAACACCAATGTCACTCAGCCTAACCGACCTGTTCGCGGGTGCAGGGGGTTCCACGTGCGGGGCCGTGTCGATCGGCAATGTCACCGCACGTGTGGCAGCCAACCACTGGGAGCGAGCTGTCGAAACGCACAGCCTCAACCACCCTGGCGCCGACCACATTCAGGCAGACATATCCCAGATTGACCCGCGCTACTTCCCCACCACCGACCTGCTGTGGGCAAGCCCGAGCTGCACCAAACACAGTGTCGCCCAGGGCCAGAAGCGCCAAGACGCTCAGCCTGATCTGTTCGGCGAGACCCTCCCTGACCAGGCAGCCGAAAGGTCCAGAGCCACGATGTGGGATGTCGTTCGATTCGCGGAATTTCACCAGTACCGCGCAGTCATCGTGGAAAATGTTGTCGACGTTGTGTTCTGGCCACCGTTTCAAGCGTGGCGCATGGCAATGGAGTCGATCGGCTACACGGGCAAGCTCGTCTTCCTCAACAGTATGCACGCCCAGCTCTACGGCCCCGGGGCCCCGCAGTCACGAGACCGGTTTTACGCCGT
>CAZCHU010000202.1:0-5002 GCA_964498215.1 uncultured Mycobacterium sp. | reverse complement strand
CTGCGCCAGCGCAGCCACAGGTTCGGCGATCGCCGGATCCGCGACAACGGCAACGTTGACTTCGCCGTCCACGCATCGCTTGGTCGCGACATTGGATCGGTCCGACAGTGCGGCTCCGAAGAACCGCCACAGAATCACTACCCCAACGATAACGATGACGCTCACCAACGCGACAATCACGCCGAGACTGATTCCGCGCCGTCCCGGCGTCACCGCGCGGTGGCTGCCGGTCCATTCGCCGCTGTCCCCGCCGTACCCCGATTGCTCGGGGCGCTGCTCGCCGGCAGGGTCCGGCGCCCCCGAATTCTCGGGGTCCGGGCGGCTATGGCGTCCCATGGCAACCCGTCCCGTCCCGGTGGGTGCTTCCCCCGCCTGCCAGTCTTGGTGTCGCCACGTCAGCCAATGTTATTAGCTGCCTTGAACTCTCGGCGCCGCCGGTGCAGGATCGGCTCGGTATAGCCGTTGGGCTGCTCACCGCCCGACAGGATCAGCTCCTGTGCGGCCTGGAACGCGATGTTGTTGTCCGGGTCGGGTGCCATGGGGCGGAATTCGGGGTCGTCGGCGTTTTGTTCGTCGACAACCGCGGCCATCCGACGCAGGCTGGCCTTGACGTCCTCCTCGGTGATCACCCCATGGCGGAGCCAATTGGCCAGCAGCTGGCTGGAAATCCGCAACGTTGCACGGTCCTCCATCAATGCGACGTCGTGAATGTCGGGCACCTTCGAGCACCCGACGCCGGCGTCGATCCAGCGCACCACGTAGCCGAGAATCGACTGGCAATTGTTGTCGACCTCTTCGCGAATCTCCTCCGGCGCCCATGCCAGCTCTGCGGACAGCGGGATGGTCAGCAACTCCGCGAGAGTAGAGCGCTTCTCACCTGCGAGATTCTCCTGCACCGCAAAGACATCGACCTCGTGATAATGCATGGCGTGCAGCGTGGCCGCTGTCGGAGACGGCACCCAGGCGGTGGAGGCACCGGCTTTCGGTTGACCGATCTTCTGCTCGACCATGTCGCCCATCAGCTCGGTCATCGCCCACATGCCCTTGCCGATCTGGGCCCGGCCGGAAAAACCGGTCGCCAACCCGATATCGACGTTTTGATTCTCGTAAGCCTGAATCCACGGCTGAGACTTCATCGCACCCTTGCGGATCATCGGACCCGCCTGCATCGAGGTGTGGATCTCGTCCCCGGTGCGGTCCAGGAAACCGGTGTTGATGAACACCACGCGGTCAGCGGCAGCCTTGATGCAGGCTTTCAAATTGACCGTCGTACGGCGCTCTTCATCCATGATGCCGACTTTGATCGTGTTCTGCGGCAGTCCGAGCAGGTCCTCGACGCGGCTGAACAACTCGCAGGTGAAAGCGACCTCGTCCGGGCCGTGCATCTTCGGTTTGACGATGTAGATCGAGCCTGTGCGACTGTTGACCAGCGGCCCGTTGGCTGCGTCGTCCTCCGACCCGGCCCGCAGTCCGTGAATGCCGATCAAGCTGGTGAACACCGCGTCCTGGATGCCCTCCGGCACTTCGGCACCATCGGCTCCGTCGTCATCGAGCACGATTGCGTCGTTGGTCATCAGGTGCCCGACGTTGCGCACGAACATCAGGCTGCGGCCGGGCAGCCCGAGCTCGCCGCCGTCCGGCGCGGTGTAGGTGCGGTCCGCGTTGAGGACGCGGGTGAAGGTCTTGTCACCTTTGGCGACTTCCTCGCTCAGGTCACCCCGGTTGAGTCCGAGCCAGTTGCGGTAGCCGAGCACCTTGTCGTCGGCGTCGACGGCGGCCACCGAATCCTCGAAGTCCATGATCGTCGTGATGGCGGATTCCAGCACGACATCCTTGATCCCGGCCTTGTCGGTGGATCCGATCGGGGACTGGGGGTCGATCAAGATTTCGATATGCAGGCCGTGGTTGACCAGTAGCAGGGATTTCGGGTTGTCAACCTCGCCGGTATAGCCGACGAACTGCGCGGGGTCGGCCAACGCGACCGACCCACCGTCGTCGAGAGTGGCGCGCACGTGCCCATCCTCAACAAGAAGCCCGGTGATGTCAGACCACGAACCGGACTCCAACGGCACGGCACCATCGAGGAAGCGGCGCGCGTAGGCAATGACTTTGTCGCCGCGAACCTTGTTGTAACCGCTGCCCTTCTGCGCACCGTTGTCCTCAGGGATGACATCGGTGCCGTAGAGCGCGTCATAGAGCGATCCCCAGCGCGCGTTGGCGGCATTCAGGGCGAACCGCGCGTTGAGAATCGGCACCACCAGCTGTGGACCGGCCGTGGTCGCGATTTCGGCATCGACGCCGGCCGTGGTGATCGTGAAGTCCGCCGGTTCGGGCTGCAGGTACCCGATGTCGGTCAGGAACTGCTGGTATTCATCAGCGTCGAACGGGCCGATCACCCGTGCCCGGTGCCATCTGTCGATCTGCGCCTGCAGGTCGTCACGGCGGGCGAGCAGTTCCTCGTTTTTCGGGGTCAGATCGGCGACGACCTTGTCGACGCCGGACCAGAACGTATCGGGTTCGAGGTCGGTGCCCGGTAACACCTCCGTGTTGATGAAGTCGTACAACACGGGGGCAACGCGCAGGTTACCCACCGTCACGCGTTCGGTCATGATTCCTCCCTCGTCTGCCCGTGCGCCGCGGAGCGCACTTGCCCTATCAGATCCGTATGCAGCAGTGTCGGTCTAGCTTACCCAGCAGTAACACGCCTAGCCCCTGGCGCGTGGTGCACCAGCGCCTCACAGCGTTCCAGCAGCGTGGCCCGCAGTGGCGCAGCCCGCTCACTGATCACCTTCTGGGCCCTCGCGTACTCCAGCCGTCCACCAGTCGTTTCGACGGCGATCGGCTCGAACCCGAGTCCCCGCAGATCGTAGGGGCTGGCGCGCATGTCCAGCACGCGGGCGTCGGTGGCCAGTTCAAGACAGTCCAGGACCAGGCCGGATTCGATCAGCGGCCCCAACTTGAAGGCCCATTTGTACAGATCCATCCCGGCGTGCACACATCCGGGTTGCTCCTGCGCGGTCTGAGAGTGCCTGGTCAGGTGCACGGCGTTCTGCCGGGCTGCCGCGTCGGTGAAGAATCTGTAGGCGTCGAAGTGACTGCAGCGCAACGGCATCGCATCGACGACCGCGTTCGTCGCGGCCGAGCCGAGACGCAGCGGCAGATCACCGTGGCGTACCGCCGACGACTTGTACACCATCGCCCACTCGTGCAGACCGAAGCAGTTGAACCGCGGCGGCCGTGCTGCGGTCGCGCGCAACAGTGCGGCGACGAAGGTCACTGTGCCCAGCCTGTTCTGCAGATGGTCGTCGCTGACGGTCACCCCGTCGCCCTGCTGGGTGTACCCGGCACGTCCCCGATAACGCGCCGCCGATGCGCCCGCCAGAACAACGCCAAACCCGGGATGCCAGACTCGCAGTTGGCTCGGCCGAAGACGGTAGTAGGTGAACAGGAAATCGAAGATCGGGTGCCGCACTCCGGCTCTCCGACGCGCGAGGTGAGGTTCGAGGAATTCGTCGGCGCGTTTGCGGTGCGCTGCTTCCAGGCCATCCCAGTCAGCCAGCACGGACCGGGTTTCAGACACGATGGGTGCCGTCCCGAACTGTTCCCACCAGGTCCTCGACGAGATCCTCCAGCGCGACCACCGCGGTGACCTTTCCATCGGCACCGGTGACCAGGGCGAGATGGCTGTTGCTGCGCCGCAGCCGAGACAGCGCGTCGGGCAACGGTAGCGAGGCGGGTACTCGCGGCAGCGGCCGCACCATCGACGAATCCACCACCGTGGTCTCGTCATGCGGGTCATCGACCATCGGCAGAACATCCTTGATGTGTAGATAGCCGATGAATTCACCGCCGGAGTCTGCCACCGGGAACCGGGAATACCCGGTCTCGGTCAGTGCCTCCTCCAAGACGCCGACGGTGGGACCGGCACCCTCGTGCGCGACCGGGACGGCCCGGATCTTCCGCAGCGGTATCGCCACGTCGTTGACGACCCGGTTACGGATTTGCAGCGCCCTGGTCAGCCTGCTGTGTTCCTCGGGGTCGAGCAGCCCCTCCGAAAGCGACTCGGCGATCATCTCGGAGAGCTCCACAGTCGATACCGTGACGTCGAGTTCATCCTTGGGCTCTACGCCGAAGGTGCGCAAGGTGACGTTGGCGCACCAGTTGTAGAACGCGATGAACGGCCGGGCCACGCGGATGAAAACCAGGTAGACCGGTATCAGCAGCATCGCTGTCGACTCCGGGCCGGCAATCGCGATGTTCTTCGGCACCATCTCCCCGAGCAGCACGTGCAGGGTCACGACGATGGACAGCGCCACCAGAAACGACACCGTGTGCATTACCGCGTCGGGAATTCCCAGGAACCCGAAGGGAACCTCCAGCAGATGTGCGACGGCCGGCTCGGCGACCCTGCCCAGCAAAATCGAACAGACCGTGATGCCCAATTGCGCACCCGCCAACATCAGCGAAAGATTCTCGCCGGCCCTGATCACTGTGACCGCGCTCTGCTTGCCCTGCTCGGCCAATGCCTCCAATCGATCGCGACGTGCGGAGATCAGCGCGAACTCCGAGGCCACGAAGAATGCGTTAGCGCCCAACAGCACCACTGTCAGCAGGACGCCGAAGATGTCTGCCATCAACTCGGTCCGGTTTCGTCGCCTCGGCGCCCCAACGAGGTGAGTTCGAGCAGGTCGATTCGGCGGCCGTCCATCCGGAGTACGGTCGCCAGCCAGCACACGGGATCCTTGGTCACGCTCTCGGGCTCGAAGGCTGTCAGTTCGACTGATTCACCTTCCTCGGGAATGTGCCCCAACGTCTCCAAGACCAGCCCGCCGATGGTTTCGTAGTCGCCTTCTGGCGCCCGGAACGCAGTGCTCTCGGCCACCTCGTCGATGCGCAATAACCCCGAGACCTGCCAACCACGTCCGGCGGGCACCACATCCGGTGGTTCATCGTCGTGCTCGTCGCGCACGTCTCCGACGATCTCCTCGATCAGGTCCTCCAG
>CAZCHU010000201.1:0-5023 GCA_964498215.1 uncultured Mycobacterium sp. | reverse complement strand
CTGCCGATCCTGCAGGACACCACGATCGTCGCGGCTGGGCCGAGCCTGCAGAACGTCAGCCTCACCGGCGCCGTGCCGGTCGGAATCGTCGGCGACGCCGGCAAGTGGGTCAAGCTGCCTCGCTGACTGGGCGCGTCGGGCCGCCCCGCCGCACGGCTAGCGCCATCACCCGGCAAGCTGTCGGCATGGAGACCGCACGGCTGCTCTTCGTTCATGCCCATCCGGACGACGAGACCCTCACCACAGGGGCGACGATCGCGCACTATGCCGCTCGCGGCGCGCAGGTGCAGGTCGTCACCTGCACCCTCGGTGAAGAGGGGGAAGTCATCGGCGAACGTTGGGCACAGCTCGCCGTGGGTGGGGCCGACCAGCTGGGCGGGTACCGCATTGGTGAGCTGACAGCGGCGTTGGGAGCTCTCGGCGTGGACCGCCCGCGATTTCTCGGCGGCGCCGGCCGCTGGCGCGACTCCGGGATGGCTGGAACACCGCCCCGAAATCACCATCAGCAGCGGTTCATCGACGGCGACCTCAACCAGCAGGTGGACGCGCTGGACGCGGTGATTGGCGAGCTACGTCCGCACGTGGTTGTGACCTACGACCCGACCGGCGGCTACGGACACCCCGACCATATCCGCGCCCACCGCGTGACGACGGCGGCGGTCGAGGCAGCCAGTTGGCGGGTGCCCAAGCTGTATTGGACGGTGACGTCGGCATCGGCAATAGCCGACGGGCTCGCCGCACTGACCGATGTTCCCGAGCAGTGGACTCGGATCAGCGATGATCAGCTGAGCGCGGGCGTGCCGGGCCTTCACGGATTCAGCGACGATGAGATCGACGCGGCTCTGGATCTCTCCGATCAGCTTCCCGCGAAGGTGAAGGCACTGAGGGCCCATCAGACCCAGGTAAGCGTGTCCGGCGACGAACGGGCATTCGCTCTGTCAAACGGCCTAGCCCTGCCGGTCGAGGCCCGCGAGCACTACGTCCTGGCCGCCGGCACGGCTGGCGAGCGCGACGGCCGCGGCTGGGAGACCGATCTACTGGCCGGACTGAACGTGGGTTGATGCGGTGCGAGCGGGTAAGCTGCCGGACACCGACTGCGCACGGAGGGAAACCTGACAGGTTCGTCCGCGCCGGTTTCAGACCGGCTCCGTCTCGCAGTACTGGCACTGCTCGCTGCCGATGGTGTGTTGTCGGCACTGATGGCGGTCTTCTTCTTGCCGCTGCGGATCGGTTCGGTGCCACTACCGGTGAGTGCGCCGCTCAGCGGCGTGCTGAACGCGCTGTTGGTGTGGGTGGCGTTGCAGTGGACGTCCAGCCCCCGCCTGGCAGCGCTGCCCCTGTGGACTTGGCTGCTGACCGTTGTGGTGTTCACCATCGGCGGCCCCGGCGACGACATCGTGTTCGGCGGGATCGGGATCATGGAGTACGCGCCGTTGCTTCTCATCGCGCTGGGTGCGCTACCCGCGGCGTGGGTGATCATGCGGCTTGCACCGCAGGCGATCGCCGGGGCGGACTCCGGGACCGGTGCCCGGTGACTACTGTGACCGGTATGTCAGGCGCACCCAGTCCGGCCGCCCTGCGACGGGTTGTGCGCCGAGCGCGTGACGGCGTGGCACTCAACATCGACGAAGCTGCGATCGCTCTGACCGCGCGCGGGGCCGACCTGGCCGACCTGTGTGCCAGCGCCGCGCGGGTACGCGACGCTGGACTGCGTGCTGCGGGTCGCCGCGGCCCAGCCGGTCGGCTGCCGGTCAGCTACTCGCGGAAGGTGTTCATCCCGGTCACCCACCTCTGCCGCGATACCTGCCACTACTGCACGTTTGTGACGGTGCCGGGCCGGCTACGGGCTCAGGGCAAGGGCATGTACATGGAGCCCGACGAGATCCTCGATGTGGCCCGCCGTGGTGCCGAATCCGGTTGCAAGGAAGCGTTGTTCACCCTCGGTGATCGGCCGGAGACGCGGTGGGACGAGGCTCGCCAGTGGCTGGATGAGCGCGGCTACGACTCCACGCTGGCCTACGTGCGAGCGATGGCGATCCGCGTGCTCGAGGAGACAGGGTTGCTGCCGCACCTGAACCCTGGCGTGCTGAGCTGGTCGGAGCTATCGCTGCTCAAACCGGTGGCACCGTCAATGGGCATGATGCTCGAGACGACGTCGCGGCGGCTGTATGAGACGCGCGGCGCCGCGCACTTTGGCAGCCCCGACAAGGATCCCGAGGTGCGGCTGCGCACGCTGGACGATGCGGGCCGGCTGTCCATCCCGTTCACTACCGGCTTGCTGGTGGGTATCGGGGAAACAGTGACCGAGCGCGCTGAGACGATCCACGCTATTCGAAAGTCCCACAAGGAGTTCGGACACGTTCAGGAAGTGATCGTGCAGAACTTCCGCGCCAAGGAGCGCACGGCGATGGCGTCGGTACCCGACACCGGCCTCGAGGAATTCCGTGCAACGCTGGCCGTCACCCGTCTGGTGATGGGCCCCAAGATGCGCATCCAGGCGCCGCCGAACCTGGTTTCGCGGGAGGAGTGCCTAGCGCTGCTCGGGGCCGGGGTGGATGACTGGGGCGGTGTGTCGCCGCTGACTCCCGACCACGTCAACCCCGAGCGACCCTGGCCCGCACTCGACGAGCTGGCGGCGCTGACGGCTGAGGCGGGTTTCGACCTGGTCCAGCGACTCACGGCGCAGCCGCAGTATGTCCAGGCCCGGACCGGCTGGATCGATCCCCGCGTGCAGGGGCACGTCGATGCCCTCGCCGACCCCAGCACCGGATACGCCCTCGATATCAACCCGGAGGGCAGGCCCTGGCAGGAGCCAGACGATACGGCCGAGTCGTCGGGCCGCACGGACCTGCACGCGGCCATCGACGCTCAGGGCAGGCTCTCCGAAGCGCGTAGCGATCTGGGCAGTGCCTTCGGCGACTGGGCCTCGATCCGGGAGAAAGTGCGCGAGCTCGCCGCGCGTGCACCCGAACGCCTCGGTACCGACGTGTTGGCCGCGCTGCGTTCCGCGGAGCGCGACCCGGCCGGATGCAGTGACGAGGAGTACCTGGCGCTGGCGACCGCGGATGGCCCAGCAATGGATGCCGTTGCTGCATTGGCTGATTCACTACGTCGTGACACCGTTGGCGAGGACGTGACGTTCGTCGTCAACCGCAACATCAACTTCACGAACATCTGCTACACGGGCTGCCGCTTTTGTGCATTCGCCCAGCGCAAAGGCGATGCGGATGCCTTCTCGCTATCGACCGGCGAGGTCGCGGAGCGCGCGTGGGAGGCGCACGTCGCCGGCGCGACCGAGGTGTGTATGCAGGGCGGTATTGACCCCGAGTTGCCGGTCACCGGGTACGCCGATCTGGTCCGTGCGGTCAAGGAGCGGGTGCCGTCGATGCATGTGCATGCGTTCAGCCCGATGGAGATCGCCAACGGGGCCACCAAGAGTGGCATGAGTATTCGGGAGTGGCTCACCGCATTGCGGGAGGCCGGGCTGGGCACAATTCCCGGGACCGCTGCCGAGATTCTCGATGACGAAGTGCGCTGGGTGCTGACGAAGGGCAAGTTGCCGACCTCGTTGTGGGTCGAGGTGGTCAGTACGGCGCATGAGGTGGGCCTGCGGTCGAGTTCAACGATGATGTACGGCCACGTCGATCATCCCCGGCACTGGGTAGGGCACCTGCGGGTGCTGCGTGAGATCCAGGACCGTACAGGCGGTTTCACCGAGTTCGTGCCGCTGCCGTTCGTGCATCAATCCTCGCCTCTGTATCTGGCAGGCGGGGCGCGGCCGGGTCCAACGCACCGCGACAACCGGGCGGTGCACGCGCTAGCGCGAATCATGTTGCACGGCAGAATATCCAACATTCAGACCAGCTGGGTGAAGCTCGGTGTGGAGCGCACCCAGGTGATGCTCAACGGCGGTGCCAACGATCTCGGCGGCACGTTGATGGAGGAGACCATCTCGAGGATGGCCGGTTCGGAATTCGGCTCGTACAAGAGCGTGGAAGATCTGATCGGTATCGCCGCGGGCATCGGCCGTCCAGCCCGGCAGCGCACCACTACCTACACTCCGCTCGCCGCCTAGCCCCACTTCCCGGCCGAGGGTGCGTGTCCGTACGCCGACACGCCTTAGTTTCCGTGCATTTGGGTGCGCTCGCGGATGTCGACCCGCGCGGATCGATTACACCGGGTATTGGTCTGGTGTGGCATAGAAACCGTTGGGCCACGTTTCCGGTTCGTAGGTGTCTGCGGGAGCGTATGTGGGGGTGATGCGGACCCAGTCGATGTCGAGGTAGGCGGTGTCGAAATCCGGGTCTCCGGCCCAGCCGACCTGATCGCGGTATCCCGATGCGGGGAACCAGATTCCGACCCAGAAGCGGGATGCGCGGTGGGGGACGTTGTCCTGGCCGAAGGACGCGCCGGTGTGGCGGGCCACTTCGACGCCGTCGATGGACCATGCGACGAAGGGATCGCGCCCGTCGCCCCCGGCGTGCCATTCGTAGGCGTAGGTGTGGAATTCGCCATCGGCGACGAGTTCGCCGATATCGGGTCGCAGCGACACGTTGCCGCCTTCGCCGCCGAACTTGCCGCCCCAGGTATTGGCCCGGGCATAGTCGAAGCTCACCGGATCATTGGAGGTGCCGTCATCGCGCGCGGTGGGGAACTCCCAGTCGATCTCGGAATTGCGGATGCGGTTGGGTTCGGTCCAGTATTCCGGTTGCGAGGGATGGTATTCGATGTAGTGGTAGCTCCAGAAGGCGCTTGCCGCGCCCAACGTCTGCGGTACCCGGGCCCGAACCTCGTAGCGTCCGGAAGCGTAGTAGTCGCGGGTGACGATGGTGGCGCCGACACGGGTGGTGCGGTCACCGTGGCCGACGACGTCGCCGCTGTACTGGTCGCCGTGGGCGGCCAGTCGCACGATGCCGTCGACAACTTCGACGTTGTCCGGGATGACGCCACCGTTGTCCCCGCCCCAGGCCTTGTCGGCGATGAGCCAAACGTCCGGGTTGATGCCATTGGTGAAGTCGTCGAA
>CAZCHU010000200.1:0-5111 GCA_964498215.1 uncultured Mycobacterium sp. | reverse complement strand
GCGGTGACACCCGAACCGCAGTACACCGCGACATCGGCGCTGGGACTCACCCCGCGTTCGGCGAGCAACCGGGTGAGCTCTGATCCCGACCGCCAAGCGCCCTCCGCGGTCAGCAGGCTGGGGCTGGGCATGTTTCGGGCGCCGGGGATGTGCCCGGCTACCGGGTCGACGGGTTCAGTCTCGCCACGGTAGCGTTCCGGCGCTCGGGCGTCGAGCAAGATCCTGCCGCCCTCCAACGCCGCGTCCGCGGTGACGGTCCGACGGGCTGCCGCGTACAGGTCGTGGTGCGCGACGGTCACGTCGCCGCGATCGGGAGTGACTGTGCCCGTGTGTAGTTCACCTGGCCACGCCGCAAGTCCTCCGTCGAGGATTCGGACGTTGGGGATACCCGCGGCGGTTAGGACCCACCACGCGCGCGACGACCCGGCGCGGTTCCAGTCGTCGTAGACCACCACCGGGACGCCGCGGCGAACGCCCCAACGTCGCGCGGCGTCTTGCAGGTCACGCCCGGAGGGCAGCGGATGCCGGCCCCGCCCCGCGACTGAGTGGTCGGTGAGCTCGTCCTCGAGGGATACGTAGACCGCCCCGGGCAGGTGGCCGCGTTCGTATGCGGCGGCACCGTCTGGATCGCCGAGTTCCCAGCGAACGTCCAGCAGTGTCAACGGTTCGCCCGCGGAGATCCGACCGGCTAACTCGTCGGCGGTGACTATGACGTCCTCGCGGATACCCATCGGGACTCCCTTCGCTCGCGGGGAAATTGTATTCCGGTGGCGCGGGTAGCCGCCTTGACCGCGTGCGGCAGGATTGCGTGCGGCATGGTTGACAGCGAAGGCACCGCCGAGACATCCCGGCGGCGACACGTCGGACGACTTGCGCTGTTCGCGGCACTGCTGGCCACGTTGTTTTATCTGGTCGCGGTCCGACAGATCATCGACGTGGAATATGTCCGCGGGCTGGTGGCGTCGACGGGACCGCTGGCCCCGCTGACATATGTGGTGGTATCGGCGGTGCTGGGCGCACTGCTGGTGCCCGGCCCGCTGCTTGCGGCCGGGAGCGGGTTTCTGTTCGGCCCGACGTTGGGGACGTTCGTGACGCTGGGCGCGACCGTCGGTAGCGCGGTTATCGCCAGCGTGGCCGGACGTCGAGCCGGTCGGGAAAGCGCCCGCGGCCTGCTCGGCCCACAGCGTTCGGAGCGCATCGACGGGCTGATCGCGCGGGGTGGGTTGTGGGCGGTCGTTGGCCAACGGTTCGTACCGGGAATCTCCGACGCGCTGGCCTCATATACGTTCGGGGCGTTCGGAGTTCCGTTGTGGCAGATGGCGGTCGGCGCGTTCATCGGGTCGGCGCCGCGGGCGTTCGTGTACACGGCGCTGGGTGCGTCGATCGGTGAATTCTCGGCGCCGCTGGCATACGCGGCGATCGCGGTGTGGTGCGTGACCGCGGTGGTCGGGGCGTTTGCCGCGCGTCGGGGCTGGCGATCGTGGCGATCGGCGCGCCACTCGGGCGGCTGAACGCGCTGCCACGGTGACGAAGATCCGATTACGTCCATGGCGGCATTCTCAACGCCCATGGAGTGCGATCATTGCGGACGTGTCGTCTGCCTCCACCGCCTTCGCCTCAGACAATTCCGCGCCCGCGCATCCGAAGGCGCTCGAGGCCTTGTACCGCGTCAATCAGGGACCGGCGCCGTCCTACGGCACTGATCTCGTGACGCAACGAGCCGCCGACGCCTTAAGGGAGACCTTCGAATCCCCGGACGCCGAGGTGCTGTTCGCGTTCACCGGGACCGCTGCCAACATCATCGCGCTCGCGGCCGCAGTGCAGCCGTGGCAGGAAATCCTCTGCAGCGATATCGCCCATGTTCTGCTGGACGAAGCCGGCGGGCCGGTGCGGCTCTCCGGCGCTCAGCTGACCCGGCTTCCCAGTGACGACGGCCTGATCGCGCCCGACGAGCTCGACCGCAGGGCCGTCCGCCGCGGGGATGTTCACCACTCCCAACCCCGTATCGTCAGCATCACCCAGTCCACCGAGAACGGGCGGGTATGGACGGCTTCTGCTATTGCGGAGTTCGTTGCGCGCGCCCATTCGCTGGATCTTCTCGTCCACGTCGACGGCGCGCGAGTCGCCAATGCCATTGCTACGCTGGATGTTTCACCCAAGGAAGCAATTGCCGACGCGGACATCGTGACCGTAGGCGGAACCAAGAACGGCATGCTGTTCGGCGACGTCGTCCTGGTCCGCAAGCCCGAACACTTCGGCGGAATACATTTCGTGCAGAAGCAGATCGGGCATCTGGCCAGCAAGCAACGCTACATCGCCGCGCAGTTCCTGGCACTACTCGAGGATGACCTTTGGCTCGACACCGCGGCGCACGCCAACGCGATGTCTCGGCGGCTCAGCAGTGGAATGACGGCGCTGGGACTGCAGTTGGCTTCGCCGGTGGAGGCCAACGAGGTGTTCGTGACGCTGGGCCCTGACGTACTCCGGCGACTCGCGCATTCCTACGTCGTGCACCAACCCGACCCACACGAGCCGGTTGTGCGGTTCGTCTGCTCCTGGTCGACCCATGACGCTGAAGTCGACGCGGTGCTGGCCACCCTGCGCGAGCTGCTGTAACCCCGGGGAAATAGTTGAAACACTCGTGACGTAGCAGTCTGAAGGAGACGCTCAGATGCCCACCATTCTCGCCGTCGTCATCGCGCTCGTCGGTGGCTGCATTCAGAGCCGCCGCCACAGAGATCGACCGGCAGCCGACATTCACCTGGTCTGGTGGATGGTGGCGGTCGTTGGTGTCGCCTCGGTCGTGGGGGCAGGGTTTCACATCTTCGACGGACCGCATATTGCCGAGATGATCGGCTACACCCGTGGCAATGGTGGTTTTCAGTGGGAGAACGCGATGGGGGACTTAGCTATTGGTGTAGTCGGCATCATGGCCTACTGGTTCCGCGGTCACTTCTGGCTGTGCGTCATCGTGGTGCTCACCATTCAGTACCTCGGCGATGCCGCCGGGCACATCTACTTCTGGATCGCCCAGGACAACACCCGTCCATACAACATCGGAATTCCGCTGTGGTCCGACATACTGCTGCCGATAGTCATGTGGGCGTTGTATGCCTGGTCCCGTCGTAGCGGTGGCGCCGCCCTGGCTTGTTGATCCCTGGAGGCAGAGGGCTCGTCAACCATCCTTGGTTCGCTGCGCGGCCAAGGACACCGTCACAGTGTCGGCGATCTTCACCGACCCCATCAGAATCGAATACGGCTTGACACCGAACTCGGTCTGGCGGACCTCGGCCTCACACGACATTCCCCAAGTGTCGCCGAGGTCCTCCAGGTCTAGATCGACCACGCAGTCTCGGGTCTTGCCGTGGATCTCCAACGTGCCTGCGAGGCGGTACCCGCCGCTCGTATGCTCAATATCGTTCGCCCGGAAACGGATCGTGGGGAATCGGCCGGCATCCAGTGCCTTCATCGCGTTCGACCGCACGACCGTCTTCTCCGGTCCGGACAGACTCGTGACGCCGCCTTCGCCCCGCACCACGCGGAGTGAGTCAACGTCGACGGTCAGATCCACCTCGGTGGGCTCACCGGCGGCCCAGCTCACCTGGGCCCGCCAGCTGTCCATGGCGATGGTCAGACGATGACCCATTTTCGCCGCCCTGCCGGTCACTCCGGTCTTCACCAGGAGCTCACCGGCCGTCTCATCGAGGTTCCAGACGGTGCCAGTCATCGGCCGACACTATCGTCCGGCATCCTGGCTCGCAGCAGTCTCCTTCGAAGATGCCCCTGCACAATGATCACGCCGGATAGGTTTATCAAGGTTCTGCTTGATCTCGATCTGCTCTTGGGGGTGGCAACATGCCGGAGGTTCACCGCGCGCCGGCCAGTATCGCAGTCCTGACCAGCGGAGGCGACGCCCCGGGGATGAACGCGGCGGTACGCGCGGTCGTCTGCACCGCCGCCCACCACGGCATCGACGTCTATGCGATTCATGAGGGCTACCACGGCCTGGTCACGGGCGGCGATCTGATCACGCGGATGGAACCAGCGGACACCAACGGCATTCTGCATCGAGGCGGCACCGCCATCGGTACCGCTAGATCCCAGGAGTTCCGAGAGCGGGAAGGCCGCCGAAGCGCCGCCCGGAACATGGTCGAGCGCGGCATCGACGCACTCGTCGTGATCGGTGGAGACGGAAGCCTCACGGGTGCCGACATTTTCCGCCGGGAATGGCCCGAACTGCTCTCCGAACTGATCGAGGCGGGTGAAATCTCGCCTGATGTCGCCGACGAGCACCCCTTTCTGCGTCTCGTCGGCATGGTCGCCTCGATCGACAACGACATGGCCGGCACCGATATGACGATCGGCGCCGACACTGCGCTGCACCGCATCGTCGAGGCGATGGACGCGCTGCGCAGCACGGCGTCTAGCCATCAGCGCACATTCGTTGTTGAGGTGATGGGAAGGGATTGCGGCTACCTGGCTTTGATGGCCTCGCTTGCCACCGCGGCGAATTGGCTGCTGATTCCCGAGCAACCTCCTGCCGAGGACTGGGCGATGCAGATGTGCCGGGACATCAAAGCGGGCCGGGACATCGGCCGTCGGCAGAGCGTGGTCCTCGTCGCTGAGGGTGCCCAGGACACTGACGGAAATCCGATCACTGCCGACCACATCAAGTCGATCATGGAGCAGGAACTCGGCGAGGACACCAGGATCACGATCCTCGGCCATGTGCAGCGCGGCGGCGCGCCCAGCGCTTTTGACCGGTACTTGGCCACCATCCTCGGCCACGCCGCAGTCGAACGACTCCTCGCCGACGAGGTGGATGTGCCCCCGCAGCTGATCGGGCTGAGGGGTAACCGCGTGGTCACCACTCCGCTGATGGACTGCATCGCCCAAACCCGGGCGGTCGCCGAGCGCATCAAGGCCAAAGACTTCGACGGGGCAATGCTGTTGCGTGGCGGTAGCTTCCGGCAGTCGTACCAGATTCTGCGGACGATCCAGCAGGCTGCCGCACGGCCGACGCCGGCGGGCCGACGACGCTTCCGTTTGGCAATCGTGCACAGCGGCGGCCCGGCGCCCGGAATGAACAACGCGGTGCGCGCCTTCGTCCG
>CAZCHU010000199.1:0-5135 GCA_964498215.1 uncultured Mycobacterium sp. | reverse complement strand
GACATGGCGAAACGGAGTGGTCGAAGTCTGGTAAGCACACCAGCCGCACCGAGCTTGAGCTCACAGCACGCGGTCGCGAGCAGGCTGCGGCAGCGGCGCAGACACTGCAACAGCTGCGGCTGGATGACCCGTTCGTCATCAGCAGCCCGCGCAAGCGGGCACGGACAACCGCCGACCTGGCCGGTCTCACCGTCGATGAAGTCAACCCGCTGATCAGCGAGTGGGATTACGGGGAGTACGAGGGCACTACCACCGTGGAAATCCGCCGGACGGTGCCGAACTGGCTGGTGTGGACGCACGGATGCCCGGGCGGCGAAACCTCCGCGCAGGTCTGTGACCGCGCCGACCGGGCCATCGCCCTGGCTCTGCACCACATGGAGTCCCGCGACGTGGTCTTCGTCGGGCACGGTCACTTCTCCCGGGCCACGATCACCCGCTGGATCGAACAGCCTGTCTACGAAGGCATCCGGTTCTCGATGCCGGCCGTCTCCATCGCGGTGTGCGGCTTCGAGCACGGGGTGCGCCAGCTCGCCGCGCTGGCGCTGACGGGCCACCCCAACCCGGCCGCACCGGCGTGACCCGCGAACCGACGTTCGTTCTCACCGGCCCGGAGGGGGTGGTCACTGCCGACGGCGTGCACACCCCCTTCAGCCGGATCGATGATGCGCGCGCCGCCCTGGCGTCGCACAGCGCACCGATCATCGTGGGCGCCTTGCCGTTCGACCTTTCTCAGCCGGCCGCGTTGATCCGGCCGCAATCGGCGGGGTACGCCAAGACGCTGCCCGAGTGGCCGATGCGCGAGCTTGCCGACGCGCGGATTACCGAGTCGATCCCGGCCCCCGATGAGCACCGCGATCGCATCGTTGCCGCGCTGCGGCGGCTACGCGACCCGGCCGACGACCTGCGCAAAGTCGTGCTGGCCCGCGCCCTGCGGGTGACCGCCGATGGACCGCTGGATGCGAGAACTGTGCTGCACCGACTGGTCGCCGATGATGGCCGAGCCAGTTCGTACCTCGCCGACCTGTCTGCGGCCGGCGAAGGATACTCGGGCACCGTGCTGGTGGGAGCCAGCCCCGAACTGTTGGTTGCCCGGCATGGCCAGCAGGTGAGATGTCGGCCGTTCGCCGGGTCCGCACCGCGGCTGCCCGATCCCGACGACGACGAGGCCAGCGGTGCCGCGCTAGCCCGATCTGCGAAGAACCTGCACGAACATCAGCTCGTTGTCGACGCTCTGCGCGAAACGCTGGAACCGCTGTGCACCGACCTGCAGATCGCCGAGCAACCCGAACTGACTAGGACCGCGACGGTGTGGCATCTCTACACCCCCATTTCCGGGCGACTACGCACAAGGTCGACCACAGCACTGGATCTGGCTATCGCGCTACACCCCACCCCGGCCGTCGGCGGCTCCCCGACCCGCCAGGCCACCGAGCTGATCGACAAGATCGAGGGCGACCGCGGCTTCTACGCCGGCACGGTGGGCTGGTGCGATAAACGTGGCGATGGCCGCTGGGTGGTCTCGATCAGGTGCGCGCACTTGTCCGCCGACCGTCGCACAGCAGATGTGCACTCCGGTGGTGGCATCGTCGCCGAATCCGACCCGGACGACGAAGTTGCGGAAACCACAACCAAATTCGGAACAATTCTCTCGGCACTGGGCGTCCAGCCGTGAGGGAGCTCATCCGCACCGTCCGTCCTGGAGACGAGACCGAGCTGACTGCGATGATCCATGAGCTGGCCGATTTCGAACGCGCGGCGGCGGACTGCACGGTCACCGAAAGCCAGATCCGCGAAGCGCTGTTCGGCGCGCACCCCACGGTGTACGGCCATATCGTCGAGGTGGACGGCCGGGTAGCCGCCGGCGCGTTGTGGTTTCGCAATTTCTCAACCTGGGACGGTGCGGCCGGTATCCACCTGGAGGATTTGTTTGTGCGCCCGCAGTTCCGCAGGCGGGGACTGGCCCGCAAGCTGCTCGCCACCCTCGCCCGCGAGTGCGTCGAGCGCGGCTACACCCGGCTGACCTGGGCTGTGTTGGACTGGAACGTCGATGCGATCGCTCTCTACGACAGCGTCGGAGGACGGCCACAGACCGAGTGGATCACCTACCGGGTATCCGGACCACGCCTGTCGGAGCTGGCAGATGGTGGCTGATTGTCCGACTGCTCAACGATCGTCGTCGGACGGCGCTTGAGTCACCCAGTGCAGCACCGACGGACTGAACAACAGCGCGAGCACGGCCACCGAGACCACACCCACGAGCACCGCGTAACGCAACTGACCCGAGCTGTAGACGTACCAGGCAACACCCAGCAACAGCAGGTTGACGAACACCGCGATTCCGCGGCCCCACCGCCGCCCGGTCCACAGCGCCGCGCCTGCCGCGGTCACTCCCGATCCCATGATCGCGAACCAGGCGGCTGTGCCGTATCCGCTGATCGCCGCCTCGTGATGGCCACCGAGTTCGCGCACCGTGAGCGCGATGGCCATCCCAATCGCCAGAACCCCTTGCAACGCGGTGATGGCGCCGGCCACTTGAAGCGCCCGCGGGATCACGACGACAGCCTGCCCGCCAGGTAGCGCACTGCCAGTTCGTAGCCCAGCGGGCCGGCACCCGCTACCACCATCTCAGCGACAGCCGAGACATAAGAGTGGTGGCGGAACTCCTCGCGGGCGTGGATGTTGCTCAGGTGCACCTCAGCGACCGGCAGCCCCACCGACCTCAGCGCATCGGCGATCGCCACCGAGGTGTGACTGTAAGCGGCTGGGTTGATGATGATGCCTGCGCAGTCGGCGCGGGCGGCCTGGATCGCATCGACGAGGACACCCTCGTGGTTGCTTTGCACGGAACGCACCTGCAGACCCGATTCCGCTGCCAGTTCGGCCACCCTCGACTCGATCTCGGCCAGCGTCGCGGACCCGTAGACGTCGGGTTGCCGGGTGCCGAGCAGATTCAGATTCGGCCCGTTGACGAGAAGCAGACGACATTCGGTCACCGTTGTACGGTACCGGCGAGCCGGACCTGCGCAGGAAACCTCCCAGCACGTCTCCGGACCAGGGGCACCCGAATCCCCGATAGGCTCTCCGATCGTGCGCGCCGTGCTGATCGTGAACCCGAATGCAACCTCGACGACCCCCGCGGGCCGCGATCTGCTGGCCCACGCCCTGGAGAGCCGGGTGAAGCTGACGGTCGTTCACACCGATCGTCGCGGCCACGCAGTCGAGATCGCGCAGGAGGCCACTCGGGGCGGGGTGGAGGTGCTGATCGTGCACGGCGGCGACGGCACGGTGAACGAGGTAGCAAATGGCATCGTCGGTGAAGCAGGACCGGGCAGCGCCGCGCCGGCGGTCGGTGTCGTGCCCGGCGGATCGGCCAACGTTTTCGCGCGCGCGCTGGGGATCAGCCCGGACCCGATCGAGGCGACCAACCAGCTCGTCGACCTCCTCGACGACCATCGGCGCACCAAGTCCTGGCGGCGCATCGGCCTGATGGACTGCCAGGAGCGTTTGGGGGTGTTCACCGCGGGCATGGGCGTCGATGGCGACGTCGTGGCTGCCGTGGAGGCGCAACGGGCGAAGGGGCGCAAGGTGACAGCGTCGCGATACATCCGGGTTGCGATCCGCGAGATGCTGGCCAACGCACGCCGCGACCCGACGCTCACCCTGCACTTACCCGGCCGCGAACCCGTCTCCGGGGTGCATTTCGCGTTCGTGTCGAACTCCAGCCCCTGGACCTACGCCAATGCACGGCCGGTGTGGACGAATCCTGACACCACTTTCGAAACGGGTTTGGGCGTGTTCGCCACGACCAGCATGAACATCTGGGCCAACCTGGGACTGGCGAGGCGGATGTTGTCGCGCAAGCACCGCATCGAGGCCAAGCACCTGATCCGCGACGACGACCTGGCTTGGTTGAAGGTGACCAGCGACACGCCCGTCGCGTGTCAGATTGACGGCGATTACGTCGGCTTGCGCGAGAAAATGGAGTTCACCGCCGTACCCAACGCCCTCGGCGTTGTCGCCCCACCCGCGAAGCCTGCTTGATCACCTAGCCTGACCTGCATGAACCCCAGTTCCGGGCAGCTTCACCGGCGAGTTTTAAGGCGCAGATAGCCTGAGTGTAGTACAGCCGAGTTAAGGGTCAGCTAACAGCCCCGGGTAGTGAGATAGCCCACGTGTTAACGAGATGCTATTGACATCTGTTCAGCCTATGAAAGCATCGGGGGCAACAGCGCGGAAACATTTGGTGCGCTTGCGTTAACAGCCGAATTGAAGCTCGTGCGCTCTGCTGCGCAGATGAAAAGGAGTGGGACTGATGGATTGGCGCCACAAGGCTGTCTGTCGCGACGAGGATCCGGAACTGTTCTTCCCGGTGGGAAACAGCGGACCGGCCCTCGCCCAGATCGCTGACGCGAAGATCGTATGCAACCGTTGCCCGGTCACCGCCGAGTGCCTGAGCTGGGCATTGGAGTCCGGCCAGGATGCCGGCGTCTGGGGCGGCATGAGCGAGGACGAGCGCCGCGCGCTCAAGCGTCGCAACGCGCGCACCAAGGCACGTAGCGGGGTCTAGCCCAGTACAGCACCTGAGGTACGGCCCCGACGAAAGTCGGGGCCGTAACTATGTGGATGCCATTGTTAGGCATGCGGCGTTAGGTGCCACTCGCCGGGATATTTCACTATTGGCTGGTCCGGACCCGTCGGCCGAGCGGCACCCGCAGGATCGCATCCGTACCGCCTGATGGGTGGTCGTGCATCCCTAGTGAGCCGTCGAGTTCGGCGGACACCAGCGTGCGCACGATTTGCAAGCCGAGGCGGTCAGACTTCTCCAGGCTGAAACCGGGCGGCAATCCACGCCCGTCGTCGTGAACGACGACGTCAAGCCAGCGCGCGGAACGTTCGGCGCGGATCGTGACGCAGCCCTGCGCGGTGGTGGTGTCGAATGCATGCTCGATCGCGTTCTGCACGAGTTCGGTGATCACCATCATCAGGGCGGTGGCACGGTCGGCGTCCAGGACGCCCAGCTCACCGACCCGGTTGATCCGGATCGGGCTGTCCACCGTTGCGACGTCGTTCATGATCGGCAGGATCCGGTCGATGACCGCGTCGAGGTTGACCTCCTCGTCCACCGACATCGACAG
>CAZCHU010000198.1:0-5270 GCA_964498215.1 uncultured Mycobacterium sp. | reverse complement strand
CTCCGAGGGCCGTTCTACCTAGTAGCGGGGACAGGATTCGAACCTGCGACCTCTGGGTTATGAGCCCAGCGAGCTACCGAGCTGCTCCACCCCGCGATGGGTGAACGCTAGGTTACCGGGGCCCTCGCGGGCGTGCCAAATCGCCTGCTCAGGGACAGTCCTGGCCCATGAACGCGCGCCGAACCGAGGTTCACGGTTGCTGATGCGAGCCACATCACGACCGTGAAGCTTGGGTCGGCGAATGCGACGTGGCTACTCGGCCGACTTGTACTTGCTTATCGAGTCGTCGAGGCGTTGCAGCGCCTCGCCGTACTTGGCGAAGTCACCACTGCGCTGCGCCTCCTGCAGCGCATCAAGCGCAGAGTTGACATCCTGCAGCGCAGCCGCTTTCGCGCTCGACAACTCGGTCGGGCCAGACGGTGGAACGGCGGCCGGGGCCTGAGGCTGAGCCGGTGAACTCTGAGCGGGCTGATTCGCCGGCGGGGTCGCTGCTGGCTGCTGGTTGCTCGGCGGGCGCGCTGCCGGCTGACCTGCAGGGGCATTGGCGGGCGCAGGCCCGGTAGCCGTAGCGTCCGCGCCAACCCCGAACAGATCGGTCAGCGCGTCCCTAACGGTCGGCCCATAGCCGATTTTGTCTCTGTACATCATCGCAACGCGGATCAGTCGCGGATACGACGATGCGGCGTCACTGGTCCCCGGCGACGCGTAGACCGGAGCAACATACAGCAACCCGCCCTCCGCGATCGGCAGCGTCAGCAGGTTGCCCCACTTGATCCGGTTCTGGTTGTCCCGACCGATCACGCCGAGGTCCTGGCTGACCGCGGTGTCGGTACTGATCGCGTTGAATGCGAGCTTGGGGCCGTTGACCTGACCGGGGATCGTCAGAACCGTGAGTTTCCCATAGGTATCGGGATCAGAACTGGCACTGATAAAGGCCGCCAGGAAGTCACGTTTGAACCGGTTCATCGCACTGGTCAGCTGGAACGACGCCGCGCTGGTGTCCTTCGCGAGGTCCTTTGCCACGATGTAGTACGGCGGCTGATAGCTGCTGGCCGTCGGGTTCGGATCCTGCGGAACGTCCCAGAAATCCGATGTGGAGAAGAACGTCACCGGGTCGTCGACGTGGTATTTCGCCAGCAGCGCCCGCTGCACCTTGAACAGATCCTCCGGGTAGCGCAGGTGTTCTTGCAGCTCGGGGGTGATGTCGCTCTTGGGCTGGACTGTTCCGGGGAACACCTTCATCCACGCCTGCAACACTGGGTCCTGCTCATCCTGGGCATACAACGTCACGGTGCCGTCGTAGGCATCGACGGTGGCCTTGACCGAGTTGCGGATGTAGGAAACCTGCTTGTCCGGCTGCAATCGGTTCAGCGCCACCTCGTTGGAGTCGGTGGTCGCCGCCGACAGCGATGTCAGCTGCGAGTACGGGTAGTTATCCAGCGTCGTGTAACCGTCGACAATCCATACCATTTTCCTGTTCACAATGGCCGGGTACACAGCGGTGTCGGTGGTCAGCCACGGCGCCACCGCTTCTACACGTGCAGCGGGATCCCGCTTGAACAGGATCTTGCTGTTCTCGCCGATGACGTTGGAGAACAGAAAGTTTCGCTCGGCGAACTTGGCCGCGAAGATGCTGCGCGCCATCCAACTCCCGACCGGTACGCCACCGGAGCCGGTATAGGTGTAGTTCCTGGTGTCGACATTGTTCTCATAGTCGTATTCCCGCGGCGCTCCGTTCTCGCCGACGATGGCATAGTCGGCCGACGTATCGGAGATCACCGGCCCGAAGTAGATGCGGGGCTGATCCAGCGGCGCGGGCCCGGGCGAGATGACCTCACCGTCCGCGCCAACAACGCTGGCTAGAAACTCGGGGTAGCCGCCGTTCTGGTTGGGATCGTTGGCCACCCCGCGCACCGTGTTGGCCGGCGACGCGATGAACCCATTGCCGTGGGTGAAGACAGTGTGGCGGTTGATCCAGTCCCGCTGGTTGTCGATCAGCCGATCGGGGTTGAGTTCGCGCGCGGCCACCACGTAGTCACGCAGGTTGCCCTCGTCGTCGGCGTAGCGGTCCATGTTCAGCTGATCGGGGAAGTAGTAAAAGTTCTTGCCCTGCTGGAACTGGGTGAACGCTGGGCTGACGATATTCGGATCGAGCACCCTGATGTTGGACGTGGTCGCCCGATCGGCAGCCACCTGCTGCGCGGTCGCAGGGGCGTCGCCGGGATAGTCGCGGTAAGTCACCACGTCTTCGGTGAGGCCGTAGGCCTGCCGGGTCGCCGTGATGCTTCTGCTGATGTATTCGCTTTCCTTCTGTGCGGCATTGGGCCGGACGCTGATCTGCTCGACCACCAGGGGCCAACCCGCCCCGACGATCAGCGACGACAGCAACAGCAGCACCACACCGATCGCTGGAATTCGCAAGTCGCGCAGGAAAATAGCGGAGAAGACCGCGGCTGCGCAGATGACCGCGATGGCCAGCAGGATCAGCTTGGCCGGCAGCACCGCGTTGATGTCGGTATAGCCGGCACCGGTGAACGGCTTGCCGCCGCGGGTGTGGCTGAGGAGTTCGTAGCGGTCGAACCAGTAGGCGACCGCTTTCAGCACCATCAGCAGGCCCACCAGCGAGATCAGCTGGATGCGCGCCGCGCGGCTCAGCGCACCGCTGCGCCCGGCCAGGCGGATTCCGCCGAACAGATAGTGACCCAGCAGATTAGCCACAAATGCCAGGAACGTGGCGACGAACAGATAGGACAGCACCAGCCGGTAGAAGGGTAGGTCGAACGCATAGAACCCGAGATCGATGCCGAACTGCGGATCGGCGATACCGAAGGAACCGCCGTGCAGGAACAACTGCACCGTCCCCCAGTAACTCTGGGCCACGAAGCCGGCGAGTACACCGATGAACGCCGGCACACCGATGCCTACGAGGCGCAGCCGGGCCATCACCGCGGTGCGGTAGCGCGCAACCGGGTCGTCGGGCCCTGCCGTCGGCACAAACACCGGCCGCGTGCGATACGCGAGCGCTAGTGCCGCGAACACGATGGCACCGAACAGGATCGCGACAACGAAGAAGAGGACGATTCGGGTCACCACCTGCGTGGTGAACACCGATCGGTAACCCAGTTCGCCGAACCACAGCCAATCGACATAGGTGTCGATGAGGCGGGGACCGAACAACAACAAGACCACCGCGGCCGCCGACAGGCCTATCAGAACCCGGCTTCGTCGCGTCAGCTTCGGCATCTTCGCCGCGGGCCGCATTCCCACTCGATCACTCCAGTCTCGAACATTGTCTGCATTGGCTCAGGCGCGGCTAACCGCGATACGTCAGCCCCAACTCTACGCACCCGCCCGAAGGCCTCCGGTCAACAGCGCGGGGGTTCGCCACCAGCGGAAAGTGTGCGCAGCGAGTCAATGGCCTGCTCCAGGGTATCCACCTTGAGCAGTTCGATACCGTCTACGTCGGCTGACTTGGCCTCGTCGCAGTTTTCCGCAGGGACCAGGAAGACACTGGCGCCGGCGTCTTCGGCCGCAACGATCTTGTGAGTGATGCCGCCGATCGAGCCGACCTTGCCGTCGCCGGTGATGGTGCCGGTGCCGGCCACAAACTTGGCACCGTTGACGTCACCGGTGGTCAGCTTGTCGATGACGGCCAGGCTGAACATCAGACCCGCAGACGGGCCGCCCACGTTGGCCAGGTTGAAGTCGACGGTGAAGGGTGCCCACGGCGCGTCGAGCACACCGACGCCGAGCCGGCCCTGATCTCGTTCGGGGTGCTTCCCGAGCGTGATGTCCACAGTCCCGTCGGGGGCATTCTTACGCCGATAGTCGATGGTGACGGTATCCCCGGGCTTGGTGTCCTTGAGGATTTCCTGGAATTCCTCGAGGTTGGCCACCGGCGTGTGGTTCACCGCGGCGATCGCGTCCCCGGCCTGCAGCTTGTCGGTCGATGGTCCGTCAGAGTCGACGCTGCGCACGGTGATGGCCATCGGGTACTTCAAGTAGTGCAGCGCTGCGTACTCGGCACTGTCCTCAGACTGCCGGAAGTCCTCGCTGTTCGCGTCGTCGATCTCTTCCTTGGATTTGTCCGGCGGGTACACCAGATCTCGCGGGACCAGTTGATCGCGACCCGAGGCCCAGAAAACCAGGGCCTGCCCGAGCGTGAGCCCGTCACGCTGCGACACCGTCGTCATGTTCAGGTGCCCCGAGGTCGGGTGCAGGTCCGTCCCCTCGATCTCGACGACCTGCTTGCCCTCGACCTCCCCGAGCGTGTCGAATGTCGGGCCGGGCCCCAGCGCTACGTAGGGCACCGTCACCACCGACAACAGCAAGCCGAACGTAAGGATCGGCACCAGCGCGACGATCAGGGTGGAAATCCGCCTGTTCACGCCGCCTACAGTAGAGGTTCACACGGCGGGGTTCACTGACAGCGTGACCGCATCGCCACATGATGCCGACGCGGTGAGTACGGTTGGGGTCATGGCTGACCCCCCTTTCGGCTTCTCCGCCGGGGATGACCCCGAGCGGGACAAACGCAAGAAGGACTCCGGCTCTGGTGGCGATCCCTTCGGGGGGGCGTTCGGAGGCGGCGGGGAGTTCGACATGTCGCAACTGGGGCAGATCTTCAGCAAGCTCGGCGAGATGTTCAGCGGTGCGGGCAACGCGATGGCCGGCGGGCCGGGGTCCGGACCGGTCAACTACGACCTGGCCCGCAAACTCGCGGCGAACTCCATCGGATTCGTGGCGCCGGTGACCGAGCAGACCAGCACCGCGATCTCCGAAGCGGTCCATCTGGCCGAGACGTGGCTGGACGGGGCAACCCCGTTGCCGGCCGGAACGACCAGGGCAGCGTCGTGGACGCCGACCGACTGGATCGACAACACGCTCGATACCTGGAAGCGATTGTGCGATCCGGTCGCTGAGCAGATCTCGACGGTGTGGGCCTCGGCACTGCCTGAGGAGGCCCAGGCCATGGCCGGCCCGCTGATGTCGATGATGTCCCAGATGGGCGGCATGGCGTTCGGCTCCCAGCTGGGCCAGGCGTTGGGCAAGCTGTCTCGAGAAGTCTTGACCTCCACCGACATCGGACTGCCGTTGGGGCCCCAGGGAATCGCGGCACTCATGCCCGAAGCGGTCGAGTCGTTCGCCGAGGGGCTTGAGCAGCCACGCAGCGAGATCGTCACGTTCCTGGCCGCCCGCGAGGCGGCGCACCACCGACTGTTCAGCCACGTCCCGTGGCTTTCTTCCCAGCTACTAGCCACCGTCGAGGC
>CAZCHU010000197.1:0-5305 GCA_964498215.1 uncultured Mycobacterium sp. | reverse complement strand
CCTTGGTGCGGCGGGTGATCACCTGATAGGTGGCGATGGTGACCGGGCGGATCTCTTTACGCTCGCCCGAGTACTCGCCGATCTCATCCTCGGTCAGCGAAGTCCGTGCGATCAATTCGCGCTTCCACTGCCGCCCGGCCACCGTATTGGTGACCAGGATCAGCGTGGTGGCGCCGGCCTTGGCCATGGCGGCCGCGCCCACGAGTGTCTTGCCCGCCCCGCACGGCAGCACCACGACTCCGGAGCCACCCGCCCAGAACGATTCCGCCGCCATCTCCTGGTAGTCCCTCAGGTGCCATCCATCTTGGGCCAGGCTGATCGGATGTGCCTCGCCGTCGACATAGCCGGCCAGGTCCTCGGCCGGCCAGCCGATCTTGAGCAACATCTGTTTGATATGGCCACGCTCACTGGGATGCACGATGACGGTGTCATCGTCGATCCGGGCGCCCAACATCGGGGCGATCTTCTTGTTGCGCATGACCTCCTCGAGGACTGCGCGGTCCAAGCTGACCAGGATCAGGCCATGAATTGGGCTCTTGACCAGCTGCAATCGGCCGTAGCGGGCCATCGTGTCGACGATGTCGACCAGCAGGGGCTGGGGTACGGCGTAGCGCGAGAAGGACACCAGGGCGTCAACGACCTGCTCGGCGTCGTGCCCAGCGGCGCGGGCGTTCCACAAGGCCAGCGGCGTGATGCGGTAGGTATGGATGTGCTCGGGGGCACGCTCCAGTTCAGCGAACGGCGCGATCGCCGAGCGGGCCGCCCCCGCCTGCTCATGGTCGACCTCGAGCAGCACGGTCTTGTCGGACTGAACGATCAGCGGGCCGTCGGTCATGGGCGGCCTCGGTAGGAAGTCATCCGACCCATTATCCGGATTCCGCGGCCACGACCGAAGTGACCCGGTGGATGGCGAACTCCCGGACCCTGCCGGCTGCCGGGTCGTAGGCGGTCAGCTGCCCACCGCGGACATTGATCGGCGCGACCACCCGCTGCGTTGCCACACCGGCTGCATCGACGTAACCGATCACCACCGATTCCTGATGATGGGCCGCACGTTGTAACTCTGCCATCGCAACCGCAGGGTCCAAGCGCATGCCTGACGGTGCGGCCGCAACCTTGCGCAACACCGCCACGATCGCGCCGAGAGTTTGATCCGTCGGTGTCAGATTGTGTCGGTATCCGCGGCGATAGCCCGGTGCTTGAACCCGTGCGCCACGGCTACGCAGATCCACGATCACTCCCATGGAGTCCTCGGCAGCTGGGGCGAAGCCGGCACTACGCAGCGCCGAGAGAACTTCGCTGATCGGAGCCGGCGACACCGCCACGGTAGGAGCCAGAGAACGTAACTCCACCGACTCTGTTTCCGGCGCGGCGACCGCGTTCGCGAGTAGGGCGGCGTCCTCGCAGCGCACGAAGGACGAGGCCATGCCGACGCGCAGCTGTCCGTGGCGACGCGCAACATCGTCGATCATGTACGTCAACGATTGTGGCACAGGAGTTTTGGAGTGCTGGTTGAACAGTGCGTGCAGTTCACCCGCGGTCTTGCCGGTGTCCAGGGCCTTCCGGATGGAGGGTTCGGTGATCCGGTACACCATCGCTGCTCCGGCGGACTCCACTGTCGCGACGGCCGTGAGCCGCTCGGCGAGTGCGCGTTCCAGTGGGCCCGGCACGACGACTGTGAGGTCGGCTTGCAGGAGGAAGTAGTCAATCGGTGCGGGAAGGGCTTTGGACATCGCAGCCACGACTACGTCTTCAGGTTCTTTGGCGAGCACGAGCCGCAGCGGAGTGCACAGACCGCCACGACCGGTCGCCCCGACCGCGTGGGCTTCGGCGAGCAGGTCGGCGACGGGTTCGGGTTGCAGTCGCGGCGACCAACGGGGTCGCCTCCACACCATCGCCCGCGATGCGCTGTCGCCGTCGACGCCGGAACCCGGCGGCAGGTCGCCGAGCGTCTCGAGAAGCAGCCGACGATCGAGGGGAGCGGCCGTGGAGAAGAGTGAATCAGACAGCGCCGCATAGGGTTTACCATCAGGTCCCCGGCTGCCGATGAGGCTGGGCCGTCCCGGCAGATCCAGCCATGCCGACACGACGAGATGCCACTTGGCCGCTGGTGCCGCTTCGATGAAACGATCGGCGGCGACGGTTGGTGCCCAGTGCGGACCCGCGGCATCGGCCGGAGCCGGGTCGGGCACTCCCGGTGCGATCAGTCCGGCGGCGGCGGCTACCTCCACAACCAACCCCAGCCGACGTTCCTCGATACCTGTCAGCTTCGCCAGCCGCTTGATCTCCCGCACTCCGAGCCCTCCGCTGCGAAGCTCGGGAATTGGGGTAGCACTGAGCAAGTCGATGACAATCTCGACTTCGCGTAGAAAGTCGAGGGCGGCACCCGCCGCGACGGCGTCGACGTCGCGGGCGGTTGTCGACGACGTAGTGGGGTCGGGTTGGGTCAGTGCGGCTGGGCCTGGCGTTTCGCCGCGCAACATCTGGCCGACCAACCGGGGCAGGATCACCGTCTCGGTATCAAGTCGGCGCAGAAGTCCGGCGTCCAGCAGGCGCTGGACCGGGCGGTCAGGCGGGGTTCCGGGCGCGGCGTCGCGGGTCCGGCCTACCGGTGAGCCTGCGAGGAGTTTTTCCAACAGTTCCCGGGCGGGCGCATCGAGAGCCTCGATCGCGCGGGCGATATCGGCGCTCGGCGGCGAGGAGCCCTCCGCGGTGGCCTGTCCGGGATACCAGGGCAGGCCGGAAGCCGCTTCCGCGACCACCCGCAGCGACCCCTCGCCGGAGGGGTCGCCCCAGACCAGAGCCCGGTCCAGCAGATCTTCGACGGCAGAGTTGATGGCCGCGTCGTCGGCCTGGTCGCCGAGGAGATCCGTCAGGGCGCCGACGGTGACAGCGGTGGTGTCCGCATGCAGCGTGAGCAGGGCATCCAGCACGGCAAGGCGAAGGAAGTCAAGATCGTCGGTGGCGGCCTTGACCGACTGGCGTGCGACTGCGCGAGCGGTCAGCGCCGCGATGGTGCCCGGCGGCGGTTGTGTTAGGTCGGGGCGCAGGCGCAGCAATCGAATCAGCCGCTCGTCGTCCAACTCGGCCAACCAGGCGCCCAGTGGCACCGTCTGGTTGTTCGCGCTCATCGGGTCGCTCATCGCCGACCAGGGTAAAGCAGCGTCCCGCTCTCGCCAGCAGGCGAGCTTCCTGCCACAATGTGAAACGTGGCTGATGAGAAACGGAAAAAAGACAACTATGTCGACCCGGGCTGGCCGGCAACTGACGTCGACGATCACGCCGTCACTGAGCTGGCAGCCGACCGGACGGGCGCCCTGTCCCCATTTGGTGACGTGACGTTCCCACTTCCGGCAGATGAGCTTCCCTTCATTCAATCCGCCACTGTCATCAACAGGTAACGGTCCGCGAGCGGTGGGCTCCGGCCAGTCGGATCTGTCACACCTCGATGAATCGGGCGCGGCCCGCATGGTCGACGTCACCTCCAAGGACGTCACCAAGCGGATCGCGGTCGCCGCGGCAACCGTGCGCACCCGTCCCGACGTCGTCGCCATGATCAGTGCCAATGGATTGCCCAAAGGCGAGGCCCTGGGCACCGCGCGGGTGGCCGGAATTCTTGCCGCCAAGCGCACCAGTGAACTGATTCCGCTGTGTCATCCACTGGCGATCACCGGTGTCGACGTCGATTTCGCCGTGGGCGTTGCCGAGGATCCAGGTGCGGTTGGCGTCACCGCAACCGTGCATACGACGGATCGCACCGGTGTCGAGATGGAGGCCCTGACGGCTGTCAGCGTTGCCGCACTCACGATCTACGACATGATCAAAGCGGTCGATCGAGCCGCGCGTATCGACGATATCCGCGTCGTGCGAAAAGAAGGGGGCAAGACGGGCCCATGGGTCAGGTGATACCCGCGTGACTCGTTCGGGCTTGGTGCTCATCGCCTCCACCCGGGCGTCTGCCGGCGTGTACGAGGACAGGTGCGGTCCGATCATCGTGAGCTGGCTCAGCGAACGTGGGTTCACCACCTCCCCGCCGACTGTCGTCGCCGACGGTGACCCCGTGGAGTCAGCGCTGCGATCAGCATTGCTGGACAACCCCGATGTCATCATCACCTCCGGCGGTACGGGTATCTCGCCCACGGACCGCACGCCACAGGTCACCGCCGCGCTGGTGGATTATCAGATTCCGGGCCTCGCTGACGCCATCAGGCGGGCCGGACTTCCGCAGGTACCGACCTCGGTGCTCTCGCGCGGGGTGTGCGGCGTCGCCGGCCGGACATTGATCGTGAATCTTCCCGGGTCCACCGGGGGTGTGCGGGACGGCCTGGGCGCACTCGCCGAGGTGCTTGAGCATGCGCTGGACCAGCTGCGCGGCAAAGATCACGAACAATGACCGCCGTCCTGCGCGCTGCGCTGACCGATGGGGTCATCGACCCGGCCGAACACGAAGCACTGGTCTCGCACCACGCGGCGGGCGCGGTGGTGGCGTTTTCCGGTGTCGTGCGTGACCACGACGCCGGAAGAGCGGTGCTACGGCTGGACTATTCTGCGCATCCGTCCGCCGAGCACACACTCGCCGACGTCGTCGCCCAGGTTGCGGAGGACAGCAGCGGCGTCCGTGCCGTTGCCGTCAGCCATCGGGTTGGCACCCTGCACGTCGGCGACGCGGCCTTGATCGTCGCCGTGGCAGCCGACCACCGAAGGGCAGCATTCGAGACCTGCGCGCGGCTGGTTGACAGCGTCAAAGAACAGCTACCGGTGTGGAAGCACCAGTTCTTCGCCGACGGCAGCGACGAGTGGGTTAACTCGGCCTAGATGGAGTCTGACTCGACGAGCCGAGTCAGACCGGGGGCAGCAACGGAGCGGCCGGATCAGAGGCTGCCTGAACCGGCAGGTTCGGCGATTGGCCGCCCGGAGTGTCCGGGGTGGTCAGCGGACGCTGAGTCAGCGCCAGCAGAGCGCCCTTACCGGAGACGTCCTGGGTCTGGATCGCGTGCCAGATCTCCCGCAGGTAGTTCACGTTCGGGCTTGGGTTGCCTACGAGAGCCGGATCGACTGTGGTTCCGGGCGGCAGATTCTCCGGGCTCGGCAGGTGCGGAGTGCCAGCCGGCGCCGGAATCTCTGCGGTGACCGCCTGTGCCTGATCGGGAACGTTTACCCCGGCTAGCGGGGCCAACGGATCGGCGGGTGGGGCCGCCGCGATGACTTCCTGTGCCGGATCGACCGGAGCGGGCGCCAGGGGCGCATCCGTGTGCACGGATGCGGTGACGATGGTGCCCTCGATCAGCGGGGGGTCCGCCGGGGG
>CAZCHU010000196.1:0-5358 GCA_964498215.1 uncultured Mycobacterium sp. | reverse complement strand
CGGCAGCCCAAACCGACCACCGCGATCGGTTCGTTCATCGTCGCGTGGCCGACGCTGCCGGTCGCTGCGCCGATCGGCTCGACCTCGCCACCGGTCAGGAACTTCGCCAGCGCATCCACCGTCGGGTACTGCCAGAAGTCCACCGGAGACACCGCGCGGCCCAGAAACTCCGACAACACCCCTGTCAGGACCACCGCGTCCCTGGATCCCACACCGAGATCGTGCATCGATGCACCGCTGTCGATGCGCTCAGGACTGCAGCCGTTGTTCTCGACCAGGTAGTCGACCAACCATCTCCGAACAGCAGCCTCGTCGAGGGCTGAGGTCATGTAGAGACATCCTGACGAGTGAATTGCTCGCGGAGGTACAGCTCGACCGACGCCGCGCGGCGGACTTTGCCACTGGTCGTCAAGGGCAGGGAGCCGGGACCGACCAGCACAAGATCGGCTAACCGTACGCTGTGGGTCATTGATACCGCAGCTGTCACCTGCTGCTTCAGCGATGCTAACGAGGCGGCATCGAGCGGTTTCTTCAGCTCGGCGATGACCACCAACTTCTCGCTGGCCTCGTCCGGAATCGAGATCGCCGCGACTCGGCCACCCGTGAACTCGGCGACCGTGGCCTCGATGTCGTCGGGATAGTGATTGCGTCCATCGACAATCACCAAGTCTTTGATCCGGCCGATGATGTACAGCTCGTCGTCAAACATCACACCCAGGTCGCCGGTGCGCAGCCATGGCCCCCGTGGGGTGCCTGCGGTGGGCTCCCCCAGCTGTCCGGCGAACAGCTCTTCGGTGAGCTGCGGGTTGTGCCAGTAGCCGCCGGCCACGTGGTCACCATGAAGCCACACTTCGCCGATCTTGCCCGCCGGATTCTCGTTGCATGTCTCGGGATCGACCACCCGCACCGTGGTCGACCGCGGCGTGCCGAGGCCGATGTGTTCTGAACCGCCGCCGTCTTCGCACCGTTCGGCATGGCCTGCAGCCAGCTTCTCGTAGTCGAACCACACCGCTGTCGCCGGGCGGCCACCAGCTGACGAGGACACGTAGACCGTCGCCTCGGCCAGTCCGTAGGACGGGCGCAACGCGTCATCAGGCAGGTTGAACGCGGAGAATCGTTCGTTGAAGCGCCGCACGGTAGAGCCGTGCACGCGCTCGGCGCCATTGATCATCACCGACACCCCGCCCAGGTCCATGCCCGCAAGGTCCTCGTCGGTGGTGCGCTTGACCGCCAGTTCGAACGCGAAGTTGGGGGCCGCGGTGAATGCGCCGGTGGCGGACGCCAACTGCTGGATCCAGCGGGCCGGTCGCTGCATGAACGCGATGGGGCTCATGAAGACCCCTCGTCGGCCAAGCAACAGCGGAATGAACATCCCTACGATGAGCCCCATGTCGTGATAGAAGGGCAGCCAGGACACGACCGTCGCGTCTTCCGGAGGGCCATCCGGGTAGGCCTCGTAGTAGTCGGTCAGCAATTGCCCCACGTTGATCGCGACGTTGCGATGGGACACCACTACGCCGGCAGGCCGGCGGGTCGAACCCGACGTGTACTGCAGGTAGGCCGTCTTGGGTAACGAAACCGGTGGGGTGGACTTGGGCGGGGAATCGAAATCCAGGGTGTCCACTTCGATGAACTTCGGCGCCCGCTGCCTCGGGTCTGCCTGCCCGTACCTGCGGACGTCGTCAACGACAGCGGATGTCGTGATCACCGCGACCGGCGTCGAATCCCCCATCGCGCCGGTGACCCGCTCGTCGTGCTGACGCATTTGAGGCATGGACAGCGGTACCGCGATGAATCCACCTGCGATGGCGCCGTAGAAGCCGACGACATACTCCATGCTCTGCGGAGCCAGGATCGCGACCCGGTCTCCCGGGGAGCCACACGCCGTCAACTTCTCGGCAACGATCTGCGCGCGTTCATGCAGCTCGGACCACGTCAGGCTGTCCGCAACCCCCGCCGGGTCGAGCTCGTAGTCGATGAACGTGTAAGCGATGTCGTCAGGCTGATGCCGCGCACGGTCGGCAAGCACCTCGGGGATAGAGGCCTGAGAAAATGCCGTGACAGCTGGCATCAGCGAATTCCTTTCGAATCGGCTCCCGACATCTCCATGTTCTCTCGAATCGGGTGAATCCAGAAATCGGCGGGTCGCTGGTCGTCAGTTCGATTCAACACTGTCGAACAGCGAATCGAGCAGGCTGTCGCCCGAATCGTCCGGTGCTTCGGCGACCGATCCGTCGTCGTCGATGTCGGGAGCCAACTGGTGGGCGAGGTAGGTCGCAAACGTCGCGATCGTCGGATGGTTGAAGAGCATCGTCGCCGACAACTCGAGGCCCACCAAGCGCTCGACCTCACGCCGAATCGACATAGCCATCACCGAGTTCAGGCCCATCTCGGCGAACGGCCGATCGGTGTGGACGTCGCCCTCCGGCAGGCGCAGCTCGGTCGCCAATATGCTCCGCAACCCGGTCTGCAATTCGGTCAGCAGTTCATCGGGGGCCAGGGAGGACCAGGCGCGGGTCGGCGCCGAAGGCTGATTGCTGTCAGAGGTGAGCGCCGCGGCGTCCGCGGAGGACGGCATCGGCGCCATCACCACCTGATCGATATCGAAACGGCTGGCGAACTCCCAGGCGGCAAACGCCTCAGCAGCGACGACCGGTCGTGACCCCACCCGATCGAGCTCCGAGATCACGACCTGTGCCTCCGTGGCGAAACCGAGGCCCTGCCAGGCGACCCAGTCCAGGCTGACAGTGTTACAGCCCTGCAGGTGCCGGCCGCGGGCCAGCGAATCCAGGTACGCATTGGCGGCGGCGTAGGCGCCCTGACCGGGGATGCCGAACACTGCACCCGCCGAGGCGGTCAGATAGAGGAAGTCCAGGGTGCCCGGGGGGAAGACCTCGTGCAGCGCTTGGGCACCCGCGACCTTCGGCCACAACGTGTCGCGAACCCGCTGCTCCTCGATCTCGGTGAGCAGCTGTGCTTCCGTGACGCCGGCAGCATGGATGACGCCGCGGATAGGTGGCGCGCCGTCGGCATCGCGCTTGTCGAGCACCGCGCGGACTGCGTCGGCTGAGCCGACGTCCAAGGCCACCGTCTCGACAGACACCCCGCGCCTTTCGAGAGCACGGATCGCGGCGATCTTTCTCCGGGTGTCGGCGCCGAGGTCTGGGTGAGCTGAGGCTGTTGAGGTTTTCTGGCCGTCGTGTTCGTCCCAGGCTCGCCGGGCCGGCAGCGATGAGCGGCCGGCGAGGATGATCCGTCGGGCGCCCCGGTCGGCGAGCCAATCCGCCATGAGCAAGCCGAGCGCACCCATGCCCCCGGTGATCAGGTACGCAGCGTCGGGGCGGCACCGGACCACCGCCCGGTCCGGTTCGGCCGTGATCTCGGCCAGTGCTGAGGTGAAGATCTGCCCGTCCCGGAGCACCGCGACAGACTTGATGGGCGTTGACAGGGCCGCGACGAGCGCGGCCACGCCGTCGCTTACCTCGGCGGGATCTTCGCTGCCCGTCAGATCGACCAGGCCACCCCACAGTTGCGGCTGCTCGGCGCCGATCACTCCGGCCAGACCCCATAAACAACTTTGGCGTATCGCCGCGACGGACGCCGACTCGTGCACTCCGCGGGTGACGATCCACAGCGTTGCAGGGTTGCGCACATCGCGTTCGGTCAAGCGGGCGACGAGGTCGGAGACCTCTGCGGTGAGGCGGACGGACACGTCAAGATCTGTGCCCGCACCTTCGGATCCCGGGTCGGCGACGTACACCACGTTGCGGGCAGCGGAGATTTCGGAGGCTTGGTGGCCGGCGCCGAGGAGCTCTGCACGCACCGCGTCGGCGAGGTCACCGGTACCGATGACTGCGACCGGTCCGCCGGACCCGGTGGGCTGGGTACCGGCATCGGAGGTGTCCGCGGTCCAGGGCTGCCAATCCAGGACATGGGCGATCCGGGTCGGATCGGCGGGCGCGACAGCATCCGGTTCCACTGCGGCGTACCGGATCCCGCGAATATCCGCCCACACGATGCCCTGCGCGTCGGCGATCGCGATGTCGACCAGAAGGTCGTCCCCTTCCCGAGCGGCTAGGCGTGCGTCGATGACGGCTTGTGCGCCAGCGAGTCCTGGACGAATCGACACAGCCTCGGCCGAGGCCGGAACCTTGAGTCCGGGGCTGGATGCGTCGACCAGGCGACCCAGGTTCACCGCGGCGTCGAGCCCTGCGGTCGCGGAGTGGTCCGCCAGATCTACCACCGCGCGCAGGGTGCCTGGCGCGGCCAGGCGGGAGTCATCCTTGGCGACCGTCCAGGGGTAGGCCTGACCCTCGATGCCCCAGGCGTTGTGGAGTTCCGCCAGTGCCGAAATGTCGTAGCCGGCCACTTCTGGTTCGGTGACCGCTGCCCGGGCGCTATCGCGGGATGGTTCGTCTGCAATCCGTGCCGACACGTGCCGGACCCAGCGGGTGTCGGAGGTCTCATCTGTTCCTGAACACGAGGCAACAGCTGAGGACACCGTGATGACGTCGCCATCGGTGTAGACCTGCACCACCCGCGGCTGGTCGAGCGTGATCGGCAGGTCGAACCGCGCGTCGGCAATGGCTCCACCGCACTCGGTAGCGGCCAGTGCCAGCGTGTGCAGCAGCACCGACAGCGGGACGATCTCGACCCCGGCGAACCGGTGAGAGTTCGGATAGGGCTTGGCCTGCGGCGCCAGTCGCGCCTGCCATAGATGTCCCGGCCGGGAGCCGGCAACGGTGGTGTGGGCGCCCAGCACGGTGCCGGGTCGGGGGGCCGAGGCACCCGACGACGGCGGGCGCTTCTGGATCGCCCAATGGCGGGTGTGATGCCACGGCGTGGTCGGCAGCTCGATGTGCGACTCGGCCAGGCGTGGGGTTTCGGGCGCGTGGTCGGTGAATGTCGCGTTGAGCGTCGTGTGGAAGGTCAGCGTGTCGTCGGTGTCGCGAGCCAGGGTTCCGAAGCTGCGGTGGTGCCCTGTCGCCAGTGTGTCGGTGACCGCGTAGGTCAGGATCGGGTTGGCGCTCACCTCGATGAAGGTGCCGATCTCACCGGCTGCAGCCGTGACGGCCCTGCTGAAGTGAACCGGCTGGCGGACGTTGGCCACCCAGTAGTCGGCATCCAGGACGGGTTCCGCCCCGTCCTCGCCGTGGGGGTCGATGACCGTCGACAGGAAGGGAATGTTCGGCGTCCTGGGTGCTAGTCCCTGTAGCGCGTCGCGCAGGTCCGGCAGCACGGGGTCGATCAGCGCGGTGTGGGAGGCGACCTGCATGTTGACCCGGCGGGCGAATCTGTCCCGGGCGGTGACCGCGGCGATGACGGCGTCGATCTGGTCGGGCAGGCCGGCGACCACGG
>CAZCHU010000195.1:0-5476 GCA_964498215.1 uncultured Mycobacterium sp. | reverse complement strand
CTGACACAATGCTCTCGGCGATATCCTGGGCTGCCCTGGGGTTTTCGGTGATCGCAGTCGTGCTGGGCATCTACGCCATCGACCGCGCGCGTTCCCAGGCGCCGGCAGCGACAGGCTCTCCGGCGACCGACGATTCGGCGACCGCCAATGACTGAACGAATCCGAACACCACAGCGATTCCCACGCGGCCGCACCCGAATTGGTGGAGGCGGCGTAGTCAAGATAGGGATGGCGACTGCCGTGTTACTGGGGGGCGTTGCTGCTGCAGCGGCGGGGTGTCAGTCAAACCCGCCGCCGGATGGACCGCCCGCGGCGCAGACCTCCGGATCAGCAGCGGTGTCGGCGCCGGCGGTCCCGACAACCGATTCCGCCACGGCTGCCACCGTTATTGACATCGCCATCGCTGACGGGGTCGTGACACCCACCAATGCCGAGGTCCAGGCTGCGGTCGGGCAACCGATTGTGCTCCAGGTGAGCAGCGATGCCGCAGACAGCCTGCACGTGCATTCAACCCCCGAGCAGAGCTTCGAGGTGCAAGCCCGACCCGGTCAGCGGTTCGAGTTCTCGGTGCAGGTTCCCGGGCGAGTGGATGTGGAGCTGCACAACCTGCACCGCACGGTCGTCACCATCGAGGTGATGCCGTGACGCCCGACACCGCCAGCGCGCTACTCGCTCACGGTGTCGGCGGATCCACCGATCTGCCCGTGCCCCTGTCGTATGCGCTGATCGGTGCTGCGTGGGCGTTGGCCGTGACTTTCGCGGTGGTGGCCGTCGCATGGCGGACACCGCGGTTCGATCCCGACAAGCCGGGCCGCCCACTGCCGATGTGGATGTGCAAGACGGTGGATTCGTCGGCCTTGAGGTGGATCGTTGCCCTCGCGGCGCTGGCTTTCACTGTCTGGGTGGGGATCGCCGCGATCTGGGGGCCGCAAAACAGCGGCAACGCCCTGCCCGGGGTGTTCTATGTCCTGCTGTGGGTCGGGCTGGTTGCTATCTCGGTAACCGTCGGACCGGCATGGCGCGTCCTTTCGCCGCTGCGGACGCTCTACCGAATCATGGGGGTAGGACGCTGGTTTGGAACCGGCCGCCGCGACTACCCGGTCCGCTGGGGGTATTGGCCGGCCGTGTTGGGGTTGTTTGCCTTCGTCTGGCTGGAGCTGGCCAGCCCGGATCCAGGCTCGCTAACCGCGATCAAAACCTGGATCCTGTGCTACGCCGTCCTGATGTTGTTGGGCGCAGCAGCGTTTGGCTCGGGCTGGTTCGCTCGCGCGGACCCATTCGAGGTTTACAGCGTGACGGTGTCGCGGTTAGCGCCATTTCGGCGCAACCGTGCGACCGGACGGCTTGTCCTGGGAAATCCGCTCGACCACTTGCCCACCATGCCGGTGCGTGCCGGCACCGTCGCAGTGATGGCAGTGCTGCTGGGCTCGACAGCTTTCGACAGCTTCTCCCAGTCGAGAAAATTCCGGGATTTCGTCGACGACAACGCCGCCGCGGTCCCTCTGGTTGGCGATCCCGTGGGCGCCAGCATCTGGCGCAGTGTGGTCTTACTGTTCTTCGTCATCGCTGTCGGAGTGAGCTTTTCGGCCGCAGCCCGTGCCACTGGCGGAGTCACCCGCGAGAAACGGCGCGAACTACCTGGCCGTTTGGCACATTGCCTGATCCCGATCGTGGTGGGCTATATCTTCGCGCACTACCTGTCCTATCTGGTTGAGCGCGGCCAGGAGACAATCGTGCGACTGGCAGATCCGCTGGACAAGGGCTGGCATCTGCTCAGTCTCGACCCCGGCGACGTGCAGTATTTCCTCTCACAGAGTCCGACGCTGCTCTGGACGATCAAAGTCGCCTGCGTTGTGATCGGACACCTCGTCGCGGTGATCGCCGCCCACGATCAGGCATTGCGGGTGATCCCGGTAGGCCACCAACTCGTCGGGCAACTCGCCATGATGCTGACCATGGTCGCCTACACCCTAGCGGGACTATTCCTGCTGTTCGGAGGGTAAACGGCATGATGATGGACCTTCGTCACCGATGGCGCCGTGGCCCTACCCGCCGGGCTAAGACGGTCGAACGTGGCCAATCGGCCTGAGCGTTTACCGATGTCGGAACCCGGCGACAACAGCCACGTCGCCTATGAGAACAGGCAACACCTTGAGCGGATGAGATTGAGATGAACAGCGACGATCGGAGCAACGGCTACAAGGAAGGCTCGATCACCCTCAGCCGCGCAGTAGCGATGGGCACGGGTGTGATGATCGGCGCCGGAATTTTCGCGCTGACCGGACAGATCGCGCAGCTCGCCGGGCCATTGTTCCCTTTGGCGTTCATCGCAGGCGCCATCGTCACGGGGTTCAGTGCTTACAGCTACATTCGGATGTCGAACGCTTGGCCATCCTCCGGCGGAATCGCGATGATTCTGAAGAAATGCTACGGCCGCGGGGCAGTCGCCGCAGGCGCGGCACTACTGATGGCCCTCAGCATGGTCATCGCCGAAAGCCTCGTGGCGCGGACCTTCGGTACCTACGTCCTGCGTCCATTCGGCATCACGGGCGGGCCGCAGGTGGCGGTGTTGGCGGTCGCCGTGATCATCTTCGCTTTTCTGGTAAACATCTCCGGCAACCGCTCTGTTGGCCTCGTCTCCCTGGTCATGGCGGCGGTCAAAATTGGCGGGATCGCGCTTTTCGGCATCGCAGCTCTGTGGGCGGGCGGTTTCCACTTTGCCGCCGCCCCGGAGGCTGGGAAACCCTACGAAATAACCGGGTTCATCGCCTCGGTCGCGTTGGCCATTCTCGCATTCAAGGGGTTCACCACTATCACCAACAGCGGAGCCGAGATCACCGACCCGCGTCGAAACCTGGGCCGCGCGATCATGATCGCGATCGGGATCTGCGTCGTTGTGTACCTCCTCGTGGCCTTCGCAGTGGGATCAAGCCTGACCATCGACGAGATCGTTTCCGCGCGCGACTATTCGCTGGCGCAGGCCGCCGAGCCGGTATTGGGCCAGACGGGCTTCTACCTGACCATCCTGTTGGCAGCCGTCACAACCGCCTCGGGCTTGGTGGCCAGCGTCTTCGCGGTGTCGCGGATGCTGACGATGTTGACGAAAATGAAGATGATCCCGCACAGCCATTTCGGCATGTCCGGTCCGATCCAACGCCACTTGCTCATCTACACCGTGGTGATCGCCTCGGCGCTGGCGGTGCTCTTCGACCTCAGCCGGATCGCCTCACTTGGCGCGTTCTTCTACCTTGTCATGGATATGGCGGTGCACTGGGGCGTCTTCCGATACCGAAGGCAAGAAATCGGGGCGGCTGCGCCTATCCTGCTGACGGCCTTGACATTCGACGCTGTCGTGTTGGTCGCTTTCACAGCGATGAAACTGCAGTCGGACCCGATGATCGTGCTCTACGCAGCCATCGGCATCGTGTCCGTCTTCGCCTTCGAAAGGATCTATCTGTCACGCTGGCTAGCACCGCAAGACGACGACAACGGCTGAAACGAGTTGGCCACACGCAAGTCGGAAGCGGGGGATGCGTCAGGTGTGGTTCACGTAGGCAGCGGGATTCGCGGCGAAAGTGTCGTGACAATGGCGGGAGCAGAAGGAATAGTCGTCCCCGGCGTACTTGGCGGTCACCGCCGCCGCATCGGGGTCGATGACCATGCCGCACACCGGATCGGTTACCTGGGCCATGCTCTGCCGCGGATTGTCGGTGCCGGTCTCGACAGTCTGCTCCGAAGCGGCGGGCACCTTGGTGGTGTCGATGGGCTCGGGGTGCCAGCGGCGCAGGCGGCTGGCGTTGCCGACAACGGACAGGCTTGAGGCTGCCATCGCGGCAGCAGCGACCATCGGGCTGAGCTGAATGCCGATGACGGGGTAGAGCACGCCGGCGGCGATGGGAATGCCGATGCCGTTGTAGACGAAGGCCAGGAACAGGTTCTGGCGGATGTTGCGCATCGTGGTCCGACTCAAGGTGATGGCAGTGACCACTCCGTCGAGGGCGCCCGAGATTAGTGTGATGTCGCTGGATTCGATCGCAACGTCGGTGCCGGTTCCGATAGCAAAACCTACGTCAGCCTGGGCCAATGCCGGGGCGTCGTTGATGCCGTCACCGACCATCGCCACGATGCCGCCTTCGGCTTGGAGTCGGCGAACCTCGAGGGCTTTGTGTTCGGGCAGGACCTCGGCCAGGACCCGTTCGACACCGACCTGGCGGGCGATGGCGGCCGCAGTGCGGGCGTTGTCGCCAGTGATCATCGCTACCGCGATGCCTAGGGCGCGCAGTGCGGCGATGGCTGCCGCGGAGTCTTCCTTGACGGTGTCGGCTACTGCGACGACGCCGCCGGGGGCGCCGTCGACGGCGACCAGCATCGGGGTTCGGCCTTCTTCGGCGAGTCGGTCCATCTCTGCGTCGAGGGCGGTGGTCTCGATGGCGGTGGTCTCGAGCAGGCGGCGGTTCCCGATGAGGATCTCGCGGCCCTCAACGCTGGCTTTGATGCCCTTGCCGGTGAGGGAGTCGAACTCGGTGGCATCGGCGAGGTCGAGGCCGCGGTCTCGGGCACCGGTGACGATCGCCTGGGCCAGGGGGTGCTCGGAGGACTGTTCGGCTGAGGCGACCAGACGCAGCAGTTCGTCCTCACCGAGGGCGCCGGCGGTGATGACGTCGGTCAGGGCTGGTTCGCCGCGGGTGATGGTGCCGGTCTTGTCCAAGACGATCGTGTCGATCTTGTGTGCGGTTTCGAGCGCTTCGGCAGAACGGATCAAAATGCCGTGCTCTGCTCCTTTGCCGGTGGAGACCATGATTGACAGCGGTGTCGCCAACCCGAGAGCGCACGGGCAGGCAATGATCAACACCGCCACAGCTGCCACCAACGACAGTGTCAGCGCGGGCTGCGGGCCGACGGTGAACCAGACGGCGAACGTGGTGACCGCGATGGCCATCACGGCGGGCACGAAGTAGGACGACACCCGGTCAGCCAGGCGCTGGATCGGCGCCTTAGAGCCCTGAGCCTGCTCCACCAGCTTGATGATCTGGGACAGCATGGTGTCAGCGCCGACGTTGGTGGCCTCGAATCGGAAGGCGCCGGTCTGGTTGATCGTCGCCCCGATGACGGTGGCGCCGGCCTCCTTGGTTACCGGGATGGATTCGCCGGTGACCATCGACTCATCCAGGGTCGAGCGTCCCTCGATGATCACTCCGTCGACGGGAACTTTTTCTCCGGGCCGGACCAGGACGACGTCGCCGGGCATGAGGTCTTCGACGGGGACCTCAACCTCAGCGCCATCGCGAATAAGGTTGGCGGTCTTGGCCTGCAACCCAACGAGCCTTCGGATGGCGTCTCCGGTCCCGGCTTTGGCCCGCACCTCCAACAGCCGTCCCAGCAGGATCAGCGTGATGATGACCCCGACGGCCTCGTAGTAGACCTCGCGCACGTGCTCGGGAACCGCCGAAGGCACCAGGGTTACCAGCAGGCTGTA
>CAZCHU010000194.1:0-5510 GCA_964498215.1 uncultured Mycobacterium sp. | reverse complement strand
CTACCTGCGGCTTCTCGATGAACCCGAGGTGGCCGGTGCCGGGGATCTCCAGGAATCGGCCGTTGGGTAGCGCCTGGGCGACCTCGCGGCCCAGATACGACGGCAGGACCACATCGTCGGCGAAACCGATGACCAGCGTCGGGGTGGCCACGTTCGCGTAGGCGGCCAGCCGGCTGCTCATCGGCGCGATCGACAGCTGCGTGCGCAGACCGGGAGTTGGTTTCTGCGGCCACATCGTAAACATCTCGATCCAGTCCCGCACGGCATTGTCGTCGTTCAAGGTCTTCGGTGAAAAGCTCTCCAGCAACCGGACTTTCGCCTCAAATTCGACGGGTAGCCGCACCCCGGAGTCGGCCAGCGCCAACTCGCCGGACCTGAAGAACTCGCGGGTGCGGTCGTGCCGACCACGGGTGGCCATCAGCGCCGCCGATCTGACAAGCTCGGGCCGCACCACCATGAGCTCCTGGGCGATGTATGAGCCCATGGAAACCCCCACCAGCCGCACCGGGGCGAGATCGAGATCCTCGATCAATTCGGCAACATCACCGACCATCGTCTCGGTGGTGAACCCGTCGGCGTTCTCGGTGGCACCGACGCCACGGTTGTCGAAGGTGATGCAGCGGTAGCCGGCGCGTGCAAAGACCGGCACCTGGTGCAGATGCCAGGTACGACCCGCACCGCCACGACCGGCGATGAACAGCACCGGCTCCCCCGAGCCGCGTTCGTCATAGGCCAGATTCACTCCGCCGACGCTACTTGACGAGCGGTTTCCGCGTGATGACGACGCTCATCAGCGACGACGAGCACGCCGGGACCGCACGGTTTGAAGGGCGGCATCCCAGAGCAGGCCGGTGGTCGCGGCCAGCGCGGCCGGCTTCATCGATTCCCTGCCCATCAACGCGGCAGCGGCCGCCTTGGTACTTCGCGACGCCTTCGACATGTGCCCGGAGTCGAATGGCGGCTGCGGGTCGTACTCGATGGCTAGCTGGACAGCCTTGGCCTTGGCTTTCCCGCCGATCCTGCCCGTCAGCCAGAGCCCCAGGTCTATGCCGGCCGACACCCCGGCACAGGTGACGGTCTTTTCGTCGGCGGACACGATCCGCTGGTCGTCGACGGGCACCGCCCCGAAGGTTCGCAATAGTGGTACCGCTGCCCAGTGCGATGTCGCGCGCTTGCCCTTGAGCAGGCCCGCAGCGGCCAGGATCACCGACCCCGAGCACACCGAGGTCGTCCAAGTCGACGTCCGGTGTACTTTGCGGACCCAGTCGAGCAGTGCCTCGTCTCGGGCGTGCTTCATGGTGGTGAACCCGCCCGGAATCAGAACGATGTCGGGAGTGGGCGTTTCATCAAACGTATGGGTGGCACCGACGAGAAGCACTGCCGAGTCCGCGGCGACCGGCCCCGTCTCGTGCCACACGAACCGGACCTCCGTGTCGGGTAGCCACCGCAGGCTCTCGTAGGGCCCGATGAAGTCCAGCGCGGTGAATCCGGGGTACAACATGATTGCGACCTGCATGGTCGACCTCCGCCACCTCTTGGACTTCGCGATCTGTGTGCGCCGTGGGATCCAGTGTTGGCCACCGAAGCGCTCCCGTCTAGGCGTTGCGGGTCCCGCTGATCAGGACAACAACGGAAAACAGGCGCGAACCCGCTCAATCCACCACTGCCTGCGCTCAGGCGTGGCGGCCAGCGCGCTCAGCCGGGCCGGGTCGGGCGACACGGTCGTCGCGGGAAGGTATCCGTTGACCGGCGTCACCGGCTCGGCGACATCCTCGTCGAACAGTCCACCGGTGCCCAGACCGCATGCGAAGGGCAGGCCGGGCAGGCAGCCTGCCGCAACGAGCCCGGCACCGATGCCTACCGCGGAATCCAGGGCGCTGGACACGACGACCGGGATGTCGATCTGTCGGGCCATGCCCAGCATCGCGCGGATGCCGCCGAGCGGGGCAACCTTGAGCACCGCGATGTCGGCTGCGCCCGACCGGACCACCAGCAACGGGTCGCCGGCCTTTCGGATGCTCTCGTCGGCGGCGACCGGAACATCGACGCGACGGCGGACTTCAGCAAGCTCGGGCACGGTCTTACAGGGCTGCTCAAGGTACTCCAGCGGCCCGTCGGCGGTGAGTGCCCGTGCCGCGGCCACGGCGTCCACCACGCCCCAGCCGCCGTTGGCGTCGACCCGCACGGTCGGCACCAGCGCGCGCACGGCGTTGACCCGCTCGACATCCTCGGCCAGCGATTGCCCGGATTCGGCGACCTTCACCTTCGCGGTGCGGGCGCCGGGAAATCGGGCCAGTACGTCGGCGACGTCGGCCGCTGCGACGGCGGGCACGGTGGCGTTGATGGGAATGCGGTCGCGGCGCACCTCCGGTTGGGTGCAGTAGGCCGCCTCGATGCCTGCGGCCAGCCAGTGCGCCGCCTCGTCGGGCTGGTATTCGACGAAGGCGCCGAACTCACCCCAGCCCGCGGGCCCATCGATCAGCGCGACCTCTCGGACAGTGATCCCGCGGAAGCGCACCCGCATCGGCAGTGCCACGACGTGCAGCCGGTCCAGGACGTCGGATAACTGCACGCCTGCCGGGGTGTCAGTCATCGGCATTGGCACGACACGGATCAATCCGGCTGGTCGATGAAGTCAAGGAGCGCCCGGGCGACCTCCGGCGAGTAGAGCAGGGACAGATGCCCCACACCGTCGATCGCCACATCGCTGCCGCCGCGGGCGGCTAACTCGCTGGTCGAGGGTGGGTGCACGATGTTGTCGTGCGTTGAATAGATGCTCAGCGTCGGCGTGATAACCAGCCGTTCCCTGCGTTCGTTGGCGAACTCGCCCCCTGAGCGGAGCTCTTTGGCGACCTTGCCCAGGATCGGGCCGCGCCACGCGACTCCAGCGTGCGGCGTGCCGATCGTGATGCAGTGCGCGACCCGTTGTTCGCCAGTGGGTGAATGGGCGAATTCCAACGACACAAGTCCACCGAGCGAGTGGGCAACCAGCGTTACCCGGTCGGATCCGTTCTCGGCGCAGACGCGCTCGACGAATCGGGCGAGCCGGGGAACATTGCGGTCGACAGAGTCGAACCAGGGATAGTTGAAACCGTACAGAGGACCCCGGGAGGCCTTCCGGAATTGCCTTGCCAGCCAGACGAAATCGGCCCGATTCTGGAAGTAGCCATGGACGAAGATCACCGGGATCCCTTGCCCGCGGCCTAACCGTCGTCCGACGAAGAAGTAGAACGGGACGAGCGGCTGAGTGATGAGTACGCAGTACAGCTCGTGCCACATGGCAGCCAGGTTGCGCTGCCCCGGCCGAGGGGAGACGTGCCTGGCCATCAGGAAGAAGGATCCGAGCAGGTAGATCAACGCCGCGCCCAACAGGACCGCGACAACCCCAATTGCCACCAGCTCGGCCAGCCTGACCGTCACCGCGCAATCGTACCGGCATCGTTGGCGTCTTCCCCGTCGTCAACAGAACTCATCGAGGCCCGCACGCATGGACGCGCTTGCGGCAACGGAATCGCGGCAGCCCGGGGCTTCGACCCAACCCATCTGAACGCCCCTCCGCGACGAATCAACAGTGCGGCGAGGATTTCGCACCGTTCGCCGCGGGTAGCCAACGGGTACAGAGAGGGAGTCTTGTGGTGAATCGCATAGTCACATTGGTCGGTCAGGTGGCCGAATCAGCCCTGGCAGTGGTGGGTATCCGCAGCGTGGAAGAGCCCCACCACCTCCGACGCAACCTGACCGAGGGCGTGGAGATCCGCCAGTACGGTCCCCGCATCGCCGCCGAAACCACCGTCGACGGTGACAGGCAGCGTGCACTCAGCACCGGGTTTCGCCGTCTGGCGGGGTACATCTTCGGTGGCAACCACCGCGGGGTCGACATCGCGATGACTGCGCCGGTCGTCCAGCAACCGTCCGGCGGCGTGGACATCGCCATGACGGCTCCGGTCTCGCAGGCCGGCAACGCCGACGAGGGCTGGACAGTCCGCTTCTACATGCCGTCCAAGTGGTCGATGGAAACGCTGCCCGCCCCCGACGACGACGATGTCCGGCTGGTGCGAGTTCCCTCGGAGACCGTGGCGGTGTTGCGGTTCACCGGCGACCGCGGCCCGCAGGCGGTGGCCGCCAACACCGATCGGCTGATGAAGACGCTGCAGGACAACAACATCGAGCCGACCGGCCAAGCAGTCTCCTGGTTCTACGATCCGCCGTGGACGCTACCGTTCCGTCGCCGCAACGAGGTAGCAGTGGCCATCTAGGCGCTATACCGTCGCGCGGTCGCGGCCCTCCCAGTGTGGCTTGCGCAGTTCCTTTTTCAGGATCTTGCCGGTGGGGTTGCGCGGCAGTTCGTCGGTGATGTCAACCGTCTTGGGACATTTGTAGGCAGCGAGGCGTTCACGGGCGAAAGCGATCAACTCGGCTTCGCCGACCTCACCCTCGACCACGGCTACGGCTTTGACGACCTCGCCCCACTTCTCGTCGGGCACACCGAAGACCGCGACCTCCACGACCGCGTCGTGCTCAGCCAAAACCCGCTCCACTTCGATGGAGTAGATGTTCTCACCACCGGAGATGATCATGTCCTTGAGTCGATCCTCGACAAAGATGTAGCCACCCTCGTCGACGCGGCCGATGTCACCGGTGCGGAACCAGCCGTCCTCGGTGATGCACTCGGCCGTTGCCTCAGGCTTGTTGTGATAGCCCTTCATCAACTGCGGTGACCGGAACCACAATTCACCCTGCTCGCCGGTCGGAACATCTTCGAGGGTGTCGGGTTGCACGACGCGTACCTCGGCGTTGGGAACCAGGGTGCCTGCGCTCGTCAACCGCTCCGGGTGGTCTTCGGCTCGGTGCGCCTCGGGCATCAGGTGGCTGATCACCCCGCACAACTCGGTAAGCCCGTAGGCCTGGATGAAGTCGGTGTCCGGCCAAGCCTTCAGCGCCGCGCGCAGCAGCGGCAGCGGCATCGGTGAGGCTCCGTAACCGTAGGTCTTCAGCGCGCTGAACAGCTTGACCGCATCCTCCCCGGACTCCAACACCTTGGCCAACACGGCAGGAACGAGGAAGGTCCGGTTGGCGCCCTTGAGGATCGCCCCGACCAGCGTGGCGCCGTCGGCGTCGCGAGTCATCACGCTCGGGACGCCGTCGTGAATGCCGAACTGCGCATACGAGGAGCCCCCGACGTGGAACAACGGCATCGACACCATGTTCTTGTCGCCGTCGTCGAACTCGAAGCCTTCGTGTGCGTTGACGGTGTGCGCGATCAGGTTGGCCTGCGTCAGCTCGACGCCCTTCGGCCGCCCGGTGGTGCCTGAGGAATACATGATGATCGCGACGTCACCGGGGTCGACATCGTCGCTACGTTGGGTGGGCGTCGCCGCCTCGAGCATCGCCTCGTATTCATCGTCATCGCCTCCCTCCGGGGTGACGGAAATGACATGCTCGAGGTGGAGCAGCTTGTCGCGGATCTTGTCGATCGCCGGCTGGAATTCCTTCCCGACGATCAGCACCTT
>CAZCHU010000193.1:0-5514 GCA_964498215.1 uncultured Mycobacterium sp. | reverse complement strand
CCGTAGGTGGTGACACTGTCACCGGTCGAGGAGACCAACCGGGCGAACGGACGCAGCAGCACCCCACCGGCCGCACCGGTCACCGTGCCGTGCGCATTGGACACCGCCACCGAACCACCCGGACCGGCCACATCAACGCTGAAGGTCGCAACCTCCTGAATACCCGGACCGTTGCCCAAATCAGCCGAGATCGACACACCCGGGAACAACGGCGGCGTCACAATGCCACTGAACTCGTTACCGAACACCGGGTCGAAGAAGCCCACACCCTGCAAACCGTCGAACGCGATGTTGGGCGTGGTGTAGCTGAAGTTGATACCCACACCCAGCGACCAGGGGAAACCCACCTGATAACCAAGCTCCAGCGTGCCCTCGAAATCCTCGGCACCCTCGCCATCCACGATATAAGTGGCCTTGCCCGAGTGAAACCACTCACGGGTCAACCGGTTACGGTCCAGCGGAAACACACCGTTGAGGAAGGTGTCCCACTGCTGGATCGTCAACGTATTGCCCTGACCATCGACCAGGCTCAACTCATTATCCAGCCCCGCGTGAGAGGTACCAGCGCTCGCGAACAACGCCGCGATAGATGCCACCATCACGACCAGCACCCGACCGAATGCCTTCATGATCTCCCTTACGTCATATGGTACGGAAAAAGCCCCGCCTGGGGGTTACCGAAGTTGTTCGCGCCCGGCCTAGACCGCAACGCTGCGCATCTCGCCAAACTCTAATGTGAGTGGAGTCAAAAACCCACTCGCGGGTCATTCGATTCGCTCACCTGTTAACACGAGGAACATAACGGGACGGCATGGAAGCGGCAACGTGTGAACGCTTGCCACTCGCCACCCGAATGCCGGGTTGAGCGAAGTTAGCTGAAACTACCATGTTGGCCGTTGGTCCCCTTACCGCGACGGCGGGGGTTCAACATGGCCTACGTCGCAAATTTTCGACCCCGCATGAGAGTGTTCGCTTCGTGCACCGCAAGTGTTACAGGTGCGCTTTCTGGGGTTTATTGCGCCAGCAGGGTTCAGCCATGATGGGGCGGGACGTTGTCGCGCAGCCACTGGTCGCTGTCGCCGTCATCGTCCGGCGACGGCAAGTAGTCGCGCTCACCGACCGAGACGTCCGGCAACGCATCCCCGAAGATCTTGTTAACTGCGGCCTGAGAAGGTCGAGAAGGATGAGTCATTGCTGTTGTTCAGTATGACAAAGGTCACACCGGTCCAATAAGCGCTGTTCACCTTTAATTAACATTAAAGAAATCATGGACGCGCGATTGTCACATATCCAAGCTGGATAGCTGCCCGATGATCTGCGCCGCCAGCGGCCCAAGGGTGGCCATTCCATCACGTACCGCCGCACGCGACCCGGCGAGATTCACCACCAGTGTGCTGCCGGAGATACCAGCGAGCCCGCGCGATAGTCCAGCGTCGGCGATACCCGCCGACAGACCCGAGCCTCGAAGCGCCTCGGCAATTCCTAATAACTCACGATCGAGGAGATCGAGGGTTGATTCGGGCGTGACGTCACGCGGCGTGACCCCCGTGCCCCCGATCGACACGACCAGGTCCACGCCACCTATCACCGCTGTGTTCAAAGCGTTGCGAATCTCGACCTCGTCTGAGGAAACCACCACTACGCCGTCGACCACGAAGCCCGCCTCGCCGAGCAACTCGGCGACCAGGGGCCCACTGTGGTCCGCTTCGTCGCCGTGGGCAGTGCGGTCATCGACCACCACGACCAGGGCCCGGCCCACCAACGCAGGAGGCTGTTCCATGCGCTCAACCGTATATCTACGGTCAGACATCAGTTCAGCCAGACCGGAGTCCGGCCCCTGTTGACCGGCAACCAGCTTCACTGGCCGGCCTTGCCGAGCGTGACTTCCACGGACCGCGGCTTGCCCGCCGAGTCCAGATAAGTCAGCGTCACTGCGTCGCCGGGCGACTTCGAACGCACCGCTGCTACCAATGCGTCGGCGCTACCGATGACCCTGTCATCCAGCTTGGTGACCAACACTCCGTCGGGGAGCCCCGCCGCCGCGGCCGCTCCACCTTTAGTGACCTCGACAATCTTGGCGCCGTCAACTCCTGCTTCGTTGCCGACCTGGACGCCCAGCGACGCGCGGGAGGCGGTTCCGGTCTGGATCAGTTCGTCGGCGATCCGCTTTGCCTGGTCCACGGGGATCGCGAAGCCCAGCCCGATCGACCCGCCCCGAGGCCCACCCGCGTCGGCGCCCATCGTGGCTATCGCGGAGTTGATGCCGACCAGTTCACCACTCATGTTCACCAGCGCACCGCCCGAGTTGCCCGGGTTGATCGCCGCGTCTGTCTGAATGGCGTCAAGAACAGTGTTCTGATTCCTCGCATCGCCACCCGCGGCCACCGGACGGTTCAGGGCGCTGATGATGCCGGTGGTTACCGTGCCCTCTAGTCCGAGCGGGGATCCGATAGCCACGACATCCTGTCCCACCCGTAGGTCCGCTGACGAACCCACCGCGACCGGCGTCAGACCCGAGACATTCTCGGCTCGCACCACCGCAATGTCGCTACCGGGGTCGGTGCCGACCACACTGAACGACGTCGTCTTGCCGTTGGCGAACGTCACTTTGGTCTTCGGCGCGCCCGCTGCACCCGGACCGTCTCCAGACGTGGCGATCACATGGTTATTCGTCAGGATCAGTCCGTCGGTCGACAGGATCACTCCGGAGCCTTCTTCGGACTTTCGCCCCATACTCACCTCCAGCTTGACCACGCTGGGCAAGACCTTGTCGGCCACCTGCTCGACGGAGCCAGCCGGCGCGCTGGCGGCAGGCATGCCGGGCACTGCGCCGGAAGCGCCTAGCCCGGCGACATCATGGTCAGGATGCGCCAGGACCGCGACGCCACCGCCGACACCCGCCGACACGATCGCGACGGCGACCGCACCGGCCGCCAAAGCCGTTGCCCGGGAACGCTTCCGGGACTGGGGCTGCGGACCGACTGGCATGTTCGGCCGCGGATAGTGACCCGGCCCACCCGGCATGGGAGCACCCGGGTAGGGGTCATAGGGCGCCCGAAACGCTTGCCGCTGTTGCTCAGTCGCGTAACGCCAGTCATGGGGCTGCTGCTCGTAGACACGCGACGTGCGCGGGCCGGTCGAGCCGGGTGGCATCTGCCCCTGAGTACCGGGTTGACGACCCGGTGGTGGCGGCGGCGAGTACCTCGGATAGTTCGTCATGTCGCTGCGATGCTCTTCCTGCAGTAGGTTTCGTCGCTTGGAACAACGAAGGGCGAGCCCTAAGGGTGCCCAACTGTGCTGAGAATCCCCTTAGAGACCGGCCATCCCATCCTCGCCTGTGATGGTGTTCACCGCGGCGATCAGCTCCCGCGTGTCGCGACTTCTCGTTCTGCCTCGTCGGCTTCGGCAACCGAGGGACGACCCGGCAGCACCACATGCATCGACGTACCGGGTGGCTGACCACCGGGAACCGTCTCCCGAACAAGCAGGGTCCCGCCATGCTTGAGGACCACCTGTTTGACGATCGCCAGGCCGAGGCCGGACCCGGGCATCGCCCTGGCAGCGGTTGACCTGAAGAACCTTTCGAAGACCAGACTCCGTTCCTGCGGCGGGATTCCGGGACCGTAATCCGAGACAATCAACTCGGCATGCAACGCATCAACCTGAGCGAGCCGGACGTCTACCCGGCCATCGGGCGGGCTCCACTTCGCGGCGTTGTCCAACAGGTTGAGCACCGCGCGGGCCAGACCCGCCCCATCGCCGTACACCTGCCACGGGGTGACTGAAATGTCGAATTCGATGTCGTTGCGACGCCTGCGAACCCGCTCCAGCGACCTATCTATGACTTCGGCCAGTTCGACTGTCTCGTGGGTGACCCCTCCAGCATCCTCGCGGGTGAGGTCCACCAGGTCACCAACCAACGTGGACAACTCTTCGATTTGCGCGAGCACATCGGCCCGCAGTCCGCTCATCTCTTCCTCAGGCAAACGCGGGGCCCCCGGAGCCATTGAGGCCATCAATAACTCCACATTCGTACGCAGAGATGTCAACGGGGTACGCAGCTCGTGTCCGGCATCGGTGACCAGACGTGCCTGCCGCTCGCGGGACTCGGCCAGCGCCCGCAACATCATGTTGAAAGCCTCTGTGAGTCGGGCGAGTTCATCGCTTCCGTACACCGGGATGGGGCGCAGGTCATCGGTGCGCGCGACCCGCTCGGCCGCTTCGGTGAGGCGGGCCACCGGGCGCAGTCCCGCGCGTGCCACCATTCCGCCCGCGATGGCGGCCACCGCCACACCGATTCCGCCCACGATGAGCAGAACCGTGCCCAGCCGTCTCAGGACTTGCCCGGTCGGCGCCAGGCTCTTGGAGATCAGTAGCGTGTTGCCGCTAGTGAGGTGCATTGCGAGCACCCTCTGTCGACTGACGGTGCGCAGCGACATCAACAATTTGCCCTGGATGACGTCCTTCTCTGGTCCCCCGAGCGGCAAAGTCTGCCCCTGCTGGTTAGCGGTGTAGATCGCCCGGGGGGTGAACAGCATGGCGTTCACCTCGGAGTAGGCAGTGCCTTCGATGGCCTTGCCAGGGTCGGCAGCCAGCGATCCGCTCTCGACGAGCAGCTGGGCGCGGCTGCGCAACTGGGTGTCGATATCGTCGTAGAGCGCTCGGGACACGACCGCGTACACCGCTACTGCCATCAGCACCACGACCATCGCGACCATCGACATGGCCAGCAGCATCACGCGCCACCGCAAGGACACCGAACTGGCTGTCGGCGGTGCCGGCGCTGGGTTCCCGGCCTCCGGGGTGGGGGTTTGCATGGTCATCAGGGTGGCGTCTCGCGCAGCACGTAACCCACCCCGCGCACTGTGTGGATCAGCCGCGGCTCGTCCTCGGCCTCGGTCTTACGCCGTAGGTAGCCGACGTAAACCTCGAGCGCGTTTCCGGACGTCGGAAAATCGAAGCCCCAGACTTCCTCGAGAATGCGGCTACGAGTCAAGACGCGGCGCGGGTTGGCGATCAGCATCTCGAGTAAGGAGAACTCCGTGCGGGTCAGACTGATCTGCCGGTCGCCGCGGGTGACCTCGCGCGTCACCGGGTCAAGTGACAGGTCCGAGAAACTCATCGCCGCCGATTCGGTGCCCTCCTCCGGGTTGGTGCGACGCAACAGCGCGCGCATCCGCGCCAGTAACTCCTCCAAGGCGAACGGCTTCGGCAGGTAATCGTCGGCTCCTGCGTCTAGACCCGCGACCCGTTCGGACACCGAATCACGCGCAGTGAGCACCAAGATCGGGAGGTCGTCGCCGGTGCTGCGGAGCAGCCGACACACCTCAAGGCCGTCCAGTCGCGGCATCATCACATCGAGCACCAGGGCATCGGGGCGCTGGCTGGCGATCAGGTCGAGGGCTTCCCGGCCATCCTGAGCCAACTCCACCGAGTAGCCATTGAAGGAAAGGGACCGGCGCAGGGATTCGCGCACGGCACGATCGTCGTCAACGACAAGTATGCGCACTGACA
>CAZCHU010000192.1:4482-5542 GCA_964498215.1 uncultured Mycobacterium sp. | reverse complement strand
TCTCGCCGCCGCGGACCGCCCTTCACGTTGGGTGAAGTGGTGAGCAGATGAAATCAGGTACATCGCGCTTCGATTCGGTTGGCCAGCAGGTTCGTCCATTCAGCGAGATAGGCGTCGTCGGGTATTTTTTGGGCGGGTTGGCGAAAGAGGTTGCCCGCGAAGCGCGCTCCGAGGATGCTGTTGACCCCGATTGCGGCGAGAACTGTGCGTTCTTGTGGGGTCAGGGTCGCTGCCCAGGTTGAGATCCAGTCAGTGAGCTCAGCGTTGAGCCCCTCGACGAGCGCCGTGTAGGCGGTGTCGAGGTGAGCCGATCTGCCCGCTGGCGTGCGTGCGGCGATCTGCAGTATTTCGCCCTCCTGATCCACAACAGTGAGCAGATAGCGCCCCAACGCGGTCAGTTCAGACCTGAGATCACCGAGCCCGGCGAATAGCGCACGGATGTCGGCCATGGCGGCGCGACGGTCTAGTTGGCGACTGATCCCGGCATCTAGCAGTGCCTCTTTGGACTTGAAGTGGTGGTAGAGCGCTCCTGATCCAGCTGCCAGACCCGCAGCGGCCTCGATCTGGGAGACACTGGTCGCCTCGTACCCTTTGGCGCTGAATAGCCGCATCGCTTCGTTGACCAACCGCTCCCGCGTAGGCGCCGCTGTCGTCATTTGATCTTCCCTAAGTGATCGCTTACTTTGACTGTGCTTGCACTTTACCGTCGGGTTAGGTCGGAGGATGCGGTGGCCCGCCACAATCGTTCGGTTCCCTGCGGACGAGTGCGGCGTGCAATGCCACTGGCTGGAGTCACTGCCCGCGCCGCATGCGGGCGCGTTGTTGCCGGATTGCGGGAGCGGGCCGGCAGCGAGGGCGCCATCGAGCGATTTCATCTCAGCACCGCCTCGCGGTATAGCGAGCTGCTTGGCCGCTCACGCGGTGCGCTGATGAAGGCCGGTCAAATTCTGTCGATGTTCGACACGCGGGCATGGGGCGGCGGCGGGTTCGGGCCGTACCTGGATGCCTTGAGTCAGCTGCAGTCCGATGTTCCCGCCATGGACTACGCGCTAGTTGAAGA
>CAZCHU010000192.1:0-4382 GCA_964498215.1 uncultured Mycobacterium sp. | reverse complement strand
GCTCGGATTCGTGAAGAGGTCGACTACCGCCATGAGGCGGCCACACTGGCCGCCTTCGGCAAGCTCTACCAAGACCATCCGTTTATCCGCATCCCGCAGGTCGTGCCGGAACTGTCCGGTGATCGAGTGCTGACCATGACCTATCTGGACGGTGCTGACTGGCCCCAAGCCCAGCACGCGGACAAGAGCTTGAAAGACGTTTGGGCTGAAGCCATTCAACGTTTCATCGACAGCAATGTTCGGCTGGCCAATCTGGTCCACGCTGACCCGCATCCCAGCAACTACCGATTCTTCACCGACGGGACGGTCGGATTTCTCGATTTTGGTTGCGTGCAGGTTCTCACCGAGCAGGAGAGCTACAACTGGGTCGCGATGACTCGGGCCGCCTTGGAGGGGCGAAAGTCCGATCTGCGAAGTCTTATGGGGCAAGCCGGTTTTCTCGACGACGACCCAAGTTTGACGGCCGACGAGGTACACCAGTGGTGGGCAACACTGCTCCACGACGTCACCACCGAGAACCAGCCGGTGACATACACACCAGCAGACACTGCCCGCGTCGTCAGCACAATGTTCGACCTGCGGGATCGTGGCCGTCCCAGCGCTCGGGTCAAGGTGCCCAATGCCACGGTCCTCGCCGCCAGAATCCAGCTCAACCTGGTCAGCATCTGCGCGGGCTTGGCCGCGACTGTGCCGGTTCGGGCGCTCGTCGATGACGCCGACGGAGTGGCTGAACCGATCACCGAACTAGGCCGATTGCACCACGAATGGGTGCGCAACCGCGGCCTCAGCGTGCTGGGCCGCACCACCGGTGCAAAGAGCTCTCCATCAACATTGCCGAACGCAACATTGCCGAACGCGAAAGGTTCACAATGAGGATCACCCACCACAGCTCGGCAAACTCGGATCGCCAAGGCGGCGCCGGAGGGAACAGTACGTTGCATCCCATCCACTCCCGGACACCGTCTAGAACGCCGGCTTCGGGCCATGCCCGCCATGTCGGCCGGGTGGGCGCGTTGGCGGTTGCCCTCGGAATCGGGGCAGCGGTTGCCTCGGTGCCGGCCGTGGCGTTTGCCGACGTGACCGGTTCCGCCGGTTCGGTAGGTTCGCACCCCAGTCCACCCACGGACTCGAAGGCGTCTAGTTCGGACGAGTCTTCCGAGTCGTCTGGGGGTGCAGCGGGTGGGTCTACAGACTCCGCAAGCGCTTCTTCTGACGATGTGCCCGACGCCGCGGGCACCGGGGCCGGTGAGGATTCGGAGTCCGGCGAGGAAGTCGGTCCCGATGAGATCGACCTGGTGACGACCGATGACGATGACGATTCCGGTGACGCAGCCGGCGTAGCCGAGGTGCTCGACGAAGACGCCGAGGCGGGCAGCCCTTCAGGTGCTGGTGGGGATCTGGATGACGATGCTGTCGGCGGCGACAGTGTAGATATCGATACGGATCTCGATGTCGATACGGATCCCGTTGGCAGTTCCGATTATTCGGCTTCGACCGGGTCTCCAGGTGGCACCGGTTCCTCCCGCGACTCGGACGCGTCGGGTTCAGACGAGTACGACCTGCCCGTAACGCTACCGGCCGATGCGGCAGCGGCGGAGCCCCCAGTGGACCCGACCGGAGCCGGTAGCGATTCAGAACCGGTGTCCGACGATGCGCCCGAGGCTCCTATGACGACGGGGTCTTCCGATGGTGACGTCACCGAGGGCGCAGCCACTGACGGCGCCACCGGGGGCACAGCGACGGTGCCGACGATGACGGCCACGCCGCAGGTGTTGCATGCGTCGCCTACCAAGCGTGCTTCCGGGTTGGATGCGGTGTTTTCCTGGTTGGGGTTGTCCCCCGGCGGGGGTGACGGTGCTCCCGGGGCGACGCCGTTGGCGTGGACGGCGGCGGCGTTTGCACGTCGTGAAATTGGTGCGACCAGCAACGCCGCATCCGCCACTGTCGATGCTGGCAATGGTGAGCCGGCCGGATTGACCGACATCGGCGCCGTGGGTGCGGGCGGGGTCTTTCGTTTCTTCTTCGGCAACGGCACGGCCGAGAACCCAAACGCCGGCATCTTGATCGGTACTGGATTCAGCTACGACGCCGCATCATGTTCGGGCATCACCGTCTGCGATGGCGGCAACGGCGGGTTGCTGTTGGGTAACGGCGGCAGCGGGTGGAACGGCGGAAATGGTGGTTCTGCGGGCCTCTTCGGATCTGGCGGCGCCGGAGGTGCGGGCATCACGGGCGGTGATGGTGGCCACGGTGGCCGTGGCGGGTTGTTCATGGGCAACGGCGGCAACGGTGGCGCCGGCGGAGTCGCGATCGTGGCTGGTGGGATCGGCGGCAACGGCGGTGACGGCGGTGACACCGGGTTGTTGTCATGGACCGGCAACGGGGGGCACGGCGGGGCCGGCACCGATGGCGGTAACGGAGGGCACGGCGGTCATACGGGATTATTCGCGGTCATCGGTGACGGCGGCGACGGCGGCGATGGCGGAAGCGGCAGTGGGGATGTCTCGGGGACTGGCGGCCATGGTGGTGACGGAGCGCTGCTCTTTGGTCACGGCGGTGACGGCGGTCACGGCGGTCACGCGCTAACCCCGGGCGTTGACGGTGGCCACGGCGGCCACGGCGGTAACGCTGGTCTGCTGGCATTGAATGGCGACGGCGGCGATGGTGGTGACGGCGGGGCCGGCGCAGACGGCACTCACGGAGAGCATGCCGGGGACGCAGGCGAATCTGGTACCGATGCCCTCGATGGTGGCCACGGCGGTCACGGCGGAGCCGGCGGGTCGGGAAGCTTGCTCGGCAGAAGCGATGGTGACCACGGTGTCGGCGGCAACGCCGGTCACGGGGGTCACGGTGGGCACGGCGCACACGGACACGATGCGCAAATCGCCGGCGAATCGGGCGGCGACGGTGGTCACGGTGGCTCCGGCGGCCGCGGCGGCAACGGCGGCAACGGCGGAGACACCCGTACCGATTTCCTGGCCACCCGATTCCTCCGGGCGAGCAACTCGCCTGCACCCGCACCCACACCCTCGACGCGGTCGCGATTGGTCGCGTCGGCCACTGCAGCCTTGCAGATGTCGGCTTCAGCAGAGGCCGTCAGCGCCGTTGCTGGTGACGCCGACCTCCAAGGTGCCGCCGGCAACGGCGGCAACGCCGGCAACGCCGGCAACGGTGGCCGCGGCGCCGATGGCGATGAGTCCAACCCAGACGGCGGCGCCGGCGGCAACGGCGGCAGCGCCGGGAGTGCCGGCCACTGGTGGGACCCAGAAGCAGTCATCGGAACCGATGGCAACGGCGGAGATGGCGGCAACGGCTGGAACAGCACCGTCGCCGGCGTGGCCGGCGGCAACGGCGGCGATGGCGGCAACGCAGGAACCACAGGCAACGGCGGCAACGGCGGCAATGGCGGCAACGGTGCGGACGGTCAGAACGGAACGAGCAGCGTCGAATCGCCAGAGGGTCAGGATGACGTCAACGACAGTTCGGGCGGCGGCGGTAGCGCCGGCGGAAACGGCGGCGACGGCGGTGCGGGCGGCTCGGTCGCCGGCAATGGCGGGTACGGAGGGTCCGGCGGTCACGGCGGTGACGGCGGCGACGCCGCCCTCACCGGCGGCGGGAGCTGGGACGGCTCCGACGGTGGCGCAGGTGGCGACGGCGGCAATGCCGGGGCAGGCGGAGCCGCTGGCTCTGACGGCGGCGCTGCCGGCAACGCAGGAACTGCCGGGAACGGCGGCGCCGGTGGAAATGGTTCCGCCGGATTGGACGCGGGCCAGGCGGAGATCGGCCTCACCGGTGGCAAAGGCGGCAACGGCGGCGCCGGCGGCGCCGGCGGCAACGCCGGGGCAGGCGGCACCCGCGGCAGCGGAGGTTTGGGCGGCAACGGCGCTGACGGCGGTAAGGGCAGCGACGCCTACACCTTCGACGGCGCCGGGTACGACGGAGGAGTGGGCGGAGCCGGGGGCAACGCCGGAGCCGGCGGTGCGGCGGGCACTGGGGCGGGAACCGGCGGCAACACCGGCAACGCCGGAGTAGCCGGAAACGGTGGCGCCGGAGGCAACGGTTCCGCGGGATCGGATGCCGCCCCCTCAGATTCCGGAGACGGCAGCCCCGGCTTCGCTGGAGGCGCCGGTGGCGCTGGCGGCGCCGGTGGCAGCGCCGGGGCCGGGGGCACCCGCGGCACCGGAGGTCAAGGCGGCAACGGCGGAGCCGGCGGCAAGGGTGGCAAGGGCGGCGATGCCGGCCCCAACACAGGCACCACGGGGTATGACGGCGGCATCGGCGGCAGCGGTGGTGACGCCGGGGTCGGCGGGGCTGCCGGCACCGGCGCAGGGACCGGCGGCGCAGTGGGCGCCGCGGGTACCGGTGGCACCGGCGGCACCGGC
>CAZCHU010000191.1:0-5550 GCA_964498215.1 uncultured Mycobacterium sp. | reverse complement strand
TCCCCCGCGGCCGCCTATCTTTCACTATGGCAGCGCGCTGAAAATGCTCCGACTAGGTGGCAGTATCAGAGGAATTCCGCCAGCTGGAGCTGATCCTTGAAGCTGTAGAGCTGATACTTGCCGTCCCAACTCAGATCTGAAGTGATATCCGGGATGAAACCTGCACTGGCCGTGAGGAATCCCTGAGAGCTGAGCGACAGCGTCGAATTCTCAGGATCGACCAGCGGTACATTCACTTGGGCTGTGAGCGGATTCTGGTATCCCACAGTCAATTTGAAGATGTCCAAATTGATGGGCCAACTCGGCGGCGTGTACAGGCCGTACGACACCGAGGCGTACGGGGTAACCACCGCGGTGAGGGTGGCGTCGCCGTTGGGGTCAACGTAGTCCAGCAACTCCTGGGGCGTGATCACCCCTGTCGACGAAAACGCGCTGTATGTCATTCCCAGCGAATCTTGGTTGCCGCCGGTATTCCAGGTGAACAGCAACCCCGGAGTGTAGAACGCATAGGCCAGTTGTTGGGGTGTCAGGGGTCCGTTCTTGCTCAGCCCGACTGTTCCCGTCAGCGAGGCGTCGATGCCCACCGTCTCACTGAAGACGCCAAAATCGGTCACCTGGCTATCGGTGTAACTTGTGCTGCCCTTGACGGTTTCGGAGACATATAGCCCGCTGTCGGGTGGGTTCAAAACCACAGAGGGGCCGCCCTGCACACCCAGCAACAGCCCGGCAGAGTATTTGTCCGGCTCGAACTTGTCCCACACGCCCGCGGGAATGAATACGTAGCCATAGCCCGCCGCCGACAAGTTGAGATCCGCCTGGATGGTGTCCCCAAACGAATAGATCACCCCGTCGTCACCGAACGGATGGTTGAAGGTGAACGTCTGGAACTCACCGTGTGAGCTGCAGCTGGAGACGCTGCCGCACCAGGCCTGGTTAAACGACTGACCGAAGACCGGGTCCGCAGAACCGCCCACCGCGCCGTCGCTGCCGAACGATCCCGACGGCGCGGTGGCGGCCGTGACGAAGTTCCACGCCTTTTCCAGCGTGCTGGAATCGAGCTGGCCCGGAAGTGGCGCCGGGGCCTGCAAGGGGTTCCACGGTTCCGAGGTCTCGGGTGCGAGATTAGACCCTGTCCAGGAACTGATTCCGTTGTCGGTCTGGCCAACCACCACGGATGCAGCAATCCACCGATTGCCGGCCGCGTCTTGGGTGATCTGCCTGATCGGCACCATCTGCTGCACCGATCCCACGGCTCCGGTCGGGCCCGGAAGCGCCGTGTTGTCGGCGATCTCGGTGAATTCGTTGCTTGGCGTCAATACCTGCAGTGCGGATGTCGGCGTCTGTCCTGACGTGGTGGTCGTCTGCAGGTAGCCGAAAGCCGAACTCCTGGACAGCGCGCCGAAGCCGCTGAACAGTTGGACCGCGCCGTTGGAGGAGTCATCCGGTGCGGTCAGGCCGACCGCGAAGCCGTCCCCCATCGGCACCATCGACGTCACCGCCTGGTCCCAGCCGATGCACCCGCACGCCTCGTTCCAGCCCTGCAATTGCGACCAGCCGGGCGGCTGGTCGGGTTGGCCTGGCACGATAACTGTGGAGCCGGGGTAGGTCAGCGCCATCGAGGTCCCGTTGTCCGGGACGAACGGAGGGTTCCCGGTGGGGTTGTTGGAGGGACTCCAATACATGATTGCGCCGTTGTCCAGGCCGATGACGATACCGTCGCGCCACGCGATCATGGTGTTGTGAGCCGAGTTCCACATTTCCGGAACCAACTGCCCCAGCCCGTTGTTCCACCCCGCAACCACACCGTCGCTGAAGCCCACGACGAAGCCGGTCCCATCCGACGCGCTCATCGGAGTTCCGGGGGCGACCACCTGCGAGGTATTGACTAGGTAGACACCGGTTGAGCCCGCATTGCATGACGTTGCGCACAGATTGCCGTCGCCGTCGCTGATCTGCTGGGTGATGACGGTTCCCGACGTCAGACCCGGTCCGCCGTACAGCGTCTGGCCGACTCTGATCGGATTGCCGGCGGCTTCTTGCACGGTCAGCACGTAGCCGCCGCAGCCGGCGCCGGAACCGGTGTTGTACGACCCGGTGCAGCCGTGACTGGATGCGGACAGGTCCGGCAGCTGCGCTGCATAGGATGGCGCGGAGATCACCCCGCTGTCGGCGATGACCGGTGCGCTGCCGATGGATCCGACCAAGGTGGTGCCGTCATAGGGATGCAGGGTGGTCGGGGTCGAGTTGGTGTAGGGCTGTCCGGCCGGGAACTCGGCACCGTTGAAACCCTGCAGCCAGCCGACGTTGTCACCTTGCCAGCTGGCCATCCCGATGGCGACAAAGCCGCCGTTCTGACCGCTGGGCATGATGGTGTTGACCGAGGTCAAGGGGTTGTCCGGGACGACGTTCCAACAGCCTCCCGGCGCACCGTTCGAGCATCCGGTCACCCCGGATGCCGGCACGATGGTTCCATCGTCAAGAATGGGGTTACTCCAGGTCGCCAGCGTGCCGTCACTGAGACCGAGGGCGAAGCCGAGGTTGTTCGGCAATGCCGCGATGGTGTTGACCGCGATGCCGTCGCCCCAGCCGCTGCTGGCTTGCAATTGAGCCCACCCGTGCTCAACCTCCGTGGCGACCTGGTAAGCCGGGACGGTCCCGTAACTGTCGCTTCCCCCGTCGTAGTTGGCGAGGTAGACCTGGAGTCCGTCGGGGGTGACCGCGATGCCTAATGTGTCGTCACCGCCCGCGCCGGTGGCGAATGTGCCGGTGACGCTCATGGACTCCAAGTCGATGACCGACACCGTGCTGTCGTTCGAGTTGGTGACATAGGCGTAGGGCAGCCCGGGATTGGGATTGAATGCGACCCCGGCCGGACCGTTGCCCACGTCGACGACGGTCACCGTGTTCGTCGACGTGTCGACCACAGAAATGCTGTTGCTGTCGAAGTTGGGCGTTTGGGTGACGATCAGGTACCCACCGTCCGGGGAGAGCGCCATGGCGCCGGGGCTACCCCCAACACTGATGGCGTCCGGCAGCAGGGTGTCGCTGGCAGTGTCGATCACGGAGATGGTTCCGTTGGCCGCGTTCGAGACGTAGAGATGGGCTCCGTCCGCCGAGAAGGCCAGGCCCGCCCGGCCGTAGTTGCCTTCCGGGAGAGTGACATTGACGCCCGCTGTATTGGTGGCGGTGTCGAATCGGTACACCGATGGCGACGCTGAGTCGTTCGCGATGTAGCCGTAGGTGCCGTCGGGGCTGATGGCCACTGCGTTGGCGTACGCTCCCGTCGGAAGCTCGATCGTGGCCCTGATGGTGTTGGACGTCGTGTCGATCACCGCAAGACCCGCCACGTCATGCGCAATCAGCTGGGTCGCGTAGGCAGAGGAACCGTCGGGGCTGATCACGACGTCGGGGAAGGAATTCACGCCCCAATTCATCGGGAGGTGGGTGATGATGTCGTTGGTGGCGCCGTCGATCACCGACATGCCTTCACCGACCGCGTAGACCGTTCCGTTGGGGGCGATCGCGATAGCCACCGGATCGTTTTCGGTCTGCACAACCGCAACACCTGTGCCGTTGACGATGGGGCCGACGCAGTTCGCGTGAGTGCATACGGTGCCGTTCCAGTAGTACACCGACCCGTCACTGAGACCCACGACCAGTCCGGGTTGCAGAGTGGGTTTGTTGGGCAGAGTGACCGCAAAGGACGAGGCGGTGGTCGAGATCGCATTGCTGACCGAGTAGGTGACGCCCGTGACGTCCTTACTGACGTACCCGGTAATCACGGTGTCCGCGGCGATCCCGGTCCCGGTGATCGACTGTCCAATCAAGCTACTGGGGTCGATGCCTCCCGTGACAGCGAGCTTCACGGCATTCGTCGTCCCGGTGACGGGAGTCGCCGTGTACGTGGTCGGAACGGGTGTTCCGTTCGAATCGGTGAGAACTTGGTCAAAGGGGGCCATGACGTTGACCGCGGCGTTCCAGGTGTTGTCCACCAACGGCGTCTTGGTCCAGGCGGGCGCTCCGCCGAGCGGCGCCTGAGCGGTGTAGAGGAAGATCCCGTTGTTGGCGGTCTCGGCCTGTGTGAGGTTGGTCGCGGCGATGAAGGATCCGTCAGTCCCCCAGGGGATCATCGCGGTCAGTTCGAGCGGTTGCTGGCCGGTGTTACCGAAGATTTCGGTACCGTTTCCTTCCCCGACCGTCACCGTTCCCGGCCCCAGCGAGCCGGGGAATGTCTGGATCGAACTGAACGCGATCGGCGAGCCCGGCGCGATCGCCTGATCTGATGCGGCGCTCGGGCTGGGCAGCGGGTAGTCGCGGCCGCCCGCTGCGCGGTGGGCGCTCGGCGACAACGTCGTCGCCCCGAGAACGCCCACGGTCGACACCGACGAACACACCTGACCGGACTTGCAGTCCTTGAGGCCCGACGCGTTCAAGAAATTCTGATACGCCGCTTTGTAGTTGATACCGAGGAAATCCCAGGCGTCAATACGGCCCTCCTGCGCCGGTGCATCAGCCATCAGCTGCCCCGACATCGTGTAGGTGCCATCATCGTTCTTGGTCACCGAGCTGACGTCAACGAACACCGACTTGGGGCTACCCTGATCGGTATAGCTGAATGACAGCAACGGCTTGACCGCGTGCTGACGCGCCTTCTTCTCATAGGCCGACCAATCCTCGACCAGCATCTGGTCCACAGGAATGGTGCCCATGTTTCCCCGGGTGTCCATCCAGGCAAACGACGCCGCCGCGGTCTGCCCGGGCAAAGTCACCGTCGCCTCGTATCGCGGAGCGAAGAAGCCTTGCTTTTCCACCGTGACCGTCGCCGCTGCGTTCGACAGGTAGAGATGCGTGTGGTGGGTGTTATGGATGTCGTTCGGGTCCGAACCCTGACAGCCGAAGCACGCCTTGCCCGCCTCCGCAGCATCCCCCACCACCACGGTGTGGTAGCGAGAGTTGAGAGCACCGAAGGGATCCAGAACGTGGAACGTCCGGGCTGTCGGGGTGACCTTGACGACGAACTTGTCATCACCGGTGTAACCCTGTCCCGGAGTGTAGGAGTAAGTGACAGAACCGATCCCGTCGGCCTGAGAGACCGTCCCCAACACCACGGTGCCAAGGCTCGGATCGCCCACCACCTCGACCTCCCATCCATCGCCGTCCGGGTCGACAACGTGGATCTCGCCCGTCACCAGCGACGACGTGTTGGCGTCTTGGACGGCGCTGACGGCGGCCGATTCGTTGAAGAACCACTTGCGGGTCAACAACAACGCGCCCTCCACCCAGCTGGTGACAGGGTTCACCGGCAAGGTGGACACCCAGTTCAGCAGCCCGTGGAACGTCGTGCGCACCGCGGCTTCGTTGTGGGCGTGAATGCTTTGCAACACCTTTGACGCGCCGACCAGCGTCGGTGACGCATGCGCACGGCCAGCAACTGTCACCGTCTGGGGCAGTTGCGCAGCCGTGGCACCCGGATTACCAGTTGAAGCCTGGACCTGCGCCGCCTCCGACAACTCCTCGTCCGCGGAATCGCTCAACGCGGAGCTCACCACG
>CAZCHU010000190.1:3894-5561 GCA_964498215.1 uncultured Mycobacterium sp. | reverse complement strand
ACCAACGCGATCGAGTCGCTCAACGCCCGCTACCGGTGGGCGATCAAGGCTCGCGCCACTTCCCTCCGAGCAGGCCGCGCTGAAATGTTCGTACCTGGTGACCCGATCGCTGGACCCGACCGGCGTTGGCAGGGCACGATGGACGATGCGGTGGAAACCCGCGCTGAATGCGTTCGCGATCACTTTCGGGGACCGATTCCCCGCAGCCGAAACCTACTGATGGAAACCGCCGGAAACACCGTTAACGAGATAGTCCGCGTAGGAACAACGTCGGTGAGTCAAATTATCCGGGGTGCAAGATAATTGCGCGTATACGGGTCGATGAATCCAGCGGCGGCCCCTTGCGGCTATAACACGTCGGTGGAGCTTAGCTAACTCGGGTGCGCGCGCCGTCCAGCACGCGTTGCGAATGCGTCGAGCGCACTGAGCACTTCAGGTGTACGCCAAGCCCTATTGCGTGCGCGGTCGGTGAATTCGACGATAATCCCCACCTCCGCGAGCGGGTTGATGTACCGGCGCGCGTTCCCGGTTCTGATATCCAGCTGGCGTTGTAGGAACTTCGCGTTGATGACCGGATGCTTGATGAGCAGGTCAGCGACGCGATGCACTGCTGAATCGCGGCGGGCAGCGATTCTCGAGTTCCACTCCTCGCGAATGGATCTGAGTTCCGCGACGAGCTGACGGCCGTTAGCGACCGCTAGCAGCGATGCTTCCGATAGGCGCGCGACGATCGGAGCGATGTCGCCCTGGCGGTAAGCGCCCAGAGCGTCGAAGTACCCATCGGTGTCGGTGAGCAGGCCTGCGGAGACGGGGACGGTGATCTGACGCGTGAGGCGCTTGTGGCGCAGCATCGCTTGGATGAGTGCGCGTCCTGTGCGGCCGTTGCCGTCGGTGAAGGGGTGGATGGTTTCGAACTGGGCGTGTGCAACCGCGATCTGGGGGAGTGCGGGTACATCGGCCCGGCGGGTGAAGTCGATTAGGTCCGCGATCGTGTCGGGGACGCGCGAGTGGTGGGGAGCGATGTAGTCGGCGCCGCGAGGTCCGAAGTTTCCGCCACCGATCCAGACCTGTTCAGTGCGCCATCTTCCGGCGGAGGCTGGGTCGTTGTCACGCATCAGGGCGGCGTGCATGGCAAGGATCGCGTGCTCGTCGAGGTGGTCGGCCAGGGCAACGGCCGCTTTCATCGCCTCGGTGTTGGACACGATCAGCGTGGCGTTGCGGCGGCTGGTGTCGCCGAGAGCTTCGGCTTCGGCGATGGCTCGTGCCGAAGCAGTCAGGTTTTCGATGTTGGAGCTTGCTGCGGACTCCGATCGCAGCAGGACCGATGAGAAAGGTGCAATCTCGTCGCCAAGCTCGGCGTCGAACCGAGTGATCTCGTTGCTCGCCTCCTCAGCGTCGGCCAGAACTCCGGCCGAGAGCGCTACGGCTAGATCGGCGATGCTTGCAGGGATCGCTGCTTCGTACTTCCCGGCTTGGCGCTGCGCTGCTCGCAGGTCCGCGAGTCCGTAGCCAGCTTCGGAGGACGCATGCCAGGTCAGCGCTTCGTACGTCAGTGCGGTGCTGCCGCTAACTGATGGCACAACGCCAATATAGCATCACTTATATCGCTAAATGATGCTAATAAGCTTTCCGCTCTTCATTTGAAGGCGTCCCGCCGGTGAATGGCC
>CAZCHU010000190.1:0-3794 GCA_964498215.1 uncultured Mycobacterium sp. | reverse complement strand
TGATCAGCAGCGAACCAGCCACAGCAATGGCTGAGGCGGCTGAAACGGTTTCCTACACCGGATCTGGCGACACCGGCACCCCCGCCGTGCCTGCGGGGCTCCTGCTGCAGTCGCTGCCCCTGGAGCATTCGCGGCGCGAATCGTCTCCGACGCAGCCAGCCGCAGCAGCGGCACCGTCGGCGCAGGCCCTGGCAGCAGTTCCCGCGGCATCGACGGACACGCAGCCCATCGTCCTGGGACCGAGCGGCGTCCCGATTCCTTCGGACAAGTACGTCGAGACCGTCATGGACTACTACGTCCTGCCCCACACGACCGGCGACGTCGCGACCCCGCAGGTGGTTTTCACGCCCGAGGGTCTCTACCCGATCACCGGCGTCAAGAGCCTGCCACTGGACACGTCGGTTGACCAGGGGCTGACGATTCTGTCGGACACTCTGGCTTTGCTTCCCGATGGAACTACTACGTCCGTGTTCGGCTATTCACAGAGCGCGATTATCGGCTCTTTGCTGCAGGCGGGCTTCCAACCCTCCGACTCGCCGTACCCGCCGCCCACCATCCCGGCTGGTTTACAGGATTCGATCAGCTTTGTGTTCGTAGGCAACGAGATGAATCCGAATGGAGGGTTTCTGTCGCGGTTCCCGGGTCTGGACATGCCCAGCCTGGGCATCCCCTTCTACGGGGCGACACCGGAGAACGCGTACCCCACCGTGACCTACACCCGGGAGTATGACGGCTTCGCCGACTTTCCCCGTTATCCGCTGAACTTCCTGGCCGACCTCAACGCCGCATTGGGGCTGGTGCTGGTCCACACCAAGTACGCCACCCCTCCCGGGCCGAACTGCACATCCTTCTGTGTCACGAAGGAAGACGTCGAAAACGCGATCGAATTACCGTCCACCGACCCCACGCAGAAGTATTTCTTCATGCCGACCGAGAACCTGCCGCTGCTCGAGCCGCTGCGGCTGATCCCTTTGATCGGCAATCCAATCGCCGACCTGATTCAGCCGGTACTCAAAGTCCTGGTCAACCTCGGTTACGGCGACCCGGCGCACGGATTCACGTCGGCAACGCAGCCCGAAGCCAATATCCAGGTGCCGTTCGGATTGTTTCCTGAGGTGAGTCCGGCAGAGGTGTTCACCCAGCTCGTGGACGGCGTCCAGCAGGGCGTCGTCGACTTCCTGGCAGCCTTCGGGCCCGGCGGGTCGATAGCGAACGAGCTGGGTGACTTGTCCTTCGGATCGTCCTCAGTGGATTTGGCCACTCCCGATAGCTTGATCGACGGGGTGCAGGACTTGGTCACTGACGTGTCCGAGAGGATCTCAGCAGCGGCATCCTCGCTGTACGCGCCCCTGCTTGCGGTGGCCGACATCGTCAATGCACTCTGGACGGTGTTACCCGGCTACGACATCCACCTGTTCCTGGAGGGGATACAGCAGGTCCTCAGCGGTGAACTGATCGCAGGGCTGGTCAATTCAGTTGGCCTGCCCACGGCCGCCAACGTCGGATTGATGACCGTCGCGGCGCTGGTGGGGCTGGCGGTGTCGGCGAACGGCATTCTGCAAGCGTTCGACCCGGGTGCTTCAATCGGATAATGCGCGGCGCCGGCCTGGCGAATTTCGGAGAGTTTGCCAGGCGGCTCAGCTCTCGGGTTGGTTCGATACCAGCCGGGGCCACCACCGTCGACCTACTTCTTCTACTCGGGTTCCGACCTGCTCAGACCAGCGAACTCTGGGATGAGCTATGGGCCGGCACCCGGACTCCCTTGCCGATGTCGGGTAGCGCTGACGGGATGGTGGACAGGTAGAGCTGTTCGGCCCTGAGCGAGCCCAGCCGCATTGAGAGGCCCGGAAACGCCTGTGCACGACAGGTTCTGGTAGGTCAGGTGCGCGAGGGCCTCATGGGGACGTCTTTCCCGTCCTATTTTTTCCTGTCGTGGACTCGCTGTCGGCGGGGCTGCGCCGCGGTGGCGACGGGCGTGTCTGGGGTGAGGTCACGTTGTGCACCACCACGCAGCAGCGCTCAGGGTGCGCATCGAGCTCGGCGGTCGCGTGGCGGTCACCGCACCCCGTGATGACCCCCCGTACGAGGTGCAGATTCAATCCGCACACGACCTCTCGATGTTCCTGGGCGACCATGTGAAACGGGCAATTACGTAGGGTGATGCGACCGTCGTCGCCGGGCCGCGGCAGGTAGCCGCAGTTGCGTAGCGCCCCGAGTACGTTGCCGCCGGTTTGGCTGCCCGCACGTCTGCCGGCTTCGGCGGCGGCCTCGTTGACGGCGGCCTGCACCGCTCCGGTGCCATCCTGTTCGACCGAGGTGACGAGCAATTTGGCAAGCAGCTCATAGTCACGGGGTGGGACGCTGACGGTGATCTCGCGATTGGTGTGGGTGTAGAGCTTGGCCGGGCGTCCAGCCCCCGGGCCGCCCCGCCCCGCCGGGCGTTGGTAGCTGACGGCGAGCAGCCCCGCCTCGGCCAACTTGTCCAGGTGGTACGCGGCCAGTGTGCGTCCGACCGCCGCCGCGGCAGCGGCCTGTTCACGCGAAACCGGTCCGTCGCTTTCGATCACGTACTCGTACAACCGCCGCCGCAACGGGTCATCCAGGTGGCTCAGACCGTTCAGCGCGGCCAGGTCGGCGGGGCGGCTGATGGGCATGCCCCACTCTAACACCAATGAACCTTGACAAATGGAAACGAACGGTCGATTCTAAAAAGTGTTCTGGTTTGTTTTACAAAAGGAGATTGCAATGACCGCCTCAGCGCTACCCGCCTCGGCCGCGAACAGCCCCTCTGAGGTCCTGCTGCGCGCCCGCTCCGATCCGGCCTACGCGGCGTTTCTGCTGCTGCGGACGGGGTTCACGGTGTTGCCGATCGTGTTTGGCCTCGACAAGTTCACCAATGTGTTCGCCAACTGGGAGACCTACCTGGCCCCGTGGATTGTTGACTTGAGCCCGATCAGCGCGCACAACGTGATGCTGATAGTCGGGGTGGTCGAAATTGCGGCCGGCGTCTGCGTGGCGATCAAACCCCGTTACGCGGCCTACATCGTGGCTGCTTGGCTGGCTGGCATCATCGTCAACTTGTTGAGCTATCCGGGGTTCTACGATGTCGCGCTTCGCGACTTCGGTCTGCTGTTAGCCGCCCTGACATTGGGCCGCCTTGCGTCCGTGTACGACCCGGCGTGGCGTCCGCGCACCACCTCAGGCTCCGATACAACAACTGCCGCGTAGCAAGCCCCAACGTGTTTCCCTCCGTTCATCCGGCGCCACTCGCCTGCGGCGGGTGGACGGAGGGAGCCCCTCATGTCCTGGAAGGGACCCGCCATGCAATCCAGCACCGCCTTGCAACTAGTGCACGAAGCGCCGCATCGGGATCTGGCCGCCGCCGAAGTCGCCGCCGCTACATTCCTTCGTGCCCTTGGGATTTCACTGGAATCGGAGAGTCTTGCCGACACGCCAGCACGCATGGCGCGCGGATACGCCGAGCTATTCACGCCGCGGACATTCGATCTGACCACCTTCCCCAACGACGAGGGCTACGACGAACTCGTCATTTCGCGCAACCTGCCGGTGCGATCAGTGTGCGAGCATCACATGCTGCCTTTCGTAGGGATCGCCCACATCGGATACCTCCCGGGAGAGCGCATTATCGGACTATCCAAGCTGGCCCGTGTTGCCGAGTACTTCGCTTGTCGACCCCAAACCCAGGAACGGCTAACAAAGCAGATCGCCGACTGGCTTGACGCCCAGCTAGCCCCAAGCGGTGTCGGCGTGGTCATTGAGGCCGAGCACAGCTG
>CAZCHU010000189.1:0-5645 GCA_964498215.1 uncultured Mycobacterium sp. | reverse complement strand
AGCTGATGATCAACGGGGTGATCCTCGCCGCGGCCGCGTTCTGGTGGTTCCTGGCGCCCAACCCGACCGGCCAGGTGCTGCTGCTGGTCATCATCGCGGCGATGACCGTCGAGATGGCGATGGGTTTCGCGGTCGCCACACTGCTGCATCGCGATCGCCAAACCGACATGACCGACATGGCCGGCGAACTGTCCGGATGAGCGCCTCATGACCGATGCCGGAGCGGTCCTGACCGCGGTGGTGCTGTTGCCCGCCGTGGTGGGCGCCGCGTTGACGCTGGGCGGGCGGGGCGAGCGGTTCGCCGCACCGACCGCGGTGACGACGGCCGCGGTGATGTGCGTGCTGTCGGTCGTCGCGGCGATAGCCCGTCCCAGTGTGGCAACGCCGTTCATGGCGGGCGCCGACTTCGCACTCAGTGTCGACGGGCTGTCGGCCGTTGTGCTGCCCGCCGTCACCGCGGTGACACTGCTGGTCCTGGTGTTCGCAGCCGGTGACATCACCGAATCACGGGGGCGTTTCCACGGCCTGATGCTGCTGTTCGCGGCCGCCGCAGCGATCACCGTGACCGCCGACACGCTGCCTGCGCTGCTGCTGGGCTGGGAGACCATGGGCGCGGCGTCCTACGCGCTCATCGGATTCCGGTGGCGCGAGCAGGCGCGAGTGTCCGGCGGGCTTACCGCCTTCGTCACCACCAGGACCGCCGATCTCGGGCTCTATCTCGCCGCCGGAGCGGCGCTGGCAGGCGGTGCCGGCCTGGCCCTCGACGACCTGGCCGACGCCTCCCCCGGCTGGCGGCACGTTGCCGCCGCGGGCGTGCTGGTCGCCGCCCTCGGCAAGGCCGCACAACTGCCGTTCTCCTTCTGGCTGTCCCGCGCGATGGAGGGCCCCAGCCCGGTCAGTGCGCTGCTGCACTCGGCAGCAATGGTGGCCATGGGCGGATACCTGCTACTGCGCGTCGAGCCGCTGCTCACGTCGACCGGTTGGGCAGCAACCACGGCGGCGTGGGTGGGCGCACTGACCGCCGTCACGCTCGGGTTGGTCGCCCTTGCCCAACGAGATCTCAAACAACTGCTGGCGGCCTCGACGGCTTCCCAGCTGGGCTTCGTGGTGATGGGCGCGGGGATCGGCACGGTCACCGGCGGCGCTGCGCAGCTCGTCGCGCACGCCGCGACCAAGTCCCTGCTGTTCCTGGCGGCCGGCGCGTGGCTGAGCGCCCTGGGCACCAAGCACCTCGACGGGCTGCGCGGTGTCGCCGGACGCTGGCCGGCGGTGGGCTGGACCGCGACGATCGGCGGGCTGGCCTTAGCCGGTATCGCGCCGCTGTCGTTGTGGGCCACCAAGGACGCCGTCCTGGCCTCCGCGCTCGTGGCCTCACCGTGGCTCTACGCGGTCGGCCTGTTGGGTGCGGCCGTGTCGGCCGCCTACGCCGGCAAGATCGTCATCACGATCTGGCGTCGCCCGTTTCGTTTCGAGACCGTGCGGCACTTCGACGAGGAGGCCCCGGGCTCCCGCAGCGTCGGAAGCCTACAGGCCGCGCCGCTGGTGGTGCTCTCGGTCGGAGCGGCAGTGCTCGGCGTGCTCGCGCCGGCCGCCCCAGTCGGGGAACTCGTCGTCACCGCCATCCTGGCGATCGGGGTGGTCCTCGCTGTCGGCTACCTGGTGCCGCGAGGTCGGCTTCCGGAGCCTGCGTGGGCCGCAGGGTGGTTAGGGCTGGAGACCGCGGCACGGGCGGTGATCCTGGTGCCCACCATGCGGGTAGCGCACGCGCTGGCAGCATTCGATAGGCGTGCGGTTGACGGCTCGGTCGACGCGGTGGCCGAGGGTACCGCGCAGGTGGCGCGGCGGGCGCAACGCTTCGACGACCGCGAGGTGGACGGCGCAGTCAACGGTGTCGCCGCCGCCGCCCGCGCGCTTGGTCGACTGGCCCGCAAACCGCAGACCGGACAGCTACACGACTACTACTTCCAGGCCACCGCGATGCTGGCGATCGGCGTGGTCCTCTTCTCCGTCTTCTATCTTGCATCGAGGTGAATGTGCTCAGCCTGATCGTGTTCCTACCGCTGGCGGCCGCCCTGACACTGGTCGCGGCCCCGCGGATCGGTGACGTGGCGGCCCGCTGGATCTGGGTGTCAGTCGCCGCAGTCGAACTCGCGCTGGTGCTTGGGTGTTGGGTTCGTTATCAGACGCCGGAGCCAGGGGCCTTCGCGTTCGAGGAGCGGGCGGCGTGGATTCCGGGCGTCAATAGCAGCTACCACCTGGGCGTCGACGGGCTGTCGCTGCCGTTGGTGGCGATGACGGCGGTGATCTTCCTGGCTTGCGCGGTGTATGGGCTGCGGGAGAACAACCGGCCTCGCCTGCACGCCGCGCTGCTGCTCTTCCTGCAGAGCGTCTGCCTCGGAGTGTTCGTCTCGCTAGACCTGATCTTGTTCTTCGTATTCTTCGACCTGTCCATCGTCGGCATGTACTTCGCGATCGTTGGCTGGGGCCACGGCCAGGCCGCCCGGTCGGCATTGAAGTTCTTCCTCTACACATTCCTCGGGTCGCTGGCCCTGCTCGCGGGCTTCATCGGCCTCTACGTCGCCGTCGATCCACACACCTTCGACATGCCCGAGCTGATCGCCGCCATGCCACTGGCCGGGCGGCCGCTCGTGGGGGGACTGGTGCTGGCGGCGATTCTGCTTGGGCTGGCCGTGAAGACCCCCACCGTGCCGTTCCACACCTGGCTCCCGCCCGCACACACCGACGCCTCGGCGATCGGTTCGGCGGTGCTGGCCGCCGTCCTACTCAAGCTCGGAACCTACGGATTCGTCCGAATCGCGATGCCGATGCTGCCGCACGCATGGCAATCCTGGGCGTGGATCATCGTGGCGGTCGGGGTGGTGTCGGTGCTCTACGGCGCGCTGGTGGCGCTGGCGCAGAACAATCTCAAGCGAATGATCGCCTACACGTCGGTCAACCACATGGGTTACGTGGTGCTGGCCGTCGGCGTCGCCGGCGTACTGGCCCCAAATACCGAAGCAGCCCGCGGTATCGCGGTGACCGGCGCGGTCACTCAGATGGTCAGCCACGGGTTGATCACCGGTGCACTGTTCCTACTCACCGGCGTTCTCGCCGACCGCGCCAAGACCTACGAGATGGACTCCTTCGGTGGACTCGCCGGGCCCGCACCCAGGTTGGCGACGCTGTTCGCCGTGGGAGCATTTGCCTCCCTCGGGCTTCCAGCCTTTTCGGGTTTCATCGCCGAGTTCCAAATCTTCACCGGTAGCATCGCCGTCGCTCCGGTCACCGCCGTCGCGCTGGTCGGCATCCTGCTCACCTCGGCGCTGTTCCTGCGTGCCCTGCAGCGCGTGTTCACCGGCGAGACCCGTGGGCGGTCAGCTGGATTCGTCGATCTGAGACCCACCGAGATGTGGTCTGTCACGCCGCTGCTGGCGCTGTCGCTGGCGATCGGCGTCTTCCCGCGTCCGCTGCTGGCCGTGATTGAACCGCCGGCGCGGACACTGATCGATCTGATCGGACGCTAAGCGTGGAGATGCGTCCGTTATTGCTGCTGCCGGAGATACTGCTGTTCCTCGGCGGTCTCGGCGTGCTCATCGGCGGATCGTTCCTACCGCGCCGGCGGTTGTGGGTCACCCGGCTTGCGGCAGCGGCGGTGCTGGTGGCCACGATTGCCGTTGCAGCGGTGATGCTGGCCGGGCCGGGCGGTACCGCATTCGACGGCTCCTACCACGTCGACACGGCTACCGGCGTGGCGCGCATCCTCGCCGCGTTCGCAACACTGTTGGTGCTGGCGCTGGCTTCCGACGACATCGCCGGTTCGCCGCGGGAAAGCGAAACCTATGCGCTGGCATTGTTTTCGACGGCCGGCACGGTGCTGCTCGCCGGGGCCAGCGACCTCTTGGTACTCGCACCGGCGTTCTTGTTGGCCAGCATTCCGCTGTACGCGCTGATCGGTCTGAACCGCGGCGCCACGGCCGCCGAGGCCACCATGAAGACCTATCTGATTGGTGCCCTGTTCGGGATCGTGCTGCTGCTCGGCGTCACGGTCGTGTATGGGGTGGCGGGTAGCACCCGCTACGCCGACTTGGCCGCGGGGTTGGCCCAGTTCGCACCTGTCGCGGTCGCCGCCGGGGTGCTCGCCATCGTGTGCGGTCTGATGTTCAAGGCCGGCGGGGTCCCCGCGCACTTCTGGGTGCCAGACGCCGCCCAAGGCTCGAGCGGAACCGTCGCGGCGTTCCTGACGACCGTCCCGAAGATCGGTGCACTGATCGCCGTATATCGGTTGCTGATCGCGCTGCCGGGAACGCTGAACTGGCCGGCCTTGGTCGCGGTGTTGGCGGCGGCCAGCATGACGTTGGGAAACCTGGCCGCCTACTGGCAGCAGGATCCTCGCCGACTGCTGGGGTGGTCGACGGTGGCGCAGGTGGGCTTTCTGCTGGTGCCGGTGGTGGCGGCCGGCCGCTCCGATCTGGCGTTGCCGTCGCTGCTGTTCTATCTGGCCGGCTACACGGTCACCAACCTGGCGGCCTTCGCCGTCACCATCGCAGTGCCGACGCTGCGCGAGGTAAAGTCCTACCGCGGAATGGGATTCGCTCATCCCTGGCTGACCGCAGCGCTGACGATCGCGCTGCTCGGGTTAGTCGGCACCCCGCCCACGGCCGTTTTCATCGGCAAAGTGACCACCGCTACGGCGGCATGGGACGGTGGCTACGCATGGTTAGCGATCGTCGCGCTGGTGAATTCGCTGATCAGCCTTTTCTACTACCTACGCTGGATCATTCCGACCGTGTCCCGCAGCGACTCCGAAGCCGACGCCGTTGTCCCCAGCCGCTGGGCCACCGGCACCGCGCTGTGCGCCGCCGGGCTCAGCGTCGCGTTGGGTGTCGCCGCGGGCGCCGTGTGGGCGATCGTCGGTGGGAGTTGATGTTTCGCGCGGTTTAGGTGAGGAGTCGCCGCACCGCCGGGAATCGCGAAAGTCGGGTCAGAAACCGCTCGCGCTGCCCGGCCCGCACTGCGGGCCGGTGCTGGTGTTCTGGGGGTTGAAGGCACCGCCGAACGGGTTCGATGGCGTCAAACCAATAGCCTGCCAACCGCGCGATCCCACCCACTCTGGACCGGCCTCCTGGGCCTTCTGTGTCGGCGTACCGACATCGCTGGTCACGGTGGCTGTTGTGTTGAGGGTGCCAGCGCTGACGGTGCAATAGTCGGTGCCGGTAACGGCGGCCGATTGTCGCGAACTCACCTGTCCGCTTCCGCCCACTTCCGTCATGGAGGGATCATTGGGGTCAGCGCTCGCGGCCCCCGCACCCAACGTCAGGGCAGCCAGGCTAACGGCCAGCGCACTAACGCCAAGCACGCCCAACTTTGTGAAACTTTCGGTAGCGGCGGCCATCGGCCTGCCCCTTTCTGCGAAGGAGGATCAGGATCACCGAGCGGCGCCGGCCGGCGTATTCACTGCGGAGAATATCGGACCGGGACCGACCTCGCAGTGCGAGAAATGGCCGAGCGCGTGGGGGCCACCGAAGTCACCGCACGCAAGGGATCCCATCGCCGGTCATTCTTGTCAGGTCGGTGGGAGCCGGGGCGTTGTCGCCGGTAGCGGTGGCGTCCACTGGATCGACTGCAGCAGTGGGTGCTTCCTCGGG
>CAZCHU010000188.1:2626-5727 GCA_964498215.1 uncultured Mycobacterium sp. | reverse complement strand
GTGGTGCCCAGCGCGGCGTCGACCATCGGCACCGAGATGGTGCAGTGCAGATCGTCGCCCTCGCGGACGAAGACGTCGTGCGGCGTCTCGTGCACCTCGACATACAGATCACCCGCGGGCCCGCCACCGGGGCCGACCTCGCCCTGGGCGGCCAGCCGCACCCGCATGCCGTCGGCCACCCCGGCGGGGATCTTGACGCTGATTTCCCGGCGGGAGCGCACCCGGCCGTCGCCGGCGCATCGGTTGCACGGATCCGGGATGACCTCCCCGACCCCGCCGCACACCGGACAGGGCCGCGACGTCATCACCTGGCCGAGCAATGAACGCTGCACGGTCTGGATCTCGCCACGCCCATCGCAGGTGTCGCAGGACACCGGTGTCGAGTTTCCGTGGGTGCCCTTGCCCCGGCACAGGTCGCACAGCACCGCGGTGTCGACGGTCACCTGCTTGGTCACACCCGTCGCACACTCGGCCAGATCCAGCCGCATCCTCAACAGCGAATCGGACCCGGGCCGAACCCGGCCCGCGGGCCCCCGCGAGGTGGTTCCGCCACCGAAGAACGCCTCGAACACGTCGCCCAGCCCGCCGAACCCGGCGAAGCCACCGCCGCCCCCGGCGCCCACCGACTCCATCGGATCGCCGCCCATGTCGACGATGCGGCGCTTATCCGGATCGCTGAGCACCTCGTAGGCGAGGCTGATCTCCTTGAAGCGGGTCTGCGCTCCCTCGTCGGGATTCACGTCCGGGTGCAGTTCCCGGGCCAGCTTGCGATATGCGCGCTTGATCTCCGAGTCACTCGCGCCCGTGCTCACCCCGAGCATCCCGTAATAGTCGCGTGCCACGCTTAACCTTTCCCACCTATTGATCGGCCCCGAACCGGCCTGGATCAACGGCTACCTAAGACCTCGCCAATATAGAGAGCAACCGCGGCGACATTGGTGATAGTTCCCGGATAGTCCATCCGAGTGGGACCTACCACACCCATGCCGCCGAATACCTTGCCCGAACTGCCGTACGCGGTGCTGACCACCGAAGTGCCCGCCATCTGTTCGGCTTCCGTCTCATGACCAATACGCACGGTCACCTTGCCCGCCTCCTGTTGGGCGGCGAGCAGACGCAGCACCACAACCTGCTCCTCGAGCGCCTCGAGCACTGAGCGTAGCGAGCCACCGAAGTCAGCGGTATTCCGTGTCAGGTTGGCCGTTCCGCCCAGCAGCAATCGCTCCTCGCTGTGTTCGACCAGCGACTCCACCAGCACGGTCGCCGACCTGCCGACTGCGTCGCTGAGACCACCCTGTCCGCTGAGGTTTGATGCCAGCTCGGCAACCGCAGCCGATGCGGCGGCCAGTGGCTTACCTTCCAGCGCCTGGCCGAGCAGGTCGCGCAACCGGGACAGCTGGACTTCGTCGATGCCGTCGCCCAGTTCCACGATGCGCTGGTCGACACGACCGGAGTCGGTGATCACCACCAACAGCAACCGCGCCGGCGTCAGCGCCACTGCCTCCAGACGTCGCACAGACGACGACGACAGCGTCGGATACTGCACGATCGCAACCTGGCGGGTCAGCTGGGCGAGCAGTCGCACCGCACGCCGCAGCACGTCGTCAAGATCGACGCCGTTCTCCAGGAAGCTCAGGATCGCCCGCCGCTCGGCACTCGACATCGGTTTGACGTTGTCGAGGCGATCGACGAACTCGCGGTAGCCCTTCTCCGTGGGCACCCGGCCTGAGCTGGTGTGCGGCTGGGCGATGTAGCCCTCGGCCTCCAGGACCGCCATGTCGTTGCGCACGGTCGCACTCGATACCCCGAGTTGGTGGCGCTCGACGATCGACTTTGAACCGATGGGCTCCTTGGTGGCGACGAAGTCAGCAACGATGGCACGCAACACCTCGAATCGACGATCGTCAGCGGTACCCACCGTTCGTCCACCTTTCGTGCCTTTGGGGCCTTTCGCGCCAGGTCGCCGTTCAGTTTACGGTGATCAGCATCGGATTCACCGACCGAGCGGTGCGACGCGCTCGGCCGCCGGAGGCTAACCTGTCAAACCACAGCAAGGAATGCCGGGGAGAGGGCAGGCGAAGGCGCGTCGATGATCTTCAAAGGAGTCCGCGATGGCCGTCCTTACCCCGACCACGGTTTGTCGCACCGCCAATGGGCCCGAATCCCGCCCCGGCAGATCCGCCTGGACGAGTTGGTGATGACGACCACCGTGCTCGCCCTGGACCGCCTGCTCGCGGAGGATTCGACGTTCTACGGTGACCTGTTCCCACACGCGGTCAGGTGGCGCGGGAACGTCTACCTGGAAGATGGCCTGCACCGGGCGGTACGCGCGGCGCTGCGCAACCGGACGGTACTGCACGCGCGTGTGTTCGACATGGACATGCCGACCTGATTCCGGGCGCCTGCCCAATGTGGCCTGTCGGCGCGCCTGCGTCGTGCATACTGCGTGTCGCGAAACGTCAACACTGAGGAGCAGCATGCGGCCCAAAGTAATCGCAACAGCGGTGGCCACGGCAAGCGTTGCCGCGGTAGGACTGGCTGGCCCGGCATTCGCCACGGACCAGATCACCCAGAACGCGGTCGGCACCTACGAGTTCAAGGGGAAGTCGGTCGGAAAACGCATCTGGACCGCCACCCCGTGCGCAGACGACGCACCGCAGTGCATCCGGGTCACCGAGTACGACGCCGACGATGTTGCGCGAGCGAACCCCAACTGGAGCGGGAACGCCCACTGGCAGGTCGGCTCGTGGATCATGTTCGTCGTTGTGCCCAACGCCATTGAATGCGAGGACGGCACCGAGCACGACTTCCGGGTCAACTACTCGTGGGACGCAGTCGAAAACACCGGGCAGCGCTCCTTCAACGACCCCGGGATTTGCGACGACGAGGCCACCACCGTCGCGAACCCGTTCACATTGACCAGAATGGGGCCTCCGCCGCCGCCCTCGCCCGCGAGTGTCGTACCTCCCCCGGGAGCCGTGAATGCACCGCCACTTCCACCGGGAGCTGCGGAGGCACCGCCCCTTCCGCCGGGAGTTCCCCCGGGAGCCGCCGAGGCGCCTCCTGCACCTGCCGAGTAGCGTCGGCGAGGTTCACCGCGG
>CAZCHU010000188.1:0-2526 GCA_964498215.1 uncultured Mycobacterium sp. | reverse complement strand
GACCGTAGCGCCCCGGGCAGAGGCCAGGTATGAGTGGAGGCATGCAGCTATCGGGTGTTGGTCTGTGGAGTTCTCAGTTGCGCTACGGCAACCAGGTCGAGGCGGCCGAGGCGGCGGCCGAACTCGACGACCTGGGTTTCACCGCGCTCTGGATCCCCGACGTCGGCGGCCCGGTTCTCGACTCGGTCGCCAACTTGCTGACCGCGACGAAGCGCACTGTCATCGCTACCGGAGTCCTCAACCTGTGGATGCACGACCCGTCGGAGGTGGCAGCACGCTACGCCAGTCTCACCGAGGCCCACGGCGAGCGTTTCCTGCTCGGCATCGGGGTGAGCCACGCTCGGCTGATCGATTCGAAGGAACCCGGACGCTATCGGAAGCCTCTGGCCGCCACGAAAGCCTTTCTCGATGGAATCGACGACGCGCCTCAGCCGGTCCCGCCGGCCAACCGTGTGCTGGCCGCGCTCGGACCAAAGATGTTGGAGCTGTCGGCCGCCCGCGCACGCGGCGCGCACCCATACCTGACCACACCGGAGCACACCGGTCACGCCCGGGAGATCCTCGGCGAGGGTCCGCTGCTGCTGCCCGAACAGGCCGTGCTGCTTAGCGAGGACCGCGACCAGGCACGAGCCATCGGAACCGAATGGTTGCGGTCCTATCTCGGGCTTCCCAACTATGCCAACAACCTGCTGAGGTCGGGCTTCACCGAGGACGACCTGAGCTCGGTCAGCGACCGGCTGTTCGACGGAATCATCGCCTGGGGTGACGAGGAGGCTGTGCGCCGTCGCGTGGCGGAACACCACTCGGCAGGCGCCGACCACGTCTGCGTCCAGGTGATCACGGCCGACCCGCGAGAGTTCCCGCGGGAGCAGTGGCGCCGTCTGGCGGCCGCGCTGCTGTAGCCGCCTCAGCAGCCGCCTCAGCCCAGCAGGTCGCGCACCACAGCGTCGGCGAGTAGCCGGCCACGGTCTGTCAGCACCAGCTGCTCGCCGCTTCGACACAACAACCCGGCATCGACCGCGTGGGCCGCCCGGTCGCGCTCCTCCCCGGACAGCATCGCCACCGGCAGGCCCGAGCGCAGGCGTATCCGCAGCATCACGTCTTCGGTGTGCGATGTCTGGGCGTCAAGCGTTTCGAAGTCGGCGACCGGCAGCGAACCGTCCGCCAAGGCTTGCGCATAAGCGTTGGGGTGCTTGATGTTCCACCATCGGATGGAGTCGACGTAGCCATGTGCGCCAGGGCCCGCGCCCCACCATTGCCCGCCGTCCCAGTAGCCGAGGTTGTGTCGGCACTGACCACCAGGTCGAGCCCAGTTCGATACCTCATACCAGTCGAAACCGGCATCGGCGAGCCGACGGTCGAGCAGTTCGTATCGCCGGGCCAGTACGTCATCGTCGGGGGCCGGTAGTTCACCTCGCCGCACCCGCCGGGCCAACGCCGTGCCGTCCTCCACGGTCAGGGCGTAGGCCGAAAGATGATCAACCCCGGAGTCGAGGGCGGCGTCGAGCGAGCGCACCAGGTCCTCATCGGTCTCCCCGGGTGTTCCGTAGATGAGGTCGATGCTGACCCGCTCGAAGCCCGCCCCCCTGGCTTCCCGTACGGCGTCGACCGCTCGGCCGGGCGAATGCACCCGCTCCAGCACCGAGAGCACATGCGGCGCCGTCGACTGCATGCCCAGCGACACCCGGGTGAATCCGGCGGTACGCAACCGGGTGAAGAAATCCGGCGACGTCGATTCCGGATTGGCCTCCGTGGTGATCTCCGCGTCCGAGTCCACGACGAAGTGCTCGCCGACCGCGTCGAGTACCGACGCGAGCCCGGCAGCGCCCAGCAGCGAGGGAGTGCCGCCCCCGATGAATACGGTCTGCACCTGCGGTGAAACCTCAAGATGAGTCGCCGCCAGGTGAAGTTCTTGCCGCAGCGACGCCAGCCAGCCCGCCGGGGTGCTACCGCCACCCAATTCCGTCGGCGTGTAGGTGTTGAAGTCGCAGTATCCACAACGCGTGGCGCAGAACGGTACGTGAATGTAGATCCCGAAAGGACGCGACGGGGCACCTGACCCGGCTGTCAGCTCGGGCAGTGTCATCTCCGGTATCGCCTTCGCCCGAACCGTCACCACGACAGTCTCCCAGAGCTGATTTTCGCTCGCGCGCACGCAAAACTTGGCCCATTAGGGCAGGTGCCGGTATTCGTGGCACAATTGGGTCCGTGACCGCAGCCCACCGCCTTCCCCGCCGGGTAGCGCTGGTAGTGCGCCGTCATGTCGATTTCAAGCGCGTTTGCAGCTGTTGCTGTCTGCCTTGACCACGTAGTTTCGGAAACCCGCCCGCACTATTACAGCTGGCAGCCGGATCTGCGCCACCGGAACAGCCACCGGTAATAACGCGCGATCTGAACGCCGGCTCCGACGAGGAGCACACCCCGATGACCACCGCACAGCCTGCCAGTAGGCCCAAGGGTTCCAAGCCTCCCCGCGATGAGGGGCAGTGGGCGCTCGGCTCCCGCGAACCGCTGAACGCCAATGAG
>CAZCHU010000187.1:0-5819 GCA_964498215.1 uncultured Mycobacterium sp. | reverse complement strand
GTCCGGGCCGGAGTCGCAATCCCCCTCGGTAGCCGCCTACGCCGACCTGCTGGGGGAGGTCGTGCGACGGGTGGTGGGTCGATGTCACCCTCCCGCTTCTGGAGGCCGCCCGCCGACGGCTACGGGGGCTGCTGTTCCTCGACAAGACCCATTCTGATACCAGTCACCCTCGTCGCTCGCGGAGAGTCCGTCGAAGAAATCACCGCCCGGGTGGATGAGGCCAGGTATCGGGCAAAACGGCGGGGACGCAACTGTGTCATCAGCGCGCTGACGCGCCTTCGTTTGAACTACCGCACCCCAGTTACGAGTTCGGCGCAGCGTTCACCCACGAGCATGACGGTGATGTTCGGGTTCACGGTCGTGTGTTCGGGGAAGACCGAGGCGTCGGCGACGCGGAGTCCTTCGACACCTTTGACCCGCAGTTCGGGGTCGAGGGGGCTCATCGGGTCGTTCGCCGGGCCCATCCGCACCGTGCCGACCGGGTGGTAGACGGTGTTGTGGGTGCGCCGGATATAGTCGGCCAGCTCGGCATCGGATTGTGCCTGCGGCCCCGGGTAGAGTTCGCGCGCCACCCAGTCGGAAAGCGGTGCAGTCGACGCGAGCTCGCGAGCCTTACGCAGTCCTGTGATCATCACCCGCATGTCATGGCCCTCTGCATCGGTGAAGTAGCGGGGGTCGACGCGGGGCTTGTCGCGGAAGTCGCGCGATCGCAACCGGACGGTGCCGCGGGATCGGGCGTGGGTGACGTTGGGCGTGAGGCAGAAGGTGTTCTCTGCGGTGGGGTAGCCCTGCCGCAACGTGTGCATGTCGAACGGCACGCTGCCGTAGTGCATCATCAGGTCCGGGCGATCGAGCCCCCCGACGGTTGGGGTGAAGATACCGGCCTCCCACCACTGCGTGGAGTTGCGCACCATTGGGCGGGGTGTCTCGAATCCGATAACGGCCTCCGGATGATCCTGCAGATGCGCGCCGACCCCGGGAGAGTCGACCAGCACCTCGATACCATTCTCGTGCAGCTGATCCGCCGGCCCGATGCCGGACAGCATGAGCAGTTTCGGTGAGTCGATCGCTCCGGCTGAGACAATCACCTCGCGGCGCGCGTCGACCCGAGTGGTGCGGCCAAACGCATTGTCGGTGAATTCGATTCCTAACGCCCGGCCGTTCTCCACCACGATCTTCTTGGCCCACGCCCCGGTTCGGACGGTAAGGTTTGGCCGATTCAGATTCGGGTGCAGATAGCTCACCGACGCCGACGAGCGAGTTCCATCGGGTCGGCTGTTGATCTGGAAGAAGTTGGCGCCGTTGACCACGGTGCGCCCCGAGTTGAACTCCGCACGCGGAATTCCCACTGCCTCGCAGGCATCGAGTAGGGCAACGCCGCACGGGTCGTTGGGCGGGACCGTCATGATGTTGACTGGGCCGCTGCGCCCGTGGTGTTCGCCTGGTGCGTCATTGGTTTCGAGCTGTGAGAACAGCCGATATACCGAGTCCGCGCCCCAGCCGGTGCAGCCGTGCTCGTGCTCCCAGGAGTCGAGATCTTCGCGCGGCGCCCAAAAGGCGATACAGCTGTTGTGTGATGAACACCCGCCCAGCACCCTGGCTCGGGCATGCCGCATGAACGAGTTGCCGTTTTCCTGCGGCTCGATCGGGTAGTCCCAGTCGTAGCCAGACTCAAGGAGTTCCATCCAGCGGTCGAGCTGCAAGATGGCCGGGTCGTCGACGTCGGTGGGACCGGCCTCAAGTAGACAGACCGTCACCGCTGGATCGGCCGACAGTCGGCCCGCCACGGCCGCGCCCGCCGATCCGCCACCAACGATCACGTAGTCGTAGTCCGTCACTTACGCTCTCCTCGCTGCGCGAACCAGCCGGTGACGACCGGCCGGAGATTCTCATACACGTGTTTCGCCTCGACGTACTCGTGCAGGCCAGACGGTCCGAGCTCGCGGCCGATCCCGGATCGTTTGAAGCCACCCCATTCCGCCTGCGGCAAATAGGGCCCGTAATCGTTGACCCAGACCGTGCCGTGGCGTAGCCGGGCCGCAACGCGCCGGGCCCGTGCGGTATCTGATGACCAAACCGCACCGGCCAGCCCGTAGATGGTGTCGTTGCCGATTTCGACGGCCTCGTCTTCGGTGGTGAACGTCTCGACAGTGACGGTCGGACCGAATGCCTCGTCGTGCACGCATGCCATCGTGCGGTCGGCGCCGTCGATGACGGTGGGCAGGTAGAAGTAGCCGTCGTCGAGTGAGCCACAACCCTGATCGCCGGTGGCGAACGCCCCACCGGTGCGGATGACGGCGCCGTCCGCGCGGGCCCGCTCGACGTAGGCGTGCACCTTGTCCCGATGCCCGGCTGAGATCAGCGGGCCGGTCTCGGTTCCGTCGGCGAACGGCAGACCGAGCTTGATCTGTTCGGCACGCCGCACCAATTCGTCGACGAAGCGGTCGTGTGCGGATTGCTCGATCACCAACCGGGCGCCTGCCGAACACACCTGTCCGGAGTGCAGGAAGGCCGCGTTCAGAGCGTTGTCCACCGCAGCGTCGAGGCGTTCCTCGGTGTCGCACGCGTCGGCGAAGATTATGTTGGGGTTCTTCCCGCCGAGTTCGAGCGCTACCTTCTTGACCGTCGCCGCGGCCTCGCGGGCGATGACCCGACCGGTGACCAGACCGCCGGTGAAGGATATTAAGTCGACATCGGGATGGGTTGACAGCGGCGCCCCAGCGGCGGCCCCGGCGCCGAGCACGAGATTGGCCACCCCCGCTGGGAGGTCGAGATCGTGTAGTACCGACATCAGTAGGATTGACGTGTGAGGCGTTAGCTCGGCGGGTTTGAGCACGAAGGTGTTGCCCGCCGCGAGCGCCGGAGCAACCTTCCACGCCGCCTGCAACAGCGGGTAGTTCCATGGCGTAATCAACCCGCATACTCCGACTGGCTCGTAGACGACTCGGGACTCGATATCAGGCGAGCCGGCGTCGACGATCCGCCCACCGTGCTGATCGGCCAGCTTGCCGAAGTACCGAAAGCAGTTGGCGATGTCAGACATGTCAATATCGGACTCGTAGGGACGCTTGCCGGTATCCAGTGTCTCGGCTCGGACGAATTCGTCGCGCCGAGCGTTGATCGCAGCAGCGATCTGCAACAGCAAGTCGCCGCGTTCGGCTGCGGTGCTTTGCCGCCAGGGGCCCTCATCGAAGGCACGCCGGGCGGCGGCGATCGCCGTCTCGGTGTCAGCCCCGTCGGCCTCGGCTACCAAGCCGACCACCGAATTATCTGCCGGGCAGCAGATTTCGCGGGTAGCGCCGGATGCTGAAGGCCGCCACGTGCCATCGATATAGAGGGTGTCACTCATGGGTTGGGCATCCCTTCCGCCTCATTGACGGTGACGTTTTCCGGTGTCGGCTCGTACTCGTACTGGTCACTCTCGCTGCGCCGCAGGTGAAGGTACCCGAGGTGGCGCTCATACTGGTCGAGAATGTCGCCGATGACCAGTTCGCGGCTGTAGCCATTGAGGGAGTAACCCTGCGAACCTTCCGACAGGCATACCTCGCAGCGAAAGTATCTATCGCCGGACCGTTGTGCCAGGAGCCGGAAATGCGGTGTCGGGGCCGAGACCGGCCACACACCGTACTCGAAATGTGGTTCGTCCACCAGATCGACGAGCAGCCGTGGATAGGGCAGACCCTCGTTGCTGCGAGACTCGTCGATGGTCACGGCGACACCCGCGCGGTCGAACTCCTCGGCAATCAGCCGCATCGCCGGAACAATGGTGTCCGATATGAATTTGCGGGTTGCCTTCGGCCCTGGATAGTGGATCGAGCTGAGTAGTCTTTGCTTCCAGCCGCCGTCGTCCGCTGTCCTGCGGCCGACTGCGATGGCCTTCGGGAGCGAAGTGCGGAAACTGTCGATCTTGTAGGACTCATGGCGCACAGAACGCAGCAGTGCGACACCGATTCCGGCAAGCACGAGCGAGAACGGTAATCCCATGATGATGGTGGCGTTCTGCAATGTGGTGATGGAGCCGCCGTCGCCGGCGAACAGCATCGACAGCGTCAACAACCCGATTGCCAGCGACCAGAAGATGCGGGTGCTACGGGCACAATCGGCCATCGGATCCGACAGTCGGGAGGTGAAGTTGCCCATCACAAGCGATCCCGAATCGGCACTGGTCACGTAGAACAACAGGCCGGTGAGTGTGGCAACGCCCAGCAGCATCGGTGCATAGGGATATTGCTCGAGCAGTGAGTAGAAGCCGACTTCGGCTCGCGCTGCGGTTGTTTCGGCGAAACCCGGATCGCTGCGGGCAAGTTCGACGGCACTGTTGCCGAAGATCGAGATCCACAGCAGGATAAAGCTGAACGGCACGACCAGCACTCCGAAGACGAATTGCCGCAGTGTGCGCCCGCGTGAGATCCGAGCCAGGAACAGCCCGACAAACGGTGCCCAGGCCACCCACCACGCCCAGAAGAACAGCGTCCAGCCGTCTAGCCAGGCCGTCGGCTGGTTTGGAGTCTCCGGGTTACGGTCCCAGGCGAACGTGTCCAACGTACGGTCCAGGAAGGAGGAGGCGTAGTCACCAATATTCTGGGTTAGTCCGTTGAGCAGGAAAGAGGACCGTCCGGCCAGCAGTATGTAGACGAGCAACACGATGGCCAACATGACGTTAATCTCAGACAGTCGACGGATGCCTCTGTCAACGCCCGTGGTAGCTGAGATGGTCGCGATGATTACCGACAGTATGATTAGCCCGATCTGTGCGCCCTTGCCCAGGGGGATGCCGAACATCTCGTGTAGACCGTAATTGAGCTGCACTATGCCGATTCCCAAAGAAGTGGCGATCCCGAAGATAGTGCCAAGTACTGCGGCGACATCGATCGCGTCGCCCCACCGCCCGTGCACCCTCTTGCCGAAGATTGGGTAGAGTGCCGCCCGGATGGTTAGCGGCAGGTTGTGCCGGAAGGCGAAATAGGCGAGGGCGCCACCCATTAGGGCATACATCGCCCAGCCCGTGATGCCGTAATGGAAGATCGTCCAAGTCAGCGCCTCACGCGCCGTGTCGTTCGTCTGGGCCGGACCGGTGGGTGGGTGCAGATAGTTGTAGACCGGCTCGGCAACCGAGAAGAACATCAGGTCGATTCCGATCCCAGCGGCGAAGAGCATCGCCGTCCAGGTGAACAAGCTGTACTCGGGCCGGGATTCCTCGGGGCCTAGCCGGTAGCGGCCGTATCTGCTGGCGCCGAGAAATATCACCAGCCCGACGATCGCCGTGGCGAGGACGAAGTACCACCAACCGAACCAGGTGGAGATGAAGTCCTTCACCGCCCCGACCGCCGTCTCGGCGCTCGCGGGGGCGGCGAGCGCCCAAACCGCAAACACAACAACGATTCCGGCGGCGGTAATAAACACCGGCTTGTTGACCGAGTTGTGGATGGCCGCGGGGTGTGAGGGCGGTGGCATCTCCACGTCTTCGTTTCGATTGCTGCCATTGCTCCCAACACCACGACCACCAACCATAGGAAGCACGGTAGTCGCGTCGAGCGGCGGCTACCGCCGCGTTGGATGCGCCGCTATGCGCAACTCTCACTGCGGCGAACACGGTTAGCCTTCGGGACTCGACCATGACCGCGATGGGTGATGCGCCTGAGCCGCGTACTGATGGGAGTTTCGGGCGGCAGAAGATATTGAAACAGTCGTGTGGTTGCCTGGTGACACATAGGGTGATATACCTGTCTCAGTAGCTGATGCAACAACTGTTTCAAGCGAAGGAAAACTTTATGGGAGCGGCAACGCTGACGATCCACCGCCGGCTCGACGCCCGCCAG
>CAZCHU010000186.1:0-5851 GCA_964498215.1 uncultured Mycobacterium sp. | reverse complement strand
ACGTGGTCAACGGCGCCACCGGCAGCTGAGTCTCGTCCTTCGCGGCCACGGTGATGGTCCGACCGTCGAGGGTTTCAGCGCTCACGGGAACCTCGGACGGAACCACGCCGGTATCCAGCGGAGGGCCCGGCGGCGTCGCGTCGGCCAGTGGGACCGCATCCGCTGGAGCCGATCCGGGGGGCAGTGGCGTGGCGTCGGCCACCTGGACCGCCTCCGCCGCAGCCGGCCCGGGGGGCGGTGGCATCGCCGGATCCGCCATCGCGAGCGGAGCGGAGCCGACGGCCAGAACTATGCCAGCCACGGCCGTGACGAATCGGTTGGGCATGAGCTCTGGAGTTCCTTCGTCCACGGGAGTCGGAGATTGGCGGCAGCCCATTAGACGGCCCGGGTGACGCCGAGATAGGTCACGATGTCGTCGGTGTTGTCGGTGGAACTCATGAACGTCGCATAGGAGCGGATGAAGGACTGACCGGCACAGCCGTCGACCCGGATGCGAAACCCGGTGATGTTGACATACGTCGATGCGCCCTCGAACGATCTCTTGCCCACCGGAACGACGTTCACCGTCCCCGGCTTCAGGTCGATTTTGATCTGGTTGCCTGCCTGCGCGCCAAACACGAAAGGAAGGATGGATCCGTTGACAAATGGAATGGACAGGCCTCCGAGACCCGTAGCGGTGGAGATCGACTCGAGGGCGTCCTGGGTTATGCCACAGCCGATCTGATAGCCCGCTTCCAGCGTGCCGCCAACCAGTTGGGTTGTCCCCGAACCGGTTACGGTGCCCTCAAAGCTTCCGTCGACGCGATACTCACGCGACCACGGCGAGTTCGTCAGCGATTGGACCGGCTCGATCGACTCGCTGCGCGCCTCTACGTTCAGGACCCACCCGTCCGGGGTGGTGAGCTTGCCCGGCTGGGCGGACGCGATGGGTGCGGCCAGTGGTGGCGCTGCATTACCGACGGGCTGAATGGCCGGGTCCGCGGGCGCCGGTTGGGCGAAACCCTGCGGGGCCGTCGCAATGGTCGCCAGCAGGAAGACCAACAGAAGAGGCCCTAGGAGGCGCAACAACTCTCGTCGCCTCCTCGCCGCTTCTTCGTGTCACAAATGTGCTGATGCCATGACCAAGGCGTGACAATGCTCTGGGAGGCGGGTGTCTCGTTGGCAAGCAAATAGTTAACCAACGGTGGATTTCTTGTGCCTAATCGGATTGGGCCCTGTTGGGATGCGCCGTCGGCGCATCTTCGCCGGTAGCCTCGGGCGGATCACCGGCGGCGAAGGGAGTGTCGTGACCATCCGCAGGGGCGCACCCATGGCGGTTGCCGCCGCGCTGGCAATCCAGATGGCCACCGGTGTCGCCTGGGCCGAACCCGCCCCCTCGGGCGCCCCCGGCGATCCGGCGGGCGCGCCAGCCGATGTGGCGCGGATGGCATCCCAGGCCGCCAACCCGGTGGCGCAGGCGTGCGAGCAGTTCGATCAGGCGATCACCATCGCGGCGTTGAATTACGAGGACTTCGCCTACGCCACCGCCGGGACCGGTGACTACGTGGACTACTCCGACTCCGAGGTGAAGCGCTCGAATGTGCTCGGCCGCACTGCCCTGCGCGGGGCGGCGGCCACAGCTCTAGACGCCTCACTAATGCCAGGGCTGCCGCCTGAGGTGTCCGATCCGATGCAGTCCTGGTCGATGCACGCCACCAAGCTGCTGTTCACCATGGGTCTGCGCCGCGGCGGGGACGCGCTCAATGAGGCCGCGACCCAACTCAATACCGACGCCCACAACGCGCAGATGGCCTGCGCAATCCAGCGGTGACCGGACTGCCGAGTTGTCAGGCGGGCCGTCGGCTCCTTTTGGGGACGGGAAGCCGGCCGACCTACCGTGCCGAATGATCCGGAAGGCTCGATCCCACTGTGGTAGGCGCGCGGTTTGACGCAGTCATCGTCGGCGGCGGACACAACGGCTTGGTGGCCGCCGGCTACTTGGCGCGGGCCGGACAACGAGTGCTGCTGCTCGAACGGCTGGATCACGTCGGCGGCGCCGCGGTATCAGCGCGCGCGTTCGACGGTGTGGACGCCCGGCTCTCGCGCTACTCGTACCTGGTCAGTCTGCTGCCCAAACGAATCCTCGACGACCTCGGCGCGCGCGTTCAACGGGTGCGGCGCCGATATTCGTCCTATACCCCAGATCCAGCCTCTGGCGGACAGGCCGGTCTACTGATCGGACCCCAGAGCACCTTCGACGCGGTCGGCGCGGCGGCCGACCGGCCGGGCTTCGCAGAGTTCTACCGTCGGTGCCGGCTGGTCACCGAGCCACTGTGGCCGACGCTGACCGAGCCGCTACGCACGCGTGATCAAGCGCGCCGGCATGTGACCGGCGGCAGCGCCGAGGCCGACGCTGCCTGGGAAACGCTGATCTGCCGGCCAATCGGGTACGCGATTACCGAAGCGGTGCGCAGCGACCTTGTCCGCGGCATGATGCTGACCGACGGGCTGATCGGTACCTTCGCACGCGCCGACGGGGAGTCGCTCGCGCAGAACGTGTGTTTTCTCTACCATCTGCTCGGCGGAGGCACCGGCGACTGGGATGTTCCGGTCGGCGGGATGGGCGCGGTCAGTGCAGCGCTTGCGACAGCCGCCGCCGGTCATGGTGCCGAAATAGCCACCGGCGCGGAGGTCCACTCCATCACGCCCGAGGGGGATGTGCGCTACCGATGCGGCGGCCAAGACCACGAGGTTCACGCCGGTGTGGTGCTGGCGAACGTGACGCCCGCGGTCCTGGCCCGGTTGACCGGCGACCCTGAGCCGGACTTGACCCCCGGGGCCCAGGTCAAAGTCAACCTGATGGTGCGCCGGTTGCCGCGCCTGGCCGACCGAACCGTCACCCCGGAGCAGGCTTTCGGCGGCACCTTCCACATCAACGAGGGCTACCGCCAACTCGATGCCGCTTTCGACCGCGCCGAGGCCGGCGATGTACCGACTCCGCTTCCCTGTGAGGTGTACTGCCATTCGTTGGCCGATCCCACCATCCTGTCGCAGCAGCTGTTCAACTCGGGTGCTCACACGTTGACGGCCTTCGGCCTGCACACTCCACACCGGTTGGCTGCACGCGACCCCGACCGGATGCGTGACCGGCTGACATCGGCGGTGCTGGACTCGCTGAATTCGGTTCTGGCCGAGCCAATTCAGGAGGTATTGATGGTCGACTCGGCTGGTCGTCCGTGCATCGAGACCAAGACGACCGCTGATCTCGAGCATGCGTTGGCGATGACCGCCGGAAACATCTTCCACGGCGCGTTGATGTGGCCCTTTGCCGAGGAGGACGAACCGCTGGATACCCCTGCCCGTCGCTGGGGTGTGGCAACCGCGCATGAACGGATCCTGTTGTGCGGTTCGGGCGCTCGCCGCGGCGGCGCCGTGTCGGGCATCGGCGGGCACAATGCCGCGATGGCAGCATTGCAGAGCTAGCGGACCTCAGCGCTTCCGGCCGGCGGCCCGGCGATCAGCGGCGCCAACCGCTCGGCGGAGCGGCGGGCGCGCGGTGACGTGGAGTAGAAGCCGAGAGCGAGGATAAGTACCCCCATCACAGCGAACAGCAGCCACAACGGCCGGGCGCTGCGGGCGAAATCGATGGTCGGATCGGCAATTGCGGCACCGGCAGCCGAACCGCACAGCGCCACACCGACGCTCACACCAACCTGACGGCTGGCCGAGGCGATCGCCGAGGCGGCGCCGGCACGGTCGGTCGGCATACCGCTGACCGCCTCATTGGTGATGGGCGCATTCACCATCGAAAAACCGATGCCGAACACCGCGAAGATCACCAGCAGGTGCCACACCGGGGTAACGGCGCTGAGCTGGGTCAGCAGCAGGGTTGCCGCGGTCATCAGGGCTCCGGCGATCAGCAGTGACGGCCGGGCGCCGAATCGGCCGACGAGTCGGCCAGACAGCGGGGCGAAGATGATCGCACCGACCGCGAGTGGCAGATAGATCAGACCCGTGTGCATCGCCGAGAACCCGCGCTGGCCTTGCAGATACAGCGACATCATGAACAGGAACGCACCCCACGCCGCGAACGCCGCGACGGCGGTGATAGTCGCCGACGAGAACGGGATGCTCCGAAAGAATCGAAGATCGATGAACGGATCGTCGTGCCTGGTTTCGTAACGCACAAAAGCCACGAAAGCCAGCGCGGCGATAACACCGATCGTCGCGACGTCCGGTTCGCTCCAGCCCCGCGCAGGTCCCTCGATCAGAACAAACACCATGCCGAACAGGAAGGTCACTCCGAGCGCCTGACCGACCGGGTCCACGCCGCGCATCGACACCGACTTGGATTCGGGCACGAAGATCGCGGCTAGCACTATCGCGATCGCGCATATCGGGAGATTGATCCAGAACACGGCACGCCAGCCGACGTACTCGATGAGTGCACCACCCACGATCGGGCCGAGCGCCATGGAGATTCCGACGACGCCGCCCCAGATGCCGATTGCCCGCGCCCGTTCCACCCTGCCGGTGAACACCTGAGTGATGATCGACATCGCGACGGGATTGAGCATCGAACCACCGATCGCCTGGAGCAGTCGAGCGGCGATCAGAGTTTCGATGTTGGGCGCCAGGCTGCACAGCAGTGACGCGACGGCGAAGATCGACAGGCCCACCTGGAAGGTGCGTCTCCGGCCGAATCGGTCGGCAGTGGCCCCCGACAACAACAACAAGGACGCCAGCACCAGGGTGTATACGTCGATCACCCACTGCATCTGCGTCGGTGTGGCGGACAAATCGGAGCGGATGCTCGGTATCGCGACGTTGACGATCGTCGCGTCCATCGACACGATCAACAGGCTCAGGCAGCACGAGGCCAAAATGATGACCTTGCGCCGCGGGCTCAGCGACTCCGACGGCTCACTCACACGGCACTTGCAGCACTACAACTTTCGCGGCATCAGACGCCTACCGTCTGGCGGGCCTGGCACTCACCGGTTATCCAGCTCAGCGTAGTCACGCTCGGTATAGCCGGTGTAGATCTGGCGGGGCCGACCGATCTTGTTGGGCTCGCCGTGCATCTCTCGCCAGTGGGCGATCCACCCAGGCAGCCGACCGAGGGCGAACAACACGGTGAACATGCGGGTCGGAAAGCCCATGGCTCGGTAGATCACGCCGGTGTAGTAGTCGACATTCGGGTAGAGCTTGCGTTCGATGAAGAAGTCGTCGGTCAGCGCGATCTCTTCAAGCGACTTGGCGATGTCGAGCAACTCGTCGTTGACGCCGATTTTCGCCAGGATCTTGTCGGCCTGCTCCTTGACGATGCGCGCCCTCGGGTCATAGTTCTTGTATACCCGGTGACCGAAGCCCATCAGCTTCACGCCGTCTTCGCGGTCCTTCACCCTCTTGACGAACGAGGCGACGTCGCCGCCCTCGCGGCGGATCTTCGCCAGCATCTCGAGTACCGCCTGGTTCGCGCCACCGTGCAGCGGACCCCACAGCGCGTTGATGCCCCCGGAGATCGAGGTGAACAGGTTGGCCTGCGACGAGCCGACCAGCCGCACCGTCGACGTCGAGCAGTTCTGCTCATGGTCGGCATGCAGGATGAACAACATGTCCAGGGCCCGTACGATTTCCGGATCGACCTGGTAATCCTCAGCCGGGACCCCGAACGTCATCCGCAGGAAGTTCTCGACCAGGGTCAACGAGTTGTCCGGGTACAGGAAGGGCTGCCCCTCCGACTTCTTGTACGCGTAGGCCGCGATCGTCGGCAATTTGGCTAGCAGCCGAATGGTGGACAGCTCGACCTGGCGGGGATCGAAGGGGTCCAGCGAATCCTGGTAGTAGGCGCTGAGGGCGTTGACCGTGC
>CAZCHU010000185.1:3750-5914 GCA_964498215.1 uncultured Mycobacterium sp. | reverse complement strand
TGGTGGCCCCGTCCGGCCAGGTGTTGGCGTGCGGGCCGTTGTCGGTGGAGTACACCACGATGGTGTCTTCGGCGATGCCGAGTTCGTCTAGGCAGTCCAGCAGTCGGCCCACATGCTTGTCGTGGTCGACCATCGTGTCGTGATACGACGACTGCCAGCGCCCGGCCTGCCCTAGGCTGTCCGGTTTGGTGTGGGTCCGGAAATGCATGTGGGTGGTGTTCATCCAGACGAAGAACGGTGTGTCGGCAGCGGTCTGACGTTCGATGAAGTCGATGCACGCATCGGTGGTTTCGTCGTCGATGGTTTCCATCCGCTTCTTGGTCAGCGGGCCGGTGTCCTCTACGCGTTGCCTCCCCAGCGGGCCGAACCGCTCGTCGACCTCGTCTGAGACTTCCTCGGTTGCCCAGGATCGGATGACGCCGCGCGGCATCGCAGCCTTCCGCAGCAGGGGAGCTTCCTGCTCGGTGGGGTAGTCGGGGTGCTCAGGTTCCTCCTCGGCATTGAGGTGGTAAAGGTTGCCGAAGAACTCGTCGAAGCCGTGCGCCGTCGGCAGGTACTTGTTGAGGTCGCCGAGGTGGTTCTTGCCGAACTGGCCGGTCGCATAACCGAGCGGCTTGAGCAATGTCGCGATCGTCGGATCCTCAGGTGAGAGACCCACGTCGACTCCCGGCATGCCGACCTTGCTCAAACCGGTCCGGTACACACTCTGACCGGTGATGAACGAGGAACGGCCAGCGGTGCAGCTCTGTTCGCCGTAGGAGTCGGTGAACCGCATACCCTCGGCAGCGATGCGGTCGATATTCGGCGTGCGGTAGCCCATCAGACCATCGCTGTAACAGCTCAGGTTGGTGATTCCGATGTCATCGCCCCAGATGACCAAGATGTTGGGCTTACCGTCCGGCATTCCTTGCCCCTCCACTGTCGACGTTGGATGGTGCCCAGTCTATGGCCAGTCGTCAGTCCAGCGGCGGGTTCGTTCAGCCCTCCGGCGGGACCGGCGCTGCCGCGGAGACCAGAGGTTGACCTGACTTGGCCTTCATCTTGTGGAACAGCTCGACGTAGTAGGGCAGACAATGTTCCAGCGCCTCCTGGGTCGTGTACAGGGGCTGGTAGTCGAGGTCGCGTTGCGCCTTGGCGATCGAGAAGTAGTTGTCCAGGTAGACCCGTTCCACTCCGGTGGGCTCCAACAACGGTTTCGGCAGGCCGAAGCGGAAATGCAGCCATTGCCAGCCGGACATCGCAAACCACACTGGGCGGCCAGGCACCCGAAGCTTGGGCCAGCGCTGGCCGCAAGCCTCGACAACCGGACGTGCGAATTCAAACATGTTGATCGGCTCGCCGTCGTTGATGAAGTACGCCTGGCCGGGGGCCGTGCCGCCTGGCACCAGATGCTGTGCGGCGAGGATGAACCCGTGGATCAGGTTGTGTACGTAGGAGTTATCGAGTTTGGCCTTCTTGTTGCCGACGAGCACCTTGACGTGTCCGGCCAGCACACTCTCGAAGAGCTTGCGGAACATGGTTTGGTCGCCGCGACCCCAGATGCCGCTGGGGCGGATCGAACAGGTCAGCAGCCCCTGAACTCCGTTCTGGGAGAGCACAAACTTCTCGGCAACCACTTTGGTCTCGGTGTAAAGATCGTTGAAACGTTCGGTGTAGGGCAGGGTTTCGTCGCCGCCGGAGATGCGTTGTCCGCCCATCACCACGCTGTTGGAGGCCGTGTAGACGAACCTCTTGGCGCCGCACTTCTGGGCGGCGTGCACCAGGTTCTTGGTGCCCTCGACGTTGACGGCGAAACTGCGCCGGCGGTACTCCTCGGTGACCGACGCGCCGCCCATCAGGTCGATGATCGCTGCGGTATGAATGATCGTATCGGTGCCGTCGACGGCGGCGGCGACGTCGTCAGCGTTGGTGATGTCACCCTCGAATACCTCGAGCCGCGGATGCGCGGGCAGTGGCGAGGGGACTCGATCGAAGGTGCGCACCTCAAGTCCCTGGTCCAGTAGTTCGGTCACCAGGTTGGCTCCGACGAAACCGGAGCCTCCCGTCACCAGGACTCGGCCGAGTTCAGTGGTCAACGATGCATCACCCATGTAGCGAGAATAACTGAAACATGTTCCAATTTCGATACTCGGCAATCGGCATGCTTTGCCAATCAACCCTCGTC
>CAZCHU010000185.1:0-3650 GCA_964498215.1 uncultured Mycobacterium sp. | reverse complement strand
GCCACCCGCACCCGGAGGCCGGTGCCTGGCGGGGCGTCGGCAACCGAGAGCAGCACATGCGGCGCGCTCCCCGACGGCGCTGCCGGTTTCGTCTGAACCACCGCGTAGCCGCGGGCCAGCGTCGCGGCCGGGCCCAGCGTTGTCAGCCGTGCCGACAGGTGACCGATGCGTTCGGATTCCGCGCCCAGTAGCCGCGTGACATCGCGTCGGGCAGCGGCCCGCGCGCGGTGAATCTCCTCGACGCGCGCCAGGACTGCATCCAGCGGCTTGGCCAGCACCGGCCTACTACGCAGCTGCGACAGGGTGTGCTGTTCGCGATGCACCCAGCTGCGCAGTGCCCGCGCGCCGCGCCGGCGCAGATCCGCCACCAACGCCTGCTCGGCAGAGGCGTCGGGAACGATCCGCTTGGCGGCGTCCGTCGGCGTGGCGGCGCGCAGGTCGGCGACAAGGTCGCACAGCGGGTTGTCCGGCTCGTGGCCGATCGCGCTGACGATCGGCGTAGTGCACCTGGCGATCTCCCGGCACAGCGTTTCGTCGGAGAACGGCAGCAGATCCTCCACGCTGCCGCCGCCACGAGCGAGCACGATGACGTCGACCTCCGCATCGGCGTCCAGCGCACGCAGCGCTTCGACGATCTGTGGCACGGCGTTGGGCCCCTGCACCACGGTGCTGCGCACCGCGAACCGGACCGCGGGCCAGCGGGTGGATGCCACGGCTGTGATGTCATGCTCGGCAGCTGATGCCCGACCGGTGATCAGCCCGATGGTGCGGGGCAGGAACGGGATCGGCCGTTTCAGGCGCGGATCGAACAGGCCTTCGGCCTGGAGCAGTCGGCGCAGCCGCTCGATCCGGGCCAGCAGCTCGCCGATCCCCACCGCCCGGATCTGGCTCACCCGCAGCGAGAAGGTGCCCCGCCCCGTGTAGAAGTTGGGCTTGCCGTAGACGATCACCTGAGTGCCGTCGGTCATCTTGACCGGGGCGTTGACCACCAGATCACGCGGGCAGGTCAGTGACAGCGACATATCGGCTGCCGGGTCGCGCAGCGTGATGAACGCGGTGTTCGAATTCGGTCGCAGCGTCAGCTGGGCGATTTGGCCTTCCACCCAGACGGGGCCGAGTCTGTCTATCCAGCCCGCGACGCGGACGGCCACTCCGCGAACCGGGTACGGGTTGTCCGCCGACTGCCCCGTTGCGGTGGCGTTCACTTAGCCGAGGCGCGGGTGATCCTGTTGGCCAGCAGGGTCTGAAAGGGGGCGCGCGCCTTGGTGGACTCCTCGTAGGCGAGCAGCTCCTCCAACTCCGCGACCCGCATCGAGGTCAACCGAGCACGCAGTTGGGCCAGCGTCAGCGCCTCGTATTCGAGCTCGGCGACGATCTCGGGGACTGCGCCGGGGACGTCGGTGCGCGCCGGCTCCGGGGAAGGCGGGGCCGTCGGCTTCTCCGGCTCGTCGCTGAACAGGGCGAAGCGCCCCTCGGACAACCGCTCACCGTCGCGGACGGGCAGGTCCAGCACGTCACCACCGCTACCACCGTCGTCGGTGTCGGGATCCTCGTCGAATGTCGCCCACTCCGGTTGCTCATCGCTTGCCGGGAACAACGTCCCGAGCGTCTCGTCGCCCCTGTTGACCATGTCGGCCACATCCTGCTGCATCTTCATCACCAGCTGGGCGATCTGGCTCGCCACGGTCATCGGGTACATGAGGATGGTCTGGGGAAGCTTGCGGGTTTCCTCAAACGCGGTCACCGCCGCACCCACCAGCAGACGGACCCCGTACGGTGCTGTTGCCATGGCCCTTAGCCTACGGCTGGGCGGGCGGGGCGTGGGGTCAGTACCCTTGGACCCATGCCGCCGACTGTCAACATGGGGATTCCGGGTGCCAGCCAGAGCGCGCTGAGCTCGGCTGCCGGCGAGGTATCAGGCAGGCGGGTGCTGCTGGCCGAACCCCGCGGATACTGTGCAGGCGTCGACCGCGCGGTCGAGACCGTCGAGCGGGCGCTGGAGAAGCACGGCGCGCCGGTGTATGTGCGCCATGAAATCGTGCACAACCGTCATGTCGTCGAGACGCTGGCCAATGCGGGTGCGGTCTTCGTCGACGAGACCGACGAGGTGCCGGAAGGCGCGATTGTGGTGTTCTCCGCGCACGGGGTCGCGCCGACGGTGCACGAGACCGCGGCTGCGCGCGATCTCCAAGTCATCGACGCCACCTGTCCGTTGGTCACCAAGGTGCACAACGAGGCCAAACGCTTTGCCCGCGACGATTACGACATCCTGCTGATCGGCCACGAGGGCCATGAAGAAGTTGTCGGTACCGCCGGGGAGGCCCCGGATCACGTGCAGCTTGTGGACGGCCCCGACGCCGTCGACGACGTCGTGGTCCGCGACATCGACAAGGTCATCTGGCTGTCCCAGACCACCCTGAGTGTCGACGAGACGATGGAGACCGTGCGGCGGCTGCGTGAGCGTTTCCCGACGTTGCAGGATCCGCCCAGCGACGACATCTGTTACGCCACCCAGAACCGGCAGGTCGCGGTCAAGGCCATGGCCCCGGAATGCGAACTGGTGATCGTGGTCGGATCCCGCAACTCGTCCAACTCGGTGCGGCTGGTCGAGGTCGCACTCGGTGCCGGGTCAGACGCCGCCTACTTGGTGGACTATGCCGAGGACATCGATCCGCAGTGGCTGGAGGGTGTGGCGACCGTTGGTGTCACCTCGGGTGCGTCGGTCCCCGAAGTGCTGGTGCGCGGGGTGCTGGAGCGGTTGGCCGAATACGGCTTTGCCATGGTGCAACCGGTCACCACCGCCAACGAGACGCTGGTGTTCGCGCTGCCGCGGGAGATCCGGCCTGCGCGAAGCTAGCCTCAGCTGGTTTCAGCCCGTCGAACCCAGGGCCACGGTCGTTGTCGGTGGAGAGTCCACAGCCGTGACACCAGGTTCGGCGAACTAGATGTCATATTCCCAACGGTCGGCGTTGGCATCGCGGGGGCCGCGCCGGGGCCGGTATTCGGGCTGGTCGCCGTCGTCAGCGCCGCGGTAGCGCGCCCGGGAGACCGGGTGGTGCGAGCCGTTTGCCATTCGACGATGCGGTTCCAACGGTTCGTAGTCCTCGTAGCGACGGCCCGGCTGCGGACGTCCGCGTCGCTCGGCCCCGTCGTAACCTGGCCGGCGTTCGCCCGGCGGTACGGCCCGGCGGGCGTCTTTCTTCGCTGATCCGCGAGCGCGGCGGCGTGGCTCGGCCGGAGGCGGCTCATTGGGTCGGCGTCGGCGCGGACGGGGCCGGTCTGCGTCCATGACCGGGTCGGTCCGGGGTGGGCGTGCATGCCGTGACCGGGAGGGGGCGCCGGTGCGCTTGACCGGCCGCTGACCGCGCGCAGCTGGGTCGGCGGGAGATCTGGGCGCGTCGTTGGGGCGCCGGTCCACCGAATGGCGACGTCGCCGCTGTCGGTTGGAGTCGGCCTCGGACTGTCTGCCCAGCAGTGACGCCAACATTGCGGAGAGGCGCGCGCCGTTGGTGCGCGGTTTCTCCGAGGCGGAGGAGTCAGCCCGGGGGAGTCTGACCAGGTACCAGCGGGCGACACCGATCAGCAGCACTGTCGCCGAGGTGAAGAACATCAGCGGAAACCGCTCGATCAAGGGGTAGCCGCAGTTGATC
>CAZCHU010000184.1:0-5924 GCA_964498215.1 uncultured Mycobacterium sp. | reverse complement strand
CGTGGGCTGCAAGACTCTCACAACGCCTGGATCAACCGATTGGGGTCAGGCCACCAATCCTGGACAACGAGGTCAGAACCTATCTCCAACCGCCAAAGTCACTGTTTTGGGTCTCAATGCACGACGAACTCTCGGAAACACAGCGCCGCCAGACAATTTCAGAGATTTGCCAGGACGCGCCTCCACACGTCAGCCTGCTGCGACGTATAGACGTGGCCCTTTGGCGAGCAGGGAAGCGCCTCACGCGAGACAGGATGATCTGATCACTCCCGAACCTCTCTAGAAATGAGATCCCTGCGGCTTGGTGACTAACGTCGCGGTGGTGGAAGAATTGCGGAGCGGTATCGAAGTACAGCGGGAAGGGGCCTGGCCGTCGAAGATCGACGCGCGCAGGCGAATCACGCCGCCTCCGATACTTTGGCGAGCTAATCAACTTTGACCGCGAGGGGTGATGCGATGCCGAGCACGTTAGATAGAACACTCGCCATTTCGGCCGCTGACGTTCGAGTGCGCCTGGTCGAGGGGGGTGCTGAGATCAGCACTGCCGGGGACAGTGCTCTTTCTCCCACCCTGCGTCGCGGCCGCGGCATGCGAATCGGTGAGGTTGCGATGGTGGTGGTTGATGCAGCCGACGAGTTCGCGACCAACCAAACCTGGGGGGCTGAAGTATCCAAAGTCCAAGCCGCCGCCATCGACGGAGGTGCTCGTCGCTGGCTCGGGGCGGGGGGCGGTAGTTTGCGTACTGCGACAGCGGAAGTGAGCGGAATGCGGGGTGCAGGAGTCAGGGTTCGGTTTCGACCCGACAGCGCCGCCATGACAAAGGCCCAAGGGTTTATTGGGGCGATCGGCGAACGGCTGAACGACATGACGTTCCTTCAACCGGGTCTGAGCTTCGTCCTAGAGGACGACCGAGATTCCATTATCTCGGATGCGGACGAGGTGATCAGTGACTTCGCCAAAGCGGCTTCCCTCGCAGTTCCCGTGCCTAGATTCAAACCCCGAGTCCTTATGGCCACCGACGAAGGATTGACGGGCCTCGTTCGGTTTATGAGCCGAACGAAAACCCCGTTTGAGTGGGATGTGATCGCTTTTCGGGGACTCGAAGCGGGCCGAAAGTTGGAGGTTGCGATGCAGTGGAATAGCGGTTTCTCCGCTGATGTGCGCTGCTATATCAACGGAGTCCATGCGAGTGCGCTCGGCGGCGTCCACCAGTCGGGTTTCCGAAACGCTGTAGCGGCTGTCATCAATCGTTATGGGAGAGAGCGAAAACTGATTGGTAGGACCATCATGGGTCAGACCATCGTGGAGGTTGGCGCTGACGACGTCAGCGAGGGATTGGCGGCGGTCATCCGGCTGCAGATCGACAGCCCGCAGTTTGAAGTAAAGCAGGGACCGTCCGCGACGAGTCGGCCCGAAGTCGTGGGCGCCGAGATCGGCAAGTTCGTGCGGCAAGTTTGCGACGAAAGCCTCACCAGCTGGTTCGGGGCGCATCCCACCGATGCGACCGCGATCGTGTGGAAAGTGAGCTCAGCGCATGAGACTAGGAACACACCGCAGCGATCGAACTGCCACGATTTCGGCCAGCGTCAGTCCGGTGACGAGTAGCAGCAATACAGCTGGATTCTTTGACTGGCGGCGGTAGTCCTTGACGACGACATCCACGACTACAACTGGCTAGACTGCTTGCAGCACAAACACTTCGCCTTAGCGAACCCAAACAAGACAGGGTTCGATACGTCTCGAATGTCTACAAACGTAGACAACCATCTGCGTTGAATCCGCCTAGGTCACTAGAACATCAGTGTCTGGCCATCAGCAAGAGCCGTTTCTCCGGGGAGAACAGGCTCCACTTCCTGATCGGTCTTTCTACGTATGATGATGCGGAAGTACGGCGACTTTCCGTTCACCTTAAGGTCCTTGCCGTCGTCTCCCTTGCGGAAGCGGACAATCTCGAACTGGCGGGGATTGTGCTTGTGTAAGAAGGTGATCGGAACGCCTATGAGACCGGAGTAATCTCCGGGGATGTCCTTGGTCTTGTTGACGTTGATCCCGTCAAGGTTGTCGTAAATCGGGTACCGATCCTCGTTACCTACATAAGTCTCGATCAGGGGGATGTCTTCGTGACGTTTCTCGATGTCCAGCGTCGTGAGCCAGAGACTGTTGTTCGTGGAGACGATCCGTTCTCCCCGCTCGTTGATCCTCGCCTCTGTGCCATAGAGCTCGTAGTGTTCTGGGACGATGAAACCCGAGATGGCGCGACCGAGACCGACACCCAACCAGACTCTTCCGTCCTTAATGAGCTTGAAGATGTCCTTGTAGGTGATCGCGTTTACTGTGGCGATAACGAGGAAGTCTTTCTCGTAATTCCTCATCAAGGAGACGAAATCGCGCAGAAGGGAGTACGGGGGATTGGTGACAACGATATCCGCATGTCGCAGGTACTCAAGACATTCTCCTCTACGGAAATCCCCATTGCTTTCGAGCCGCTCGATCTTCCCGGTCTCGAAATCCTTGAAAGCCTGATCTGAGCCGTCATAGACCATCAAGGAGCCACGGGTCTCACCTTCCAGGGCGCAGCCGGTGGCGATGAGCTTCTTTAGGCCCAGAGACTTGAAGTTGTCTACGAAGAACTTGACGAAGTTACTTACCCGAGGGTCATCGGTATTGCAGTAGACGACTTTGCCCTCGAAGTGACCTTCGTAATGAGCGAGCTCGTCTTTGATGTCTACGTACTGCGTATAGAATTCGTCGTTCTTGTTCTTCTTGGCCTTCGTCAGAATCGACCGGTCAACGACCCTTGTCATCGGACTCCTCTTCATTGGGCTTGAGCGTCATCTGATTGAAAAGATCGCTCGCCAGCACTTTGATCGAGGTGGTTGCAATCTCCATCATGATCGCCAGCATGTCTGCACCGTCCCACGGCCCACCCATGCCTTGGGTGTAGATAGAAGCCGCTTGCAACATGATCGCCTGGCCCTTGCTGGTGACGACCCTGTTCTCGCAGAGGTTGGTGTTGATGGGCATTGAGTAGTTGACGGCAGTGAGACGATCGATCCGGTTGAGGGTGCCCGAGTTGTAGTGGAGCGTGACTTTCCGACCATCGGGTCTGGTGATCGAGATTGTCTCGGTGAGGAAGTTTGACCCCTCCAGGAACAAGATGTAAGGGAAGTGCTGCTCACCGAGCATGAAGTTGGCGATTTCTCGGACGTTTTTGTGAGACCTCTCGATGGCGTTGCCCGCAGCCATCAGATCCTGGTCCTTACGGGTGCCGACCAGAATCCCTCGTTGAATATTCTCGATGTCCTTGCCCTGGTACTTGGCCTCGGTGGCCAGAACGACCCTCCACTCTCCGTTGTCGTCAAGAACCTCAACGAGCCCACCGTCGGGCCGGATCTCAGCTAGAGGAACGAAGAGGGCCTGCCCCAGGTAGTCATCGATTTGAGCGAGCTTGGCATTGATCTCCGCCTTGGTCACTTTCATGCGATGGCGAAACTCAAGAGCGGGGAAGTCCGCCCCCAGCTTCTTGACAGCCAAGTTGGCGATCTCACCGACACTCAGGTCGTGGTTCTTGGCGATCTCACCGAAAATCCCCTCGACACCATGATTCGCAAGGTGCTGTGTCGTGAGTCGGTTCGTCTGACTCTTCCTGACCATCGATCCCTCCAAGCCCTTGCCTGAGGGCACCCACTTTAAGGCTCACAGTACGAGCAACAGGTGACACGACGGTCAAGGCGAGTGGCGTGTTCCATGAGCTTTCGCAGACACCCCTCAGAAAGAGCGCGAGCCACAGGCCCCGTCGTCCAGCAAGTAATCCTGAGTTCTATCGGTTTCGCTGGCCAGTTCGCCCTCAGATCGGCGAGATAGTCGGGGCTGAACGCCTCGGGGTAACGCCCGCAATGGCCTAGAACTGCAGCCCCCACGTCCCTGTTCACGGGTGCGCGGTGTTCCGGCCGAGTGGTTCGGGCTCGAAGTCGATGTCGTGGCCGGAGTCGGCAGCCAGTAGTACCGACATGGGGGCAGCACATGGCTGCTCGGTGCGGCTGGGCGGGTCCAGCTCCACCCCTCCGGTTCCTGAGAGGCGCTGCTGAATCCGCGTCACCATCCCCGGACCACCCTCTGATTCCGTCGGCTGGCCATCTTCACCTGACCGCATCCGCTCAAGGTATGTCTCCCGTTCCCCGGAGCGACGGTGTGGCGCATCAACATTCCGTAGAAAGCCGAACGAGTTGTCGATCGCGTTGGCGCTCTCGGGTAGGTTGCGGATGTTTTCCTTCCTCCACCAGTGATATCACGGCGTGCCAGGGGTTTTCACTGAGAAAGCCTCGGTAGGGCCTCGCGGCTGTTTTTAGCGGCTGAGGCCTTGGTCGCGGCTGACGGGTTTGAGTGTGATCCCGCGTATCTCGGCGTGTGTTTGATGGGCTCGGCGGTGGTGGGTGAGTAGTTCGTTGTGGCGGGTGAGTGCTGCGGTGATGTCGGGGGTGTGGTGTGCGGCCGATAGACCGCGGGCTTGGGCGAGCGCGGTGTGTCGGTCGGGGACGACCTCGGCAGTGATCGGTGTGTGGGCGCGGTGGCGTGTGCTGCTGGTGAGGGTTTGGGACCAGGGGAGGTCTTTGTGCAGGGCGGCCAGCATGGTCGCTGAGGCGGTGGGGGGTCGGGTGTCGGTGTCGAGCAGGATGATTCGCGATTGGGTGGCTGCTGCGGCTTCGGCGAGGTCGGCCAGTCTGTCGGGGTCCAGGTGCTCGGCGTGATCGATGACGATCAGGGTTCCGGGCGCGGTGCCCTCGGCGGTGATGTGTAGATCGTTGGTGCTGATCACGTCAGCGGCCAGGGCATCGGTGTCGGTGGGCGCTGTGGTGCTGGCCCAGATGATGTCGCGGCCAGCGGCGGCGGCGGTGTCGGCCAGCAGGTGCATGTGGTGGTGCAGAACTGGGCGATCGGGGGCGTAGGCGGGGGACAGGGCGAACGCGGTGGCCGCCAGTGCGTGCAGCGAATCGGCTTGGGTGGGGGTCAGGGTGTCCTCGGCGGGGCCGTCGGGCATGTTCAGGACGGAGGCGAAGCTGGGGCGCCCGGCAGCGTCGAGGATGCGCAGTTCGGTGTGGATCGCGGGCAGTTGGGCGGTGATGTGGTCGGCGGTGCGCAATTGCGCGGTCGCGAACGCTTCGGCCGCAGCGGTTTCGGCCGCCGAGAGGCGGGCGTGCAGCGCTGTGAGTTCGGCGCGGCGTTCACGCAGGAGGGCGTCATCAGCGGCGGCGGCGCGGGCGAGCAGGGCATCCACCTCGGCGTGGGTGGTGATCTGGTCGGCGCCACCGGCGGCGGCTTCGCGGTCGGCGATGGCTTGTTGCAGGGCGGGATAGAACTGTTCGGCGGGGCTTTGGGTGGGCCGCACGTTGGCCTGCAGCCAGGCCAGGTGCTGGGCAGCTGAGGCCACATCGAGGGCATCGGCATCCGGTTGTGCGTGCAGGGCGTCCAGCTCGGTGCGGGCGTGGGTGATGAGCGCTTCGGCGTTGGCGTAGACCGTTTCTGCGTCGTTGAACTGGTCGATGACGGATTCGACGGCGGCCAGGTAGGGGCGGTCGGCCTCAGCGCGGTCACGCAATCGCCGCAGGGCCTCGGCGTCGAGGTGCTCACATGCGGGGCCGCGACGGCGGGCCACGGCGGTTTCCAGGGCGGCCAGCTCGGTGCGCGCGTGCTGGTACTGCTTGCGCAGGGTGTGGGCTTCGGCGTTGGCGGCGGCCAGGGCGGTGTCTGGGTCGGCGAGTGCGCTGTCGGCGGTGTGGTCGGTGGCTGGTGCGAGTGTTGCCGAGAGTCGCCACCACAGGGCCGCGGCGGGTAGTTCGTCGGGCAGGGGCCGCTGGTCGGCGGCGGTGGCGAGGAGTTGGTCGATGTTGGCGCCGGTGCGCGCGGCGTGGGTGAGGTGTCTGGCC
>CAZCHU010000183.1:2116-6001 GCA_964498215.1 uncultured Mycobacterium sp. | reverse complement strand
CCGCCCCGCCAGAGTCCCACCCCGGGGGATTCCGCCCGCTCATCTACGTCTATCCTTCTCGACTGCTTCTCCGACGGCGGCGGTGCCGTCGGCGGCCCACAACGCTTGGGCAACCCTACCCAAAGGGAGCACCCGAACAGGACGCTCAGCGCGGGTTCCGGGCGAACTCATGCCTTGATTGTGACCTTGGCGGCGACATCGGCATCCATAGCGGGCACCGGCGACGGCTCAGTGCTTCTCTGCTCCAGTGTGGTACTCGAATACCAAACCGGACACGGTTGCCAACACGAAGCACACGCCGGCCACGATGAGCCACGAAAGCCACAGAGCAACACCGACCGCGGTGATCGAGGCCGCCAATGCGATGAATATCGGCCACCAGCTGTGCGGCGGGTAGAAGCCCAGCTCGCCGGCACCATCGGCAATCTCGGCGTCCTCGTAGTCTTCGGGCCGGGTGTCCAGGCGACGCGCGACAAACCGGAAGAACGTGCCGGTGATCAACGTCAGGCCGGTTGTCAGCACCAGCGCCGTGGTGCCCGCCCATTCCAGACCGCCCTGCGCAAACATGTGTGTCAGAACGCCGTACACGATGGCCGCCAGCGCGAAGAACGCGGTTAGGAACTCAAACAACCTGGCTTCGATGTGCATGTGCTGCCCTACCTGCTCGCCTGTGGGACCTGCGGTGCCTGCTCTCCGCGGCGGGTGTCGAAAGGTTCGGTGGTGATCGCCAATGGCGGCTGATCAATCGCCTCCAGCGCCTCGGCGTTCGTCATTCCCGCCCGACGCTGATCGAGGTAGGCCTTGAAGTCGTTGGGTTCGACCACCCGCAGCTCGAAGTTCATCATCGAGTGATACGTACCGCACATCTCCGTACACCGGCCGACGAACGCGCCGGTCTTGCTGATCTCGCTGATCTGGAAAACATTGTCGGAGTTGTTTTGCACCGGGTTGGGCAAAACGTCCCGCTTGAACAGGAACTCAGGCACCCAGAAACCATGAACCACGTCGGCGGCCGCCAGCTGGAATTCGATCCGCTTTCCCGCGGGGACCACCAGCACCGGAATCTCGGTCGAGGAGCCGAGCGTCTCGACCTTATCGAAGTTCAGGTAGGTCCGGTCCTCGGGATTGAGACCGCGGATCGGGCCGACAATCTCCTCACCGTGTTTGTCCAACCCTTCCGGCTTGGAGACCATCGTCTGCTTGCGCTCGTTGTCGGACCCGTCATAGGTGAACGAGCCGTCGGCGAAGTCGACTTTCTGATAACCGAACTTCCAGTTCCACTGGAAGGCGGTCACGTCGATCACAACCTCGGGGTTGGGATCTTTGTGCAGCATCTGCTCCTGCACGACGACCGTGAAGTAGAACAGCACCGAGATAATCACGAACGGTGCCACCGTGAGACCGAGCTCCAGCGGCATGTTGTAGCCGAATTGACGCGGCAGCTCAGGGTCGTTCTTCTTCTTGCGGTGAAAGGTCACCGTCCAGAACAGCAGGATGTAGACGATCGCGCCAACGGCGAACGCGGCAATCACCGAGCCGATCCACAGTTCACGGTTGAGGTGCGCCTCGGGCGTAATGCCCCTAGGCCACCCCAGGCCGAGCGCCTCGGACCAGCTACACCCGCTGAGCAGGACCGCAGTCCCACTCAAGAGCACCGACAATGCCACCAACTTAAGGCCGCGAACGGACACGTTGGCGCCTCCTCGAAATCTCGGGGCAGTCGATAGACCGGCGGGCGGTCAGACGGCTGCACTGAATACTACGCAGCGTAGACCACCCAGCGGCAGCAGAGCGAAGGGACCGGGGAATGTGTCCGGTGTCAGTCTCTGATAATCGGTCCGATTAGGCATACTGGCGCGGTGTGCGGATTGCTGGCGCTGGTAACCAACCCTTCCTCCGGAGGGGCGGATCCGGGAATCTCGGCCACCCTCGTCGATGCGGTGTCCGGCGCCACTGCCTTGATGCGCCACCGAGGTCCCGACGAGCCCGGGACATGGAATGACGTCGTCGGAACTCCGCCGGCGGCAAGCCAGGTGGTGCTCGGATTCAACCGACTGTCGATCATCGACATCGCCCACAGCCACCAGCCGCTTCGGTGGGGCCCCAGCGACGCGCCGGACCGCTACGTGCTGGTGTTCAACGGCGAAATCTACAACTACTTGGAGCTACGCGAACAACTGACCGCCGAGCATGGCGCCGTCTTTCACACCGACGGTGACGGCGAAACCATCCTGGCGGCCTACCACTATTGGGGCACCGAGGCGCTGACAAGACTGCGCGGCATGTTCGCGTTCGCGCTGTGGGACAGCGTCGAGCAGGAGTTGTTCTGCGCGCGAGATCCGTTCGGTATCAAACCGCTGTTCATGGCCACCGGGCCCGGCGGCACGATGGTGGGCAGCGAGAAGAAATGCCTCCTTGAGCTGGCCCACCTGCTGGACATCGACCTCACCATCGACGAACGGGCCCTCCAGCACTACACGGTGCTGCAGTACGTGCCCGAGCCCGAGACCCTTCATCACGGCATCCGCCGACTGGAGTCGGGCAGCTATGCCCGGCTTCGGCCGGGAGGGCGGCTTCAGGTCACCCGCTACTTCACCCCGCGCTTCGACGCCGTGCCCTTCGGGGCCAGTTCACGACCCGCTTCGGCACCCGGTGCATCGCGGGACAGCGAGCAGCGACGCTACGACGAGATAACCAGCGTGCTCGAGGACTCGGTAGCCAAACACATGCGCGCCGACGTGACCGTCGGCGCATTTCTGTCCGGCGGCATCGACTCGACGGCCATCGCTGCGCTTGCCATGCGGCACAACCCGAGATTGATCACGTTCACCACGGGCTTCGAACGCGAAGGGTTCTCAGAGGTAGACGTCGCCGTCGCATCCGCCGAAGCCATCGGCGCCCGGCACGTGACCAAGGTCGTCAGCCAGGCGGAGTTCGTCGCCGCGCTTCCAGAGATCGTCTGGTACCTGGACGAACCCGTCGCCGACCCGGCCCTGGTGCCGCTGTTCTTCATCGCCCGGGAGGCCCGCAAACACGTCAAGGTCGTACTTTCCGGCGAAGGCGCCGACGAACTGTTCGGCGGCTACACGATCTATCGGGAGCCCCTATCGCTGAAACCATTCGACTACTTGCCACGGGGCCTACGCAGGTCCGTCGGGAAGATGGCTGGCCCGCTCCCGGAGGGTATGCGCGGCAAAGGACTGCTGCGCCGCGGTTCGCTCACCCTCGAAGAGCGCTACTACGGCAATGCCCGTAGCTTCTCCGACGAACAACTGCGCGCGGTGTTGCCCCGTTTCCGCGACGGCTGGATCCACACCGACGTGACTGCGCCGGTGTATGCGGATTCGCAGGGCTGGGATCCGGTGGCCCGGATGCAACACATCGACCTGTTCACCTGGCTGCGTGGCGACATTCTGGTCAAGGCCGACAAGATGACGATGGCCAATTCACTGGAGTTGCGGGTTCCGTTTCTGGACCCACAGGTGTTCGCCGTGGCCTCACGGCTGCCCTACGACCAGAAGATCACCAGGGCCACCACAAAGTACGCGCTTCGGCGCGCGCTGGAGCCCATCGTGCCCGCGCACGTACTCAATCGGCCCAAGCTCGGCTTCCCCGTCCCGATCCGGCACTGGCTGCGTGCCGGCGAACTGTTGGACTGGTCGCACCAGATGATCAACACGTCGGCCGCCGGCGACCTCATCGACCTACCGGCAGTCCAATCGATGCTCGAAGAGCACCGCAGCGGCGCAACCGATCACAGCCGCCGACTGTGGACCATGCTGATCTTCATGCTGTGGCATGCGATCTTCGTGGAGGGAAGCGTCACACCCACGATCAGCGAACCGGCCTACCCGGTGCAGCTTTAGCGGGCGCCAAGCGCCTCGG
>CAZCHU010000183.1:0-2016 GCA_964498215.1 uncultured Mycobacterium sp. | reverse complement strand
GGCGCCAAGCGCCTCGGCAATCTCGCGGCCCGCGTCGGCACCGTAGGCGTCGCTCAGTCGCTGCAGCGCGGCGCTGCGGTCCCAGGTCCACTCCTGCGGGCCAGGGGCCTCGAGCACCAGAGTCGCCACCAGGGAGGCCAACTGCGCCGCCCGCTCCAGCGACAACCCAGCATCACGCCCGGTGAGGAACCCGGCGCGGAATGCATCACCGATGCCGGTCGGATCCTCCTTGTGCGTCTCGGGCACGACGTCGACGTGGATGAACGTTCCGTCTCGGCCGACGAGGTCCACGCCGTTCTCCCCCAGCGTCGTGACGCGCAGCTGAATCTGCTTCATCACCTCGGCCTCCGACCAACCGGACTTCTGCAGCAGCAGATCCCACTCGTAGTCATTGGTGAACAGGTATGTCGCCCCGTCTATCAGCCGGCGGATCTCTTCGCCGGACAGCCGGGCCAACTGTTGGCTCGGATCCGCGGCGAACGCCAGCCCCAGCGCCCGGCACTCCTCGGTGTAGCGGAACATCGCCTCGGGGTCGTTGGCACCGATGATCACAAGATCGGCTGTACCCGTGCGAGAAACGATGTCGGCCAGCTTGATGTCACGGGCCTCCGACATAGCTCCCGGGTAGAACGAGGCGATCTGGGCCATGTCCTCGTCTGTGGTGCAGACAAACCTGGCCGTGTAGGCCGACTTCGAGACGAGCACGCCGTCACAGTTCACACCGTGGCTGGTGAGCCACTGCCGATACTCATCGAAATCCGTGCCAACCGCCCCCACCAACACCGGGCTGCCGCCCAGCACGCCCATGGCGAAAGCCATGTTTCCCGCGACACCTCCGCGATGCACGACGAGGTCGTCAACGAGGAAACTCAGCGACACCTTCTGCAGATGGTCGGCGAGGAGTTGCTCGGAGAACCGACCCGGAAAACGCATCAGATGATCGGTTGCGATCGATCCGGTCACCGCAATGGTCACAGGAGCCTGCCCTTCATATTTCAGTCTCGCCCGTCAGGATCTCAGCCTCCATGTAGTCGACGAATCGCATGGAGAACGCCGTTCACCCTACTGTCGAGCCCACCGACGATCCCGGGCCGTCCCCGTGCCCACCCACCGCGACCGCGCGGGCCCCCACACCGCTTGCGCTAACCTGGCTGAACTGCCTTCGGCCGATGCGCTTGCCGGAGAATCCAAACCTACCTCCCCGGGAGCACAGTCATGTCTGGTCCTTACCCGCCCCAATACGGTGCTGGACCAGTGGACCCAAACCTGTATCCGGCGGGTTTCCCACAGCAGTCCTATCCCCCGGTGCAGCCCTATCCCGAGGGCGGCAATGACGCGACATACCCGGGATCATTACCGCCGCCGGTTCCGTATCCGTCCCGCAAGCGGCGTCGGTGGGTCATCGCGGCCATCGCGGCGTTCGCTGTCGTCGCCGTTGTCGGCGTCATCGCCGCGGTGATGCTCACCGGCGGCCGGGACGAACCGGCCTCCGGGGGGCCGTTGACCGAAGCCTCGGCACAGGCCGCGATTCAGGACTATCTGGACGCGCTCTCCAACGGCGATGACGAGACGGTGGCCCGGAACACGCTGTGCGGGTTGTTCGACGCGGCCAAGGAGCGCCGCGCAGACCTCGCACTCGCCGGGCTGTCCAGTGACGCGTTCCGACGGCAGTACAGCATCGCCGAGGTGACCTCGATCGACAAGATGGTGTTGTGGTCTCCGTCGCAGGCCCAGGTGCTGTTCACCATGCGGGTGGAACCGGCCCGCAAACCCAGCGGGAATCGGCCGCCGAAGGACGAAGAGCAGGCGATCGCTCAGCTGCTGTCGGTCGACGGCGAGATTCTGGTTTGCTCCTACCTGCCGCGGACCACCGGTCAGTTCTAATCAGCCGGTGATTCCGGGTTGTGGTCAGGCGACTCAGTTGAACGAATCGCCGCAGGCGCATGAACCGCTGGCGTTCGGGTTGTCGATCGTGAAGCCCTGCTTCTCGATGGTGTCGACGAAATCGATGCTGGC
>CAZCHU010000182.1:0-6016 GCA_964498215.1 uncultured Mycobacterium sp. | reverse complement strand
TGCGTATCCTGGCGTTCGGCCCGTAACCGGCGCCGACGACGAAACATCTCCGGCGAAGGACGTTGATGCAGAACAGACTCAAGACTGCCGTCGGAGTTGCCGCCACGTCGGCCATGCTCGTCTTCAGTCCGATACCAGCTTCCTACGCGTTGGGCGAGTATCCCGTGGCAAGTCCGGGGGCTCATCTGGTGAGCACCAGCTTGGCCGGCAACGGGCAGCCCTACCAGTGCACGGCAGGTTTCACCGTCCGTACCGACAGCGGAGCGCCGGGAATGCTGACAGCAGGGCACTGCGACCGAGACCCGGTCAATGACACGGTTCTGCAGCGGACCCCGACGGGCGACCAGGTAATCGGGCGTTACGTGCGGTGGGAGGTGGTACCCGGCGTGCGCGACATCGGGCTGGTGGATCTCACGGACAGCTCGGTTCCCCTGGTGAGCCACGTCGATGCGATGCCGGTATCCCGCGTGATGAGCGCCGAGGACCTCCGCCGAGAACAGCCGGAGCTGTGCAAGTCGGGTGCGCGTACCGGGTTGTCCTGCGGACCGATTACCTCCGTCACCGACACGCAGGTGTCCTTCCGCGCTTGGGATGACCTGGGCGATTCCGGCGCACCGGTGTACGCCCGCCAGCCCGACGGAACCGTTGCAGCCGTGGGAATCCTGTTCGCCCACAGCGACGATGCATTCGGACGCATCATTCACGCGTCGCTGGTCGAGCCGGTAATGGCTTCATGGGGACTTACCAACTGGGACTGAGTGGTTCCTCAGAACCCGCGGTCGCGCTCCGGACTGCTCTTCCACCACTGTTGCGCCGGAGCGCAACTGACGTGACACAGAATCGGCTCCCACACCGCCAAGGCTGAACGAAGATGTCCGGCCCGACGCTTACTATTTCTGCGGCACGCCCTGGCGCGTTCCGGTCCCCTACCCCGCCTTCACGGAAAGGACGAGCAGTGAGTTACACCGCCACCGACATCACCGAGCTCGACGATGTCCAGCACACGCGCCTGCGGCCGGCGGTCAACCTCGGACTGGACGTCCTCAACACCGCGCTGCGCGAGCTTGTGGATAACGCGATCGAAGAGGTCGCCGATCCCAGCCACGGCGGGACATGCGTGACCATCACCTTGCACGCGGACGGATCCGTCAGCGTCGCCGACGACGGTCGGGGCCTGCCCATCGACTCCGACCCGGTGAACAAGAAGAACGGCATCGTCAAGACACTCGGTACCGCACGGGCGGGCGGCAAGTTCTCCACCCACTCCGACGCTGCGAGCACCGGCGCCGGGCTGAACGGAATCGGCGCCGCGGCTGCGGTGTTCATCTCCGCGCGCACCGATGTGACCGTACGCAGGGCCGGCAAGACCTACCTGCAAAGCTTCGGCCGCGGCTATCCCGGCGTGTTCGAAGGTAAGGACTTCGACCCCGACGCCCCGTTCACCCGCGCCGACACGCAGAAGCTGCGTGGTGCCGGCAACCGTAAGCCCGATGCGCACGGCACCACCGTGCGCATCCTGTTCGACCCGACCGTGGTGCCGGACTCAGAGGTGGACATCAACGAGGTACTGCTGCGCGCGCACGCCGCTGCGCGGATGTCTCCGGAGGTGCATCTCAACGTCATCGACGAAGGATGGCCCGGCGCCGAGGTCCGGCCCGAGTTGGTTGAACCGTTCAGCGGGCCCTGGGGTACCGAGACCCTGCTGGACCTCATGTGTGCCGCCGGGGGCACACCGGTCCCGGGCGTGCGCGCGGCGGTCGAGGGCCGCGGCGAGTACACCACCGGCCGGGGCCCTACTCCGTTCCGCTGGTCGTTGACGGCCGGCCCCGCCGAACCGACCACGGTCGCCGCGTTCTGCAATACCGTGCGCACCCCTGGTGGTGGATCTCATCTCAACGCCGCGGTCAAAGGGATATCCGAAGCCCTCGCCGACCGGGCATCCCGCATCCGCGACCTTGGCTTGGCCAAAGGCGAAGAAGGCCCGGAGGCACAGGATTTCGCCGCGGTGACCGCACTCGCCCTAGACACGCGCGCACCCGATGTGGCATGGGATTCCCAAGCCAAGACCGCAGTGTCCTCGCGCTCACTGAATGTTGCGATGGCTCCAGACGTCGCACGCAGCGTCACCATCTGGGCGGCCAACCCCGGCAATGCGGATGCCGTGTCGCTGTGGACCAAGTTGGCGTTGGAGTCGGCCCGCGCACGGCGCAGCGCTGAAGGCGCCAAGGCTAGGTCTCGGGCAGCATCGAAGGGCAAGGGTCTGGGGACGAACCTGTCGCTGCCACCCAAGCTGCTCCCCAGCCGGGAGACCGGACGAGGCTCCGGCGCCGAGTTGTTTCTGTGCGAGGGCGATTCCGCGCTGGGCACGATCAAGGCTGCGCGAGACGCTACGTTCCAGGCGGCCTTCCCGCTGAAAGGCAAGCCTCCCAACGTCTACGGGTTCACCGTGAGCAAGGCTAGGGCCAAGGACGAGTTCGATTCGATCGAACGCATTCTGGGCTGCGGGATCCGGGACACGTGCGACCCCGAATCATGTCGCTACGATCGAATCCTCTTCGCCTCCGACGCCGACCCCGACGGCGGGAATATCAATTCCAGCCTCATTTCCATGTTCCTCGACTTCTACCGGCCACTCGTCGAAGCAGGCATGGTTTACGTCACGTTGCCTCCACTGTTCGTGGTCAAGGACGGCCAGCAGCGGATCTACTGTCAAGACGAGTCCGAGCGCGATGCCGCTGTGGCCGAGCTACGTGCCACCTCCAAACGCAAAGTGGAGGTTCAGCGGAACAAGGGTCTCGGTGAAATGGACGCCGACGACTTCTGGAACACCGTGCTGGATCCCCAGCGCCGCACGGTCATTCGGGTGCACCTCGATGACAGTGAAGCGAAGTTGCACCACACACTGTTCGGTGGGCCGCCCGATGGTCGGCGAACGTGGATGGCCCATGCGGCTGCCCGCGTCGACACCTCAGCGCTGGACCTCGACTAGGGAGAATGACCGTGACCGCCACCCTGGACGTGCCTGAGCAGAATCCCGACCTGGTGCTCGACCAGAGCGCCGATGACTACTGGAACCTCTACCAGCTGACGTTTGCGCTCTACAGCGTGAGCGATCGCGCGATCCCGTCCGCGTTCGACGGGCTCAAACCCGGCCAGCGGCGCCTGCTCTATCAGATGCATGACTCGAAACTGCTGCCGGGAAACAAGCCGCAGAAGTCCTCGAAGGTGTGCTCCGCCGTCACCGGCAACCTGCACCCGCATGGCGGCGCCTCAATGTATGGCGCAGCGGCACTCATGGCCGCCGAGTTCCAGCGCGTGAAAGTGATTGATGGACAGGGCGCTTTCCCGCGAATCCAGGGTGACATTCCGGCAGCGGACCGGTACACCGAGATGCGATTGTCGGCGCCCGGCGCGGCTTTGACCGCCGAACTCAATGACCACGCTGTGCCGATGATCTCGACGTTCGACGGTGAATGGATCGAGCCGACGGTGCTGCCCGCCCAGTGGCCGGTGCTGCTCTGTAATGGGGCGGTAGGCATCGCCGAAGGGTGGGCCACCAAGGTACCGGCACACAATCCGCGCGAGGTTATGGCTGCCTGCCGCGCACTGTTGAAGACCCCGAAGATGACCGACGACAGGTTGCTCAAACTCATTCCCGGCCCCGACTGGGGCTGCGGAGCCACGGTGGTCGGCAGGGCCGGGTTGCGGGAGTACATCACCACCGGCCGCGGCACCTTCACCGTACGAGGCACGTTGTCCGTCGACGGCAAGAACGTCGTGATCACCGAACTCCCACCCGGTGTCGCGAGTAACACGGTGCAGGATAGGATCCGCACTCTCGTCGAATCCGGCGAGCTTTCGGGTGTTGCCGACATGTCGGATCTGACCGACCGTCGCAGCGGGCTACGAATCGTAGTCACCGCGAAGCGCGGCCACAGCGCAGAGGCGATCCGCGAGCAGCTGCTCTCCCTGACCCCGCTGGAGTCGACGTTCGCCGCCAGCCTGGTTGCCCTCGATGAGGACCGTGTGCCGCGCTGGTGGTCGGTGCGTGAACTGATCGCCGCGTTTCTGCACCTTCGCGATTCGGTGGTCCTGCGCCGCAGCGAATATCGCCTCGAGAAGGTCACCGCACGGCGCCATCTAGTGGCCGGGTTGATGACGATCCACCTCGACATTGATGCCGCCGTTGCGGTCATTCGCAACTCCGAGACCGTCGACGAGGCCCGGCAGGGGCTGCAGGATCGGTTTGCGATCGATACCGAACAAGCTGATTACGTTCTGGCGCTGCAGTTACGCCGACTGACGAAACTCGACGTCATTGAGCTGCAGGCCGAGGCGGAGAAGCTGGACGCCGAATTTCTCGAACTCACCGAGCTGGTGTCCAACCCCGATTCGCGCCGGAAGGTGATCGACCGAGAGCTGGTTGAGACCGCGAAGCTGTTCAAAGGACCCGAATACGACCGTCGCACCGTGCTGGACTTCGATGCGACACCGACCACCTCCGGTGGCGACGAGGACGGCCCCCGCGAACGTAAATCCAACGCTGCCTGGCGACTCGATGACCGTGGGGTGTTCTCCGACAGCCACGGCGAGCTGCTGACCTCAGGATTGGGTTGGGCGGTGTGGACTGACGGACGAATCAAGTTCACCACCGGAAACGGTCTGCCGTACAAGATCCGCGACATCCCCGTGGCGCCGGACATCACCGGGCTGCTGAGATCCGGCGTGCTGGCGTCCGGCTCCCATCTGGCTTTGGTGACACGGCGAGGGAAGGTGCTGCGGATCGACCCAGCCGCCGTGAATCCGCAAGGCGCAGCCGGCAACGGCGTCGCCGGGGTGAAGCTGGCCGCCGATGGCGACGAGGTCATCGCCGCACTACCACTCACCGGGGAGAGCGGCGAAGCTATTCTGTCGATCTCCGAAAAGGGCTGGAAGGTAACCGAAGTCGCCGACATCCCGGTAAAGGGCCGCGGTGGCGCGGGCGTCGGGTTCCATCCATTCGTCAACGGAGAAGCTGCGTTGATAGCGGCAGCGGTTTCGGCCACTGGGTTCGTGCGTGGCAAGAGGGCGGTTCGGCCCGCGAAACGCGCGAAGGCGTCGATCAAGGGTTCCGGTGCGGATGTGACACCGGCTGGGTAACGGTGGGGCATCGAACCGACATCCGTTCCGGTCGCCACTTCAACCACAGCAGACACATTGCTAACATCGCTCGATGCCCGTCTCCCGGCGTGACGCACTTCGCTACGCGACCGCAGCGACGGCGCTGGCCGGACTCAGCGCGGTAACGGGTACCCGCGCACCCGCGGCGGCAGCCGCCGCCCCCACGCTGATCGACTACGCGATGCGCCAGATCCCGGCACAGGACATCCGGGCCGCCGGGCACGCAGGCGTGATCAACTACGTCTCGACCTCGCGACCCGGCTCGTCCTTCGGCGCCAAACCGATCACCCTGCCTTATGCACAGTCGCTGACCGCCGCCGGCTTGGTGATCGTCAGCAACTATCAATACGGCAAACCCGGCGGGACAGCGCCCTCTGACTTCACCCGCGGGTATGCCGGAGGGGTCGCCGACGCTCGTACCGCTTGGAAGCTGCATTCCGCCGCAGGGGGCGGCCAGAGTGCACCGATCTTCTTCAGCGTCGACGACGACATCAATCGCGAGACATGGAACACCCTTGCGTTGCAGTGGTTTCGCGGAATCAATTCAGTGTTGGGAGTGCAGCGGACCGGAATTTATGGGGGGATCAAGGCATGCCAGTGGGCTGCCGCCGATGGTGTCATCGGGAGGTCGGGTTCGCCCGGCCACGTGTGGGCCTGGCAGACCCGGTCCTGGTCCAACGGTCAGATATACCCGGCCGCGGTCCTCTACCAACGCATCGTCGCCACGGCGTCGAATCCCGGTCCGTTAGTCGGTGGGATTGAAGTCGATGTCAATGATGTGCTGGCCCAGGACTGCGGCCAATGGAACTTCCACCCGTGAGGTGATCCGCCCTGTGCGGGAGTCGCGCTGCCGCTA
>CAZCHU010000181.1:0-6080 GCA_964498215.1 uncultured Mycobacterium sp. | reverse complement strand
AATGTGGCTAGCCCACAACTGGCAGGAACGTACCCGCAGCACCGGGCGCCACTTCCGCGCTGATCAGCGCTGAACCAAAGCAGGTCCTCACGGAAGGGTCGGGAGCGGCCTCAGGCAACCTCCCCGTTGTCGGGGGCTGGGGCCATTATCGTCACAGGACAGAACGCCACCGCGCAGCGCGGCGGGGTGAAAACGACGTGGCGGAAAAAGGGGGGGTGGGCGTTGGGGTCGATCAATGACGTGATCGAGGCGTTTCGTCGGGCGCCGACCAACGTCGACCGGGGCACGTTGTTCGAGAAGCTGATGGTGCGTTTCTTCGAACTCGATCCCGCTCTGGCCCAGCAGTACGAGCAGGTGTGCCGGTGGGTCGACTGGGAGGGCCGCAAAGGCAAGGGTGACACCGGTATTGATCTTGTGGCCCGCGAGCGTGACACCGGTGCCTACACCGCGATCCAATGCAAGTTCTACGAACCGACCCACACCCTGTCCAAAGGCGATATCGACTCGTTTTTCACCGCGTCGGGGAAAAAGCCGTTCACCAACCGGGTCATCATCTCCACCACCGACAAGTGGGGCAAAAACGCTGAAGACGCCCTTGACGGCCAATCCACGCCGGTGCAGCGGATCAACCTCGCCGACATCGCCGAATCCCCCATCGACTGGGACATCGCCTGGCCCCAGGACGGGTTAACGATCGAGCTGGCCCCCGCCGAACGTAAACAGCCCCGCCCGCATCAGGTCGCCGCGATCGAGGCGGTGCGGGCCGGGTATGCGGTCGGCAACAACCGCGGCAAGCTGATCATGGCGTGCGGCACCGGAAAGACGTTCACCGCACTCAAACTCGCCGAACAGCTCGCCGCCGATGGTGGCGGCGCGGCCCGGATCTTGTTCCTGGTCCCCTCGATCTCGTTGCTGAGTCAATCGTTGCGGGAGTGGACCGCCCAAACCGCGTTGGATATCCGGGCGTTCGCGGTCTGCTCAGACACCAAAGTCGGGCGGCTACGCAACACCGAGGACTTCAACGTCTACGACGTGCCGATCCCGGTCACCACCAACCCGGCCACCCTGGCCGACGCCATGGCGCATCGCAAACGCGCCAAAGGCCTGACCGTGGTGTTCTCCACCTACCAATCCCTACCTGCGGTCGCTGACGCCCAGGGCCTCGGTGTGGATGACTTTGATCTGGTGATCTGCGATGAAGCCCACCGCACCACCGGGGTCACCCTGGCCGGTGAAGACGACTCGAACTTCGTGCGCATCCACGACAGCACCTACCTGCGGGCCGCCCGCCGGCTGTACATGACGGCCACCCCCCGTATCTACGCCGACGCGGTCAAAGACAAAGCCGACCAGCATTCCGCCGAGCTGGTCTCGATGGATGACGAACTGCGCTACGGCCCCGAGTTTCACCATCTGTCCTTCGGCGATGCTGTGGAACACGGTCTGCTCACCGACTACAAAGTGCTGGTCCTGACCGTCGATGAATCCGTGATGGCCGCACCCCTGCAACAACAGCAAGCCATCTTCGGCGAAATCCCCAACCTCGATGACGCCTCCAAAATCATCGGCTGCTGGAACGGGCTGGCCAAACGCGCCGGCGCCACCGCCGATGGCAGCCCCAGCTTCACCCGCGGCGAACCAGCCATGCAGCGTGCGGTGGCCTTCGCTAAAGACATCGCAACCTCCAAACAGATCGCCGACCTATTCCCCCGCGTCGTAGCGGCGTATCAGGAGTCGCTGACCAGCCAGGAAAACGACGGCTACCACATCGATACCCACAACCGGGAGTTGGTGTGCGAGGTCCACCACGTCGATGGCACCTTCAACGCCCTTCAACGCAACGAACAACTCGCCTGGCTGAAATCCCCAGTCGCCGAAGGGCAATGCCGCATCCTGACCAACGCCCGCTGCCTGTCCGAAGGCGTCGACGTGCCCGCGTTGGATGCGGTGTTGTTCCTGCACCCCCGCAACTCGATCGTCGACGTCGTGCAATCAGTGGGCCGAGTCATGCGGCTATCGCCAGGCAAGGACTACGGCTACGTCATCCTGCCCGTGGCGGTGCCCGCCGGGATCGAACCCGCCCAAGCATTGGCCGACAACCAACGCTTCAAAGTCGTCTGGCAGGTCCTCAACGCGCTGCGCTCCCACGACGAACGCTTCGACGCCATGATCAACAGCCTCGCGCTCAACCAGACCGACACCAAAACCGGTCAAGGCAACAACCGGCTCCTTGGCGGCCATATCGGACCCAGCATCGATGACCCCGACATAGACAATGAGGTGTCCGGGGGCGCGGCGGCCACCCAGATGGCGCTGTTCTCCCTCTCAGCCTGGCAGGAAGCGATCTACACCCGCATCGTCGACAAGGTCGGCACCCGCGTCTACTGGGACCAATGGGCCACCGACGTCGCCGATATCGCCCGAGCACAGATCACCCGCATCAACACCATCCTCGACGATCCCGGCACTGACCCCGCAGTGAGCGTGCAGTTTGAGCGGTTCCTGAAAGGATTGCGCGACAACCTCAACGACTCCATCAGCCGCGACGACGCGATCAGCATGCTCTCCCAACACCTGATCACCAAACCCGTCTTCGACGCCCTGTTCACCGGCCACGACTTCGCTACCCACAACCCAGTGTCGCGGGTCATGCAAACCATGGTCGATGCCCTCGACGGCAGCGGCCTGCAATCCGAAACCACCCGCCTAGAGAAGTTCTACGGCTCCGTTCGTCTCCGCGCAGCCCAGGTCATCAGCGCCGAGGGCAAGCAGCACCTGATCGCCGAGTTATACGAAAAGTTCTTCCAAACCGCGTTCAAGAAACAATCCGAAGCCCTCGGGATCGTCTACACACCCGTCGAAGTCGTCGACTTCATCCTGCGGGCAGCCGATCACGCCAGCCGCACCCACCTCGGCAAAGCACTCACCGATGAAGACGTGCACATCCTCGACGGCTTCACCGGCACCGGCACCTTCCTCACCCGACTCCTGCAATCCGGGCTCATCACCCCCGATGATCTCGTACGCAAGTATTCAAACGAGCTGCACGCCAACGAAATCATGCTGCTCGCCTACTACATCGCCGCAGTAAACATCGAAACCACCTACCACGCCCTGACCGGCAAAACCACCGACACCAGCGACTACCAACCCTTCCCCGGCATCGTGCTCGCCGACACCTTCCAAATCCATGAAGCCGACGACACCCTCGACCCCGAAGTATTCGCCACCAACAACGAACGCATCACCGAAGAACTCGACACCCCCATCAGCATCATTATCGGCAACCCGCCCTACAGTGTGGGGCAAACCTCCGCCAACGACTTGAATACGAATGTCTCCTACCCCTCGCTGGACAGAAGGATTGAAGGGACCTACGCGAAACGTTCGACCGCGACGACCCGGCGAACGCTCTACGACTCATACATTCGGGCTTTTCGCTGGGCTACCGACCGCGTCGGCGACACCGGCGTGGTCGCGTTCGTGTCCAACGGTGGCTGGGTCGACGCCAACACCGCCGACGGCATCCGCCTGTCGCTGATTGATGACTACAGCCACATCTACCTCTACAACCTGCGCGGAAACCAACGCACCTCAGGTGAACTCTCCCGCAAAGAAGGCGGCAAGATCTTCGGCTCCGGCAGCCGCAACACCGTCGCCATCTTCATCGGCATCAAGAACCCCACCCACACCGGCGCGTGCCAAGTCCACTACGCCGACATCGGCGACTATCTCACTCGCGAACAGAAACTTTCGATTGTCGCCGACCACACCATCGACACCATCGACTGGCAGACCCTCAGCCCCAACACTGACGGGGACTGGATCAACCAACGCGACGACTCCTTCGGATCCTGGCCGGTCCTCGGCCAGAAGAAGACCGGTAAATCAGGCAACGAGGTTGGTGTATTTGGGAGCCACTCACTGGGACTCGCAACCAACAGAGACGCGTGGGTCGTCAACTATTCGGTAGAAACCCTCCGGAGCAACATTCAACGAATCATTCGAAACTTTTCCGAAGCCCGGTTGCTATTTGAAGCCTATTGCGCTGAGCGCGGCATCACCCAGCTGGACGAGTCTTCTGTCAATGAGTTCCTCGCCGCTGAGCCCACACTGGCCGACCCGAGCTACGTCAAGTGGTCTGTAGGACTGAAGACGCGGCTTGCCAGAGGGACGCCGCCAGTCTTCGATCCCGACAATGTCCGGGTAGAGACGTATCGACCGCTCAATAAGCAACTTGCCTACTTCGACGCATCTCTCAATGAGCGCACGAGTCAACTTCCTGCGATCTTCCCCACGTTGGGCCACAACAATATCGGGTTCTACATCCTCGGATTGGGCGCATCGAAACCGTTCTCGGTTCTCATGACGAATTTGATTCCGGACCTTAACTTCTACGGCTCTGAAGGGGGCCAATTCTTCCCCCGGTGGACCTATCTGAAGGCCGGCTCAGACGACGGCACCCTGGACTTCGTCGACGATCAGGAGGCCGACGAGTGGGGGTGTCGGCGGGTCGACAACATCACCGACGACATCCTGGCCCTGTATTGTGAAACGGTCGGCGACCAGGTCACCAAGGACGACATCTTCTACTACGTCTACGGCGTGCTGCACGACCCCGACTACCGGACCCGCTACACCGCCGACCTCAAGAAAATGCTCCCCCACATTCCCACCCCTGATACCGCCAAGCGCTTCCACCATGTGGCCGGGATCGGTCGCGAACTGGCCGATATCCATGTGAACTACGAAGCGGTGCAACCGTATCCACTTGATGTGCAACTCAAACCGGGCACTGAACCCGATGATCGGGAAACGTGGCGGGTTGACAAGATGCGTTGGCGCTCAAAGACGGACCATTCCGCGATCCTCTACAACGGCCGGGTCACCATCGCCGACATCCCCGGCACAGCGCACGAGTACCAGCTCGGGTCACGCACCGCTCTGGAATGGATCATCGACCGCTACCAGATCAAGACCGACAAAGCCTCCGGCATCGTCAACGACCCCAACACCTGGTGCGACGAACACAACGACCCCACCTACATCGTCGAGCTCATCAAGAAAGTCACCACGGTCAGTGTTGAGACAGTGAAGCTGGTAGACGGCCTGTAGATGGGCACCGCCTGATCCGTTACAAGGGCTGCGGCATTCGGAAGGGCAGCGCCGGTATCCGCGACACTGGACTTGGCGCCGCCTGCCCCGTTCAGGTTGAGTAGCGGTATCAGTGTCGCCAGGCCGCGCGGGTGTTCCAGGCGGGCCTTTCATCAGGGTCTCTCCGCAGTTGAAGGATCATGAATCACCAGTACTGCACACGGCGAGGTGGGACGAGTTCATCGACATCCGACCCATCGCCAAGATTCCAGCGGCGAAGGGCGCCACGGAGAGCCGCGGCGTCTCGTCGTCGCGCGCTACGTGTTTCCTGGCGATGCTGCGGACCCGCGTGGCACATCCGACAAGAGCAGATGTGAGTACCGGTGTACCTGAACACCCAATAGCAAGTTGTCATACCCCGGCGCCACGGCGTGAAGGGTGGATGTGGGGGAAGGTCGCAGACGGCGTGGTCTTGCGCATGCTGCGGTTCGGCGTCGAGATCGCCACGGGCGATACGGACCCAAACGGGAGTGTGGGCATCAGTGCGGGACAAGGCAGAGCCTCCGGGGTCAACGCCCCTGCCCGCGGCCCCCAGGTCGAGGACGAGCAGGGGCTACGGTGTCTCCACCGAGTCCCTTGCCCTGTGCTGGTGAATCCGCATAATGACGGCCTTGGAGGTCATCATGAGCTCGGCTCGAAGTGCGATCGGAAGCCTTCGAGCCAATCCGCCCGCGCTGGGCCGCTGAGATTAGTCGGTATCCACAGCTCGGCGTCGTCGGGGCTCTCAGCGTCACCGGCGGCGACACGTTCATGAGCGGCGAGGTATCCAGCCAGCCGCAGGTTGTCGGCCTGTGAAAAGACGCTCTGAACGGTAGTGAGGTTGGTTCGAAACCCCTGGTAAGCGCCCCGCCGTTCGTGTTCTGTGGAGTAGTCGGCGCCGTACTTCTCTAGCCAAAGGGCCCAGTGCTCGGCAGAACCCGGTTGCG
>CAZCHU010000180.1:0-6092 GCA_964498215.1 uncultured Mycobacterium sp. | reverse complement strand
CCGCTACTAGGTAGAACGGCCCTCGGAGTCTGACTCCGGGGGCCGTTTTCGTGCCTGGTTACTGTGCCGAAGTTGGTGTCGGGACGGTTTCCGAACTGGTCACATCAGTCACCCACGCACCACCTTGCCCCGGCACGCCGCACGCCTGGGCTGTGCTGTCGGAGCATCGGTTTATCGTGCAACCCATGCAGGGATCGGCCTACCCGAGTATCGCGCTTGACGATGCGGCAGCGCGGCTGGGCGAGGGTACGTTTCTTCGCGGCGCCGATTACGCGCGCCAGGGCCGGGTCCTGCATTGCCAATGGAGCCCGGATGCCGGAACGCTGCTCGGAACGGTCCGCGGTAACCACGCCCGCCCCTACACCACCACCGTGCGTCTGGTCCGCGGACGGACCGACATATGGGCATTCGGAGCTGGGCGGTGCAGCTGCCCGATGCGGGCCGATTGCAAGCACGTGGCGGCGTTGGTTGTGATGGCCAGCACCGGTAAGAACTGCCCGCCGCAGGCCACCTGGCAGGAATCGCTAAAGGCGATCCTGCCCGAGGTCGCCACCGTCGGCGGGGTGGGAATGGCAGCGCAAACCGCAATTCCCCTGGGCATTGAGCTGGACCTGATCCCGGGGCCCGACGAGTCGAGGTTGGAAGCTCGCGTCGTTCGGCCGGGTAAGCGCGGCGGCTGGGTATCTGCCGACCTCACCTGGTCGGTTCTTTTCGGCGGGTCGCGATACAGCTATCAGAGCGAGCACATCGAGAAGCTGCGAGTCCTTTACGCGCTCTCCAAGGCGGCGACGTCGAGCGGGTATTTGCACTATTCATATGCCACCTACGGTGGCGAGAAGACCATCGATCTTGGCGTCGTAAACTCCGCGCAGTTGTGGCCGCTGTTGACCGAAGCCCGGCGGTCGGGACTGGCATTGGTGCAGGCCCGAACCCGGCAGGAGGTTCACCTGGGCGCATCGGGGCACATCAGCCTGGATGTCACCGCCGACCGTCCCGGAGCCCTCACGGCCCGTCCGGTGCTTGAGGTGGACGGCAAGGCCGTCACGCCAGCTGCGTTCATCGGGTCGCCCGCGCACGGCGTTGCATACCTCGACGGAGGGTTGAGACTCGCCCCATTGGACACCGCGGCGCCCAATGCGCTGCCACGGCTTGTCATGAGCGGCGAGGTGCTGGAGATTCCGGCCGAGTCGGTGGACCAATTCGCACTGGAGTTCTATCCGCGGTTACGGGCGGTGGCTGAGGTCACGTCATCGGATGGTTCGTTCACACCACCCGAAATCACCGGGCCGGAAGCATTGCTATGCGCTGATTATCGAGCCGGACACCAGCTGGTGCTCAGCTGGTCTTGGTTGTATCGACTAAGTGACAGCGACGTCCGTATCCCTGCTGATGCCGGTGATACCGGCGGCGTGCGTGACCTGGATGCCGAGCGTGACCTGGCCTGCGATATCAACGCGCCCCTGGAGTGGTTCGGGCTTCGCGACGCCAGCGGCTCCCTGACCGACTCGATCCTCGGTGGCGTCGACACGATGCGATTTGCCACCGAACTGCAGCCGTTGTTGGTCGAGGCTGACGGCGTCGCCGTCGAAATCATGGGCCAGCCGGCCGACTACCGCGAAGCCGGTGAAACGCTGCAGATCGGCCTGAGTACCGCAGCCAGATCGGGCGACACCGACTGGTTCGACCTTCGGGTTTCCATCAGCGTTGAGGGCAAGAAAATTCCGCTGCCTCGACTGCTCACCGCACTGACCGCCGGTCACGACTATCTGCTGCTCGATGACGGTGCCTACATTCCACTCGACAAACCCGAGTTGGTGACGTTACGCGCGCTGATCGAGGAGGCCCGGGCGCTCAACGACGACGATGGCCCGCCGCGGATCAGCCGGTACCAGTCGGGTTTGTTCGAGGATCTGGCTTCGTTGGCGGCCGTCGTGCGCCAGGCCAAGGAATGGAAGCGTCAGGTCTCGGGCCTGAGGGCACTGCAGAACCTCGACCCGGTCGCAGTTCCGGACACGCTGAACGCCGAACTCCGCCCGTACCAGCAGCAGGGATTCACCTGGCTGGCTTCGATGTACGACCACGGACTCGGTGGAATCCTCGCCGACGACATGGGCTTGGGTAAGACGGTGCAAACTTTGGCATTGATCTGCCATGCCCGCCAACGTAATTCGGGCCCGCCCTTTCTGGTGGTGGCGCCGAGCAGCGTAGTTTCGAACTGGGTCGCCGAGGCGGGCCGGTTCGCCCCGGGGCTCAGGTTCGTGATGCTGACCGACACCCTGGGTCGCTCGGGAACCGATCTGGCTCAGCTGGCCGCTGACGCCGACGTCGTCGTCACTTCGTACACGCTGTTCCGGCTCGACTATGCCTCACACGCGGAGCAGTCGTGGTCAGGGCTGATCCTCGATGAGGCCCAGTACGTCAAGAATCGTCAGGCCAAGACCCACCACTGTGCACGAAAACTCAGCACGCCCTTCAAGCTGGCCATCACCGGAACGCCGATGGAGAATAACCTGATGGAGTTGTGGTCGCTGTTGGCGATCACCGCGCCCGGATTGTTCCCCGACGCAACCAGTTTCGCCGACTTCTATGCCAAGCCGATCGAGAAGTCCGGTGAGGCCGAACTGCTGCAATTGTTCCGGCGTCGCATCAAGCCGTTGGTCAAGCGCCGAACGAAGGACCTCGTCGCTCCGGAGTTACCCGTCAAGCAGAACAAGGTTCTCGACGTCGAACTCACCCCGCGGCACCGTCGGATCTATGAAACGCGGTTGCAACGGGAGCGCCAGAAGGTACTCGGCCTGCTCGACGACATGCAGCGCAACCGGTTCACCATCCTCAAATCGCTGACCGTGCTTCGGCAACTAGCGCTGCACCCGGGTCTGGTTGACCCGGGGCACGGCGCGATGCCCAGCGCGAAGATTGACGTTCTCGTCGAACATCTGCGCGAGGTCTCCGTCGGTGGCCACCGTGCGCTGGTGTTCAGCCAGTTCACCCGGTTCCTGGGCAAGATTCGTGATCGCCTCGACGCCGAGGGCATCGATTACTGCTATCTCGATGGCCGAACTCGTGACCGCCCGAAGGTGATTCGTCGTTTCAAGGAGGGTGACGCGCCCGTCTTTCTGATCAGTCTCAAGGCAGGCGGGTTTGGGCTGAACCTGACCGAGGCCGACTACTGCTTCCTGCTCGACCCGTGGTGGAACCCTGCGGTTGAGGCACAGGCCGTCGACCGTACGCACCGGATCGGGCAAACTCGGGCAGTCATGGTCTATCGGTTGATCGCGCGGGGCACCATCGAGGACAAAGTGCTCGCGCTCAACGAGCAGAAAGCGAAGTTGTTCGCCAGCGTGATCGACGACGGGAACGCATTTGGTACGGCTCTGAGCGCCGAGGACATCCGCGAATTGATCTCATAGCGCTCTTCTTGAGGAGAGGGTGCCCACTCGGCTCCGCCGGCTGCCGCCCGTAGGCTGTCGGGCATGCCCGAAAGCCGCGGCCGTCGTGGCCGAAAGGCGGCTCGCTCGAAGTCGCGCCGCCCGTCCCGCCAACCCCAACCGCGACCGGACGAACCGCCCTTGATGGCCGAGGTCCGCCGTGCGCTGGCCGATCCGGACCCACTGCACCTCCTGACATACGTCAGCATGCTGATGTTCGTGACCGATCCACGCCGCGACCACCCGCTGGCCGGGCCAGAGGAGCGGACCCCGATGCCGCGCGACCAGCTGATCGCCACATTCCTGGACGTGGTGCGCCCGGAAACCTCGGCGTTATTGGCGGTGTTCTCGGCGATGATCGGTGATGACGATCTGCTGCGTGCGCGTATTCGGCGTGAGCTCGCGGCACGCCCGAAGCTCAAACCCACCTGGCTTGCCGATATCGGCGCCGTCAGGATCAGTCGGGCGGTGGTGATGAGCCACGTCCTCGGTGACGGTGACAACGTCATTCTCGGTGTTGACTTACCGCGCGGGGGACAGGCCACCGTCACCGTGTACATCGACCACAACCTCGGGACTCTGGTCAAAGACGCCTTCACCATCTCCGAACCCTTCGCCGCTGTCCTGGCGAAGTATCAGGAACTCGGCGACGACCCGGACACGACCTTTGACGACATCAGCCTCGCCGACGCCAGAGCGCGGATCGAGGCCGCGATCGACTTGGCCGCCATCACCTATCCGCCCCTCGAGACCGAGACCTGGCCAGCCTGCCGGGCCCTGATCGAATGGCTGATCCGCGACCTGCCCGGCGGAGGGACGAGTTGGCCTACCGGGCAATGGGATGAGGACGCCCTGGACGCGCTTAGTCAACGATTCTTCCGATCCAGCCATGGTGCGCGGCTCGACGACCAGGATCGCCGCGGATTGTTGGAGTCGCTGCTATGGTTTGCCACCGACTACAGCACCGGAGACCCTTTGCGCTGGAGCCCGGTGAAAGTCGAACTGCTCCTTGTAGATTGGCTCCCACGCAAAGTGCTGGCCCCGCCCGAGTATCTGGGTCTGGCCCCCGAGCTCCTGCGCGCTTTCATCGCATTCGCGCACGACGAGAGCGGTACTCGCGCTGAACTGACCGCCGAGGCGCAGGCCGCCGTCGACCGTTGGGAACCGGAGTTCCAGCAGAGCATCGGATCGTCCCGGTCCGAGGGCGCGGAGGCGCTGCTGGCCGCGTTGGGCGTGGGCGGCGAGATCGACGTCGACCTCGATTACAGCATTGCCGACATCATCCTCGAGCGACTTGAGCATGATGTCGGCGGCCGGGCCGCGCTCGATGCACTGGATGACTGCCCCCTGCCTGACGAGCCGTTCAGCTGGGAAGGCATCCCCGCGGATATCGCCGATCGGGTTCGCGAGGTTCTCGAGTTGACCGACCGGTGCTGCAACGACCTGCTTGACACCGAGTACCGGACCGCGTGCCGTCGCCTACTCGCCCGGTTGGCCGCCCCCGCACAGGCTTTTCGTCGGAAAGGGAAAGCGGAGACAGCCGCTGCCGCAGTTGTGTGGATCATCGGCAAGGCCAATGACCGCTTCCGGCCGGGCGGCCTGCAGGTCAACGCCGTGATGCGCCATTTCGGTATTACCGGCAGTGTGTCGCAACGTGCTGAAACGTTGATGCGGGCCGCGGGGCTCCCGTACAGAAGCTACGAGGTGAGCCTGGGATCGCCGGAGTACCTGGTCTCAAGCAAACGACGGTGGATCATCGAACAACGAGATCGCTACCTGTCGACGGATGAGTGAGCGGAGAGTCCTCACGACGGCCGTAGCGCGGCTCTTGCGGCGAGCCCAGGGCCCATGTGCGGCGTCAACGATGCTCCGGCAAGGAGCTCCCGGCGGTCCCACCTGGGTCGGGCACTGGACTAGTTCAATCTGTACATAGACGCGCCCCGCGTTGGGATGATGACTTCGGCAAAGCGATGTCTGCCAGACATCGCGACGGCGGTCGCTGAACAGGGGGCTCGGGTGGTCTGGACCGTGACAGTCACGATCATTGCTGCGGTGTTCTTCGCCGCCATGGGGGTGTACGCGCTCGCCGCCCCGGCTCGGCTAGTCGGGCCATTCGACATCAGCCTGGGCAGTGCGGCCGCGCGTGCCGAAGTCCGCGCCGTGTACGGCGGCTTCGGTCTTGCGATTTCCGCGATGCTCATGGTTGCACTCAGCGCGCCGGACCTGCGGTCCGGTGTCCTGGTGACAGTGGCTGCGGCTTTGGCCGGGATGGCGCTCGGTCGCGCGGCCTCGGCGCTGGACGGCCGAACCAGCTTTTACCCCAATTGGTTCTACTTCTTCGTCGAGTCTGTCACCGCTGCGGCATTGTTCGTGGTCGCCTGAGAGATGGCACCCACACCTCCTACGATCGAGGCATGATCAATTCACGGGAACGGCACGTCGTCGTCGTGGGCGGCGGCTTGGCGGGCCTGGCGTCGACAGTCTGGCTGGCCGAACTCGGTTACGCCGTATCGCTTCTGGAGACCAACGGGGTGCTCGGCGGGCGCACTATCGGTCTGACTTCGGGGCATGGTGATGCGATCGAGAACGGTCAGCACGTGGTCGCGGGGTCCTACGAAAATATCTTTCGGTACCTAGAATCTATTGGTACACAGCATTATCTGG
>CAZCHU010000179.1:0-6123 GCA_964498215.1 uncultured Mycobacterium sp. | reverse complement strand
ACCTGGCGCAGACGCTGTCGGTGTATCCCTCGCTGTCGGGTTCCATCGTGGAGGCAGCACGCCGGTTGATGGCGCACGACGATCTGGACTGAACCCAAGTAGCCTGGGTCGGGCAACGGTACTGACGAGTAACGAGGAGTCTGGCAACGTGGGTGACCCGATCCCCGGTCCGGGCAACGGCCAGACTTTTCTGGGCCCCGAGCAGCGTGCCCGTGCCTGGGCGCGCCTCGGCGACGAACAGTTCGACGTCATCGTGGTTGGCGGCGGTGTCGTCGGTGCCGGCGCGGCGCTCGACGCGGCGACGCGCGGGCTCAAGGTGGCGCTGGTGGAGGCTCGTGACTTCGCTTCGGGAACGTCCAGCCGGAGCAGCAAGATGTTTCACGGTGGGCTGCGCTACCTCGAGCAGTTGGAGTTCGGTCTGGTGCGCGAGGCCCTGCACGAACGGGAGCTGTCGCTGACGACGCTGGCGCCGCACCTGGTCAAGCCGCTGCCTTTTCTTTTTCCGCTGACCAATCGCTGGTGGGAGCGGCCCTACATTGCGGCGGGCATCATGCTCTACGACCAGCTGGGGGGATCGAAATCTGTTCCGGCGCAAAAGCATTTGACCCGGGCCGGGGCGCTGCGACTGTCGCCGGGTTTGAAGCGGAGTTCGTTGATCGGCGGGATCCGGTACTACGACACCGTCGTTGACGATGCCCGGCACACGATGACAGTGGCGCGCACCGCGGCCCAATACGGCGCGGTGGTCCGGACGTCGACCCAGGTGGTGGCGTTGCTGCGGGAGGGTGATCGGGTTACCGGGGTACAGGTGCGCGACTCCGAGGATGGTGCGGTCACCGAGGTGCACGGCCACGTTGTGGTCAACGCCACCGGCGTGTGGACCGATGAGATCCAGGCGTTGTCGAAGGAGCGCGGTCGATTTCGGGTACGGGCTTCCAAGGGCGTGCATATCGTCGTGCCGCGCGACCGTGTGGTCAGTGAGGTAGCGATCATCCTGCGCACCGAGAAGTCGGTGCTGTTCGTCATTCCATGGGGAACCCACTGGATCATCGGCACCACCGACACCGACTGGAACCTCGACCTGGCGCACCCGGCCGCCACCAAGGCCGATATCGACTACCTCCTCGGCACGGTGAACACGGTGCTGGCAACCCCGTTGACCCACGACGATATTGACGGGGTGTACGCGGGCCTGCGGCCGCTGCTGGCCGGGGAGAGCGAGGAGACCTCCAAGCTGTCCCGCGAGCACGCGGTGGCGGTGCCCGCACCGGGACTCGTGGCGATCGCCGGCGGCAAGTACACCACCTACCGGGTGATGGGACAGGACGCCATCGACGCCGCGGCAGAGTTCGTGCCTACCCGGGTAGCACCGTCGATCACCGAGAAAGTCCCGCTGATGGGGGCCGACGGATACTTCGCATTGGTGAACCAAACCGAAAGTGTCGGAGCTCATTACGGGCTTCACCCGTATCGTGTTCGCCATCTACTGGATCGGTACGGGGCGCTGATCGGCGAGGTGCTCAAGCTAGGCGAGGACCGGCCTGAACTGCTCGAACCGATCACCGAAGCGCCCGTCTACCTGAAGGTCGAAGCTGCTTACGCGGCGGCGGCCGAAGGAGCGCTTCATCTTGAGGACATTCTTGCCCGCCGGATGCGAATCTCCATCGAGTATCCGCACCGCGGCGTCGATTGCGCACCTGAAGTGGCCCAAGTCGTAGCGCCCATCCTCGGTTGGACCGACGAGGACGTCGACCGCGAGGTGGCCACCTATCTGGCGCGGGTCGAGGCGGAGGTGCTATCCCAGACTCAGCCGGACGACGAATCCGCCGACGCGCTTCGGGTGGCTGCACCGGAAGCGCGCGCGCAGATCCTCGAGCCGGTGCCCCTTACTTGACCCGGAGGCCCCCGCCGCTGCCGGTGCGTGACGGCCTTGGGCCGGCGCGAATCAGGTTGCGGGGCGGTGCGGTGCTGGTGGAGCTGACCGAGCGGTTCGGTGAGGCTGCCGCCGCCAAGGTCTTGAGTGGGGAAGTGCTGACCGCCGACGGTAGCGTCGTCACTGCATCAACTGTGCTGCAACCTAATTCGCACGTCTACCTGTACCGCGATCTTCCTGTCGAGGTCGCTGTGCCGTTCGACATGCCGGTTCTGTACCGGGACGAAGACATCGTCGTCGTGGATAAACCGCACTTTCTGGCCACGATGCCACGCGGACGGCATGTCGCCGAGACCGCGCTGGTGCGGTTGCGGCGTGTACTCGACCTGCCCGACCTGACCCCCGCGCACCGTTTGGACCGGTTGACTGCCGGGGTGCTGCTGTTCACTGCGCGCCGGGAGGTGCGCGGGGCATATCAGTCGATGTTCGCTCAGGGACTGGTCCGCAAGATCTATCTGGCTCATGCACCCGCCGCACCCCATCGTGCGTTCCCCATGACCATACGAAGTCGAATCGTGAAGCAGCGGGGATGTTTACAGGCCGTCGAGGTGCCGGGGGAGTCGAACGCCGAGACCTACATCGAGTATCTCGGCGACACGACCTACCGGTTGACCCCCCGTACCGGGCGTACCCATCAGCTGCGCGTACACATGGCGTCGCTGGGTCTGCCGATTACCGGTGACCCGTTGTACCCGAAGGTAATTGAGGTCGACACCGACGATTTTTCGACACCATTAGGGCTGCTCGCGCACAGTCTGGAGTTCGAGAATCCGATGACCGGAGTGGTGCAGCGTTTCACCAGTGCCAGGGTGCTGCCCACCAGATGAGTGTGCGCTCAGATCGCATTCCCCTCGGCATCTGGAACGTGACTGCGATCTGAGCGCACACCGTGCACGTCCCCCGATTGCGCACGGACGAAATGTACGACATCAGCGGCGAGTCGTGGTGTGAAACGGAGTTGTTGTCAAGGGGTTCTTAGATAAGCCAGATTATGTTGGAGGCGTGTGTCACGGCGGGCCGGCGCCTGACAAACTGGGGGAGACCCGACCCGATCAACGTAGGTGGCTGCATATAGATGGACCGCGCAGGATTCGACCGGCTGTTCGACATGACAGACCGGACCGTGATCGTTACCGGAGGCACCCGCGGAATCGGCCTGGCACTGGCCGAGGGCTATGTGCTGGCGGGGGCGAGAGTCGTGGTGGCCAGCCGCAAGGCCGATGCGTGCGAGCACGCGGCGCGGCACCTGCGCGACCTGGGCGGCGAGGCGATCGGGGTGCCAGCGCACCTCGGTGAGGTCGATGACCTCGGTGCCCTCGTCGCGAGGACGGTGTCGGAGTTCGGCGGCGTGGACGTCCTGGTGAACAACGCCGCCAACCCACTGGCCCAACCGTTGGGGCAGGTGACCGACGACGCATTGACCAAATCGTTCGAGGTCAATCTCCGAGGACCGGTGTTCTTGGTGCAAGAGGCGTTGCCGCATTTGAAGGCAAGTCGCAATGCCGCGGTGCTCAACGTCGTGTCGGTCGGGGCGTTCATCTTCGCGCCCATGCTGTCCATCTACGCGTCGATGAAGGCGGCGATGATGTCGTTCACCCGCTCGATGTCCGCCGAGTTCGCCAATGACGGCATCAGGGTCAATGCGCTGGCCCCGGGGCCGGTCGACACCCAGATGATGCGCAAGAATCCCAAGGACGCTATTGACGGAATGGTCAACGGCACGTTGATGCGGCGGCTGGCCAGCGCCGACGAGATGGTCGGTGCCGCCTTGCTGTTGACCTCCGATGCCGGTAGCTACATCACCGGACAGGTGATCATGGTCGACGGCGGTGGGACGCCGCGCTAGTGCTCTCGAGTGTGATGAGCGGGCCGATAGTCGCTGTCAGTTGCGGATAGTCAGTGTCACCGTGCGCAGGTCGTCACGCCCTGGTCGCCGAGATCGCCGTTGCATAGGCATGTCCGCAGCGTCAGCTGCTGCGCCACCCCGCCACCCCGACGGTGATCATCCGTAGCTGCTTGATGGCGATGCGTTTGATCTCCCGGATGGACGCCGGGTCAGTGGTGTCCTCGAGAGATTCGGCGATCACGATCATCGAGTTGACGAACACGCTGGCCAGGATATTGAGGTCTTCGCTGCTCCAGGTATTCAGACCGGGGAAGCGAGCCAGGTCGATAGCCAACTCGGAAGTGATGAGCCGAATCTCGGTGCGGATGGCATACCTCAGAACGCTCACACCGCTGGAGCGTTCGCGCGCGATGAAACGCCAGTGCTCGCGACGTTCCTGAACGCCGTCGGTGAGGATGTCGACCGACGACTCGATGACCCGATTGGGGTCGAGCTTGCCGGCGCGCGCCGTGCGCAACATGTCTCGCAGGGTCCGGAACGATTCGTCGATCAACACCAGCCCGAGGGCGTCCATCGACTCGAAATGGCGATAGAACGCGGCCGGTGCGATGCCCGCCTCGCGGGTGACCTCGCGCAAGCTCAGGGCGCTGAAACTGCGCTCGGTGAGTAGGTGCAACGCCGCGTCGACGATCGCCCGCCGGGTCGCTTCCTTGCGCTCTTCGCGAGAGGGCGTATCCCTGCCCGACGCCCGTTCACGTGACCGGCTAGACGCCCCGGAGCGTGATCTGGGCGTACGACTGTTCACTATGTGAAACCTACCACACGCTGCGGCGAACCCCTTGACCTATCGATGGTTGATAGCACACGGTGTACACATGTTCACTCAAACCTTAGCCAAGCGAGGACGACGGTTCGCCCTGCTTGACCTGCTCACCGGTCCGCACGGCGTCGACCGGTTCACCGAGCTGGTCGACCCCACCTGGACCCGCGGCGACGCGCGCGCCCGAATCGTCGCGGCGCGGCGCAGCACCCCTCGAAGCGTCACCTTGACGCTCGAACCCAACCGCGCGTTCACCGGATTTCGCGCCGGTCAGCATGTCAACCTGTCGGTTGAGATCGACGGCCGTCGTCGCACCAGGCCGTATTCGCCGGCCAACGCCGAGACCGACCACCTCATCGAGCTGACGGTCGGCCGCCACAACGACGGCTTGGTGTCCACCTACCTGATCGAGCGCGCACGCGCCGGGATGGTCGTCGGCCTCGACTCGGTCGGCGGCGAGTTCACTCTCCCGGCCAACCCGCTCGGCGGCGTCCTGTTTGTCTCCGGCGGCAGCGGCATCACCCCGGTGATGTCGATGTTGCGTACCTTGCGTGCTCGGGGGCACACCGGGAAGGTCGCGTTTGTCCACTACGCCCGGTCCGCCGAAGAGGCGTGCTACCGAGACGAGCTCGCGCACCTTGAGCGCACGATGCCGGAACTCACTGTGCTGCACGGCTATAGCCAGAAGACCACAGGAACAGACCTGGACGGCCGCTTCGGATCTGACCACATCGAGGCGTCGATGCCGGAGCCGGAACACGTGTTCGTGTGTGGACCGCCGACGCTCGTCGACGCGGTACGCGGGCACTACCCGAACGCCGAGGCGGAAAGTTTTGTACCGCCGGTGTTTGACCTCGCGGCCGAACCCTCCGGCGGCCGAGTGACATTCGCCGACAGCGGCGTCGAGGTCACCGACGACGGCCGCCCGTTGCTCGATCAGGCCGAGACCGCGGGCTTGACCCCCGAGAGCGGCTGCCGGATGGGCATCTGCTTCTCCTGTACCCGCCGCAAGACCAGTGGCGCAGTGCGCAACGTGATCACCGGCGCGCTATCCAGCACCGAAGAAGAGGACGTGCAGATCTGCGTGTCCGCCCCCGTCGGCGACGTCGACGTAGCTCTTTGACAGCCTCCAACGCCCATTAACCCCGACAACCCGACAACCCCCGACAGAACGGAGATCCCAATGACTGTCGTCACCGAACCCCAAGCCAAAACGCTCGAGAAAATGGTGGGGGGACACAAAGTCACCCTGACACCTGAACAGGCCGAGGCCTTCGGCCGCGAGCTCGACCAACTCAAAGACAGCGTCATCGCCGACCTCGGCGACCGCGACGCCGACTACATCCGGCGGATGGTCAAGGCGCAGCGCGGACTCGAGGTCGGCGGACGCGCACTGCTATTCGGCGGAATCCTCCCGCCGTTCTGGCTTGCCGGCACCGCGATGCTGGGTTTGAGCAAGATCATCGACAACATGGAGATCGGCCACAACGTCATGCACGGCCAATACGACTGGATGGGCGACCC
>CAZCHU010000178.1:0-6200 GCA_964498215.1 uncultured Mycobacterium sp. | reverse complement strand
AGGCCTCGGCGATCAAGTGGTACTGCTCGCAGGCCGCCACCGACGTTGCGATGGACGCGGTCCAGGTGTTTGGCGGCAACGGCTACATGACCGAATACCGGGTCGAGCAACTCGCCCGCGACGCGAAATCGCTGATGATCTACGCCGGCAGTAACGAGGTCCAGATCACGCACGTAGCCAGGGGCCTGCTCAGCGACTAACCTGAAGCTCCGACAACCGCAGGGAGTTATGGGTGCATTTCAACAACGACACCGCGTTGATCACTGGTTCCAGTGGCGGGATCGGCGAGGAGTTCGCGGACCAACTTGCCCAGCGCGGAGCCAATCTCGTGGTGGTCGCGCGGCGGTCTGACAAACTCGAAGCACTGCGCGACCGGCTCACCACCAAGCATCCCGGGATCGTGGTCGATGTCATCACCGCCGACCTGGCAGTGCCGGGGGCCGGCGCCGAGCTCGAAACACGAATCCGTGAGCTGGGCCGGACGATCGACGTCCTCGTCAACAACGCCGGTATAGGCCTGCACTCCAAGTTCGTCGAACAGAGCCCTGAAGCGAACGCCGGCCAAATCCAGTTGAACTGCGGCACGCTGGTGGACCTCACCGCGCGCTTCCTACCGCCGATGATTGAACGCCGACACGGTGTTGTGATCAACGTCTCGTCCACCGCGGCCTTCCAGCCGACCCCCGGAATGGCCATCTACGGCGCCACCAAGGCATTCGTACTCTCCTACACCGAAGCGCTCTGGCAGGAATGCAAGGGAACCGGGGTGAAGGTACTTGCGCTCTGCCCCGGTGCCACCGAGACAGAGTTCTTCGCGCGCACCGGGGATGAGTTCCTCACCGACGGGAGGCAGACGCCCAAACAGGTCGTCGACACCGCCTTGGCCGCACTCGACAAGTCCAATCCGACAGTGGTCTCGGGCCTGCGCAACAACATCCTGTCGGCCGGCTACCGGGTGGCGCCCCGAAAGCTGATGCTTGCGGTGTCCGAGCGCATCATGAGGTCCGATTGAATCGGATCGCTCGCGCGCTCTGGTAGAGGCAGATCGCGGCGGCCGAGGCGACGTTGAGGCTTTCGGCACCGCCCACCATGGGAATTCGCACCCGGGCTGTCGCCAAATCAGCCATCTCGACCGGCAGCCCGTGAGCTTCCGGTCCGAACAGCCAGGCGGTTGGGGCCGCCAAGTCGGCGTCCTCGAGACTGAGATCGCCGTCCAGGGTGGTCGCCAGCATCTGCAGCCCGGCATCCCGAATCTGAGTGACCACGGCGAGCCCATCGGGATCGCTGACCACCGGAACCGAGAAAATGCTTCCCGCCGACGCACGCAGACACTTGCCGTTGTAGGGGTCGACACTGTGCCCGGTGAGCACCACGGCGTCAGCACCCATGGCGTCGGCTACCCGGATGACGGTGCCTGCGTTGCCGGGTTCCGAGAGGCCTACGGCCACAGCCAGCAAGGTCGGGTTACCGGCCAGAATCTCGCGGATACCGCTTTCCGGGACTGCACACACCGCGACAAGACCAACGGGAGTGACCGTGTCCGACAATGCTTTTGCGGCGCGTTCGGTGACCAACTGAACCGGAAAACCGGACAGCAGGTCACCGTAGCGTTCCACCGCGCTCTCAGTGGCGAATACCTCCGAAACGGCGCCGCGCCGCAACGCCGCCTCGACGAGGTTGGGCCCCTCGGCAAGAAAGCGTGCAGCGCGACGGCGTCCGATGTGGCGGTGCAGTTTGACTGCAGCCGCCACCCGGGCAGAGCGCTCGGTGAGCAGCGACATTTGCCGGGTCGCTTCGCTCCTGCGCTCCGTCAGGCAGCCTCGCCCGCACCGGAGGGCGCGTTCACATCGGCGGGCAGCGCAGCCTTGGCCAGCTCAACCAGCGCGGTGAAGGCGACCGGGTCGCTGACAGCGAGCTCGGCGAGATTCTTGCGGTCGACCTCGACTCCGGCAGCTTTGAGGCCCTGGATCAGCCGGTTGTAGGTGACACCGTTCGCGCGGGCCGCCGCATTGATGCGCGAGATCCACAGCTTGCGGAACTCGCCCTTACGGGCACGCCGGTCACGGTAGGCGTAGGTCAACGAATGCAGCTGCTGCTCTTTGGCCTTGCGGTACAGCCGGGACCGCTGCCCGCGGTATCCCTTCGAGGCCTTGAGGATGGTGCGCCGCTTCTTCTGCGCGTTAACTGCGCGCTTCACGCGTGCCATGGGGTCTTCCTATCTCATTCGGTTCAGGTTCGGTTTTTGTGCCGAACAGGTCAGCCGTCCAGCAATTTTGCGACGCGCTTCTTGTCGTTGGCGGCCACCTCGGTGCGGCCGTCGAGCCGCCGCGTGCGCTTGCTCGACTTGTGCTCGAGCAGATGCCTGCGGCCGGCCTTCTGGCGCACGATCTTGCCTGTTCCGGTACGGCGGAAACGCTTGGAAGCGCCGCTGTGGGTCTTCGGCTTGGGCATGGTTCCTCAGTTCTGCTAGGTCGTATCGGGTGTAGCGGTGGGCTTCGCAGCGGTGCCGGATGCTCTCCGGGCAAGCGGCTCATCGGCATCGTGCGCGGCCTTGGCGCGGGTTTTCGCACCACGGTGCGGTGCCAGCACCATCGTCATGTTGCGTCCGTCCTGCTTCGCAGACGTCTCGACGAAGCCATAATCGGCGACATCGGCGCCCAGGCGTTGCAGGAGCCGGTAGCCCAGTTCCGGGCGCGACTGCTCGCGCCCGCGGAACATGATGGTCACCTTGACCTTCGACCCCGCCTCCAGGAATCGGATCACGTGACCCTTCTTGGTCTGGTAGTCGTGCGGGTCGATCTTGGGTCGCAGCTTTTGTTCCTTGACGACGGTCTGCTGCTGGTTCTTGCGGGACTCACGCGCCTTTTGCGCCGTCTCGTATTTGAACTTGCCGTAGTCCATGATCTTGCAAACTGGCGGTTTGGCGTCCGGGGCTACTTCAACAAGGTCCAGATCGGCATCCGCGGCGACGCGGAGCGCATCTTCGATACGCACGATGCCTACCTGCTCACCGCCCGGTCCGATCAGGCGAACTTCAGGTACGCGAATGCGCTCGTTGACGCGGGTATCAGTGCTGATGGGGCCTCCTACGTTGTCCTCAGGAGTCCCCCACGCCGACGGCACTCTGCCCCGAAGAACAGATAGGCCCTGCTCACAGCAGGGCCCATAGCCGACCAGGACAGACATCAGCGATGCCTGTGACCGGACCGCTGTACCTTCGAGTGGATCGGTGGCCAGCGGTGGGAGTGGGACTCCACTTGCTGTCCCTGGCGTTTGCCGGGACGGTCGCGCGTGCCAGTCTAGCAGGCATGACCGATGATCCAATACGCGATGCAGAGGCAACCCCACCGACGCGCGAGCTTGCTGACATCCCCGCCGTCGAGGTCATCACCCGGGCGGCGCTGATGCTCATGAGCGCCGCCGCCGAGAAGATCGGACTGTCGGCTGACGATCCTGACGATAGTCCCTACCGCGACCTCGATGAGGCTCGTCGCCTGATCACCGCGCTGGCCGGCCTGGTGACAGCATCGGCGGAGTACCTGGGGCCGCACGCCGGGCCGGTTCGAGATGGGCTCAAAACGCTGCAGGTGGCGTTTCGCGAGTCCAGTGCTGCCCCCGACGAACCCGGGCACGGTCCGGGAGAGAAGTACACCGGACCGGTCTGGTAGCGCCGATTTCCCGTGCTGAGGGAATATCCTCGCGCCCTATGACTCGAACGTCGTCCGCGAGAGCACGCTCCACCGCACGTTTTCAGTGGGTGCCCGCGGCATCCGGGTGGGTCGTGGGCATTATCGCGACGCTGTCCCTGCTGGCCAGCATCTCACCGCTGATCCGGTCGGTCATCAGGGTGCCACGCGAGTTCGTCGACAACTACATCTTCAACTTCCCGGACACCAGCTTCGCGTGGGCGTTCGTGCTGGCGCTGCTGGCCGCCGCACTGGCCGCTCGAAAACGAATCGCCTGGTGGATCCTGGTGATCTACATCGTCGCCGCGATCGTCGTGAACGTCGGCGATCTGGTTGCCGGCGACCAGCCAGTCCTCCAAGAGTTCGGTGAGATCATCGGCATCGTCTTCCACTGCGCTGCGCTTGGTTCCCTCATCGTGGCGCGGAACCAGTTCTGGGCCAGGGTCAGACGTGGCGCGCTGATCAAAGCGACCGTGGGACTGCTCCTCGGTATGGGGTTGGGAATCCTGGTGGGCTGGGGTCTGCTGGAGCTCTTCCCCGGGACCCTCGACCGCGGGTACCGCCTGCTCTATGCCGCGAACCGCGTCGCCGCCTTCGCCGGTGTCGACGCCGGGGCCTTCGACGGGCAGCAGCCACACGTATTCGTCAACGCCCTGCTCGGGCTGTTCGGTGCGCTGGCGCTGATGGCAGCCGCGATTGTGCTGTTTCAGTCTCAGCGCGCAGACAATGCCCTGACCGGCGAGGACGAATCGGCGATCCGCGGCCTGCTCGAGCTCTACGGCAAGAACGACTCATTGGGCTACTTCGCCACCCGCCGCGACAAGGCCGTGGTGTTCGCCCCCAACGGACGTGCAGCCATCACGTACCGCGTCGAGGTCGGCGTATGCCTGGCCAGTGGTGATCCGATCGGCGATCCGAAGGCCTGGCCACAGGCCATCAACGCCTGGCTCGGGCTGTGCCAGACCTACGGCTGGGCGCCCGGAGTCATGGGCGCCAGCGCAACGGCGGCGGAGTCGTTCCGCGCGGCGGGACTCACCGCGCTGCAGCTCGGCGACGAGGCGATCCTGTATCCCGACCGTTTCCGTCTCTCCGGAGCTGACATGCGGGCAGTGCGGCAGGCGGTAACGCGCGCCCGGCGCGCCGGGACCAGCGTGCGGATCCGCCGACATCGCGACATCGGGCCCGAGGAGATGACCCAGGTGATCAGGCGGGCCGAAACGTGGCGTGACACCGACGATGAGCGCGGGTTCTCAATGGCTCTGGGACGGCTCGGGGACCCCGCAGACGGCGACTGTCTGCTCGTGGAAGCGGTGCGGTCCGAGATCGGCGGGGACGGCCAGGTCGTCGCGATGCTGTCGTTGGTGCCGTGGGGCACCACCGGCGCGTCATTGGACCTCATGCGCCGATCACCTCAATCCCCCAACGGAACCATCGAATTGATGGTGAGTGAACTCTGCATGCAATCCGAGAGCATCGGAGTCACCCGGGTCTCGCTGAATTTCGCGATGTTCCGCTCGGCGTTTGAGCAAGGTGCCCAACTCGGCGCCGGGCCGGTAGCCCGGCTGTGGCGCTGGCTTCTGGTCTTCTTTTCCCGCTGGTGGCAGCTCGAGACGTTGTACCGGTCGAACATGAAGTATCAGCCCGAATGGGTGCCGCGCTTCGCCTGCTATGAGGACGCCAGGGTGGTCCCGCGGGTCGGAGTGGCGTCGGTAATCGCCGAAGGTTTTCTGGTGCTGCCTTTTTCTCGGCGGCACGAACAGCCACATACCGGCCAGCACATCGCGGCGCCCGGGACACTCGTGGCGACGGGGTTACTGCATTCCGATGGGACTGCACCCGACATCGGCGGTTTCAAGGCCGATATGCCCGACGACGTTCAGCCCCGCCTGCCCGAACAGGTCCGGGTGCGGATGGCCAAACTCCGGGCACTTCAGCGCGACGGCATCGACGCCTATCCGGCGGGTCGGCCGCCCAGCCACACCATCGCGCAGGCTCTGGCAGCCGACGACGGTGCGGTAGTCACAGCGGCAGGCCGAGTGCTGCGGCTGCGCGACCACGGCGGGGTGTTGTTCGCCCAGCTACGCGACTGGTCCGGCGACGCTCAGCTGCTGCTGGATAACTCGCTGCTCAGTGAGTCCAGCACAGCAGCCTTCACCCGCGCGATCGACCTGGGTGACCTCATCGAAGCAACGGGCACCATGGGGCGCAGTCGATCTGGATCCCGGTCTGTCATCGTGAACCAGTGGCGTCTGATCGGTAAATGCCTGCGGCCGCTGCCCGACAAGTGGAAGGGGCTCACCGACCAGGAGGCCCGGGTACGTGCGCGCTACGTCGACCTGGCGATCAATCCCGAGGCGCGGGATGTCATCACGGCCCGCAGCGGAGTCTTGCACGCCATCCGCGAAACCTTGGTCGACAAAGGGTTTGTGGAGGTCGAGACACCTATCTTGCAGCAGATCCACGGCGGCGCCAACGCCCGGCCGTTCCTGACCCACATCAATGCCTACGATCTCG
>CAZCHU010000177.1:0-6283 GCA_964498215.1 uncultured Mycobacterium sp. | reverse complement strand
CCGACGGCCAGTGCTTCCTGGAGTCCGATCTGTTCAACCAGGGTGTCCGGCCGGCTATCAACGTCGGTGTCTCGGTCTCCCGCGTTGGTGGCGCCGCCCAGATCAAGGCGATGAAAGAGGTGGCAGGAAGCCTTCGCCTGGAGCTGTCGCAGTACCGTGAGCTGGAGGCATTCGCCGCTTTCGCCTCGGATCTGGATGCGGCGTCCAAGGCGCAGCTTGAGCGTGGCGCACGGTTGGTCGAGCTGCTCAAGCAGCCGCAGTACACGCCCTACCCGGTGGAGGATCAGGTCGTCGCCATATTCCTCGGCACCAAGGGACACCTTGATTCGGTCCCGGTGGAAGATGTCTCCCGCTTCGAGACCGAAGTTCTGGAGAACATCAAGGCCTCCCACGCCGATATTCTCTCCGAGATCCGGGAGACCAAGAAGCTTTCCGAGGAGGCCGAAGAGAAGCTGGCCGCCGCGATCAACGAGTTCAAGAAGGGTTTCCTAGCTAGCGACGGCTCCTCGGTGGTCGTGCGCGACGCCGAGGCGATGGACGAAGAGGACGTCGAGAAGGAAACCGTGAAGGTCCGCAAACCGGCTTCCAAGAAGTAGGGCCGACCCAAACTATGGGATGTGGAAAGGGTCTGGAGAGCTAGATGGCTGCAACACTGCGCGAACTTCGTGGGCGCATCCGGTCGGCCGGGTCGATCAAGAAGATCACCAAGGCTCAGGAACTGATCGCGACCTCGCGAATCGCTAAGGCGCAGGCCCGAGTCGAGGCGGCTCGGCCCTACAGCACCGAGATCACCAACATGCTCACCGAGCTCGCGAGTGCCAGCGCGCTCGATCACCCGCTGCTGGTGGCGCGGGAGAACCCCAAGCGCGTCGGCGTGCTCGTGGTGTCCTCCGACCGTGGTTTGTGCGGCGCCTACAACGCCAACGTGTTGAGGCAGTCCGAGGAACTGTTCTCGCTGCTGCGCGAAGAGGGGAAGACCACCGAGCTGTATGTGGTAGGTCGAAAGGCCTTGGGTTACTTCAACTTCCGTCAGCGTGAAGTGACACAGTCCTGGACGGGCTTCTCCGAGCGGCCCACCTACGAAAACGCCCGCGAGATTGCCGATACCCTGGTGAACGCGTTCATGTCCGGCGCTGATGACGAGGGCGAGGACCCCGGTGCGGATGGCATCCTCGGCGTCGACGAACTGCACATCGTCTTCACCGAGTTCAGGTCGATGCTGTCGCAGTCCGCGGTAGCGCGTCGTATCGCACCGATGGTGGTCGAGTACGTGGAAGACGAACCCAGCGACGACGGGCCGCGCACGCTCTTCTCGTTCGAACCGGACGCGGAGGCACTGTTCGACGTCTTGTTGCCGCGCTACGTCGCTACCCGGGTCTACGCCGCGCTGTTGGAGGCGGCGGCTTCGGAGTCGGCGTCCCGGCGACGTGCCATGAAGTCGGCGACGGATAACGCCGACGACTTGATCAAGGCACTGACTCTGGCGGCCAACCGTGAACGTCAGGCACAGATCACCCAGGAGATCAGCGAGATCGTTGGCGGCGCCAACGCGCTCGCCGACGCCGCGAACTAGCGAAATCGAACACACCAAGCCCCCGTAGGAAGCGAAGAAGAAAATGACTGTTACCGCAGAAGACACGAAGCGCGACACCAAGAGCGGTTCAGCCGGTCGCGTCGTGCGCATCACCGGGCCGGTTGTGGACGTCGAGTTCCCGCGCGGTTCGGTACCCGAGTTGTTCAATGCCCTGCATGCAGAGATCACCTACGGGGACCTGGCCAAAACGCTGACACTCGAGGTTGCCCAGCACCTCGGCGACAACCTAGTCCGCACCATCTCCATGCAGCCCACCGACGGTTTGGTTCGCGGCGTCGAGGTGACAGACTCTGGAACCTCGATCTCGGTTCCGGTGGGGGACGGCGTCAAAGGCCACGTGTTCAATGCACTCGGGAAGTGTCTGGACGAGCCCGGCTACGCCTCAGACTTCGAGCACTGGTCGATCCACCGCAAGCCGCCGCCGTTCGCTGAACTCGAGCCACGCACTGAGATGCTCGAGACCGGCCTGAAAGTTGTCGACCTGCTCACCCCGTACGTGCGTGGCGGCAAGATCGCGCTGTTCGGTGGTGCTGGCGTGGGTAAGACGGTTCTGATCCAGGAAATGATCAACCGCATCGCCCGCAACTTCGGTGGTACCTCGGTGTTCGCCGGCGTGGGTGAGCGGACCCGTGAGGGCAACGACCTCTGGGTCGAGCTCGCCGACGCCGACGTGCTCAAGGACACCGCGCTGGTCTTCGGCCAGATGGACGAGCCGCCCGGCACCCGTATGCGCGTCGCGTTGTCCGCACTGACCATGGCGGAGTACTTCCGCGACGAGAAGCAGCAGGACGTGCTGCTGTTCATCGACAACATCTTCCGGTTTACCCAGGCGGGTTCTGAGGTGTCGACGCTGTTGGGTCGCATGCCTTCCGCGGTGGGTTACCAGCCGACGCTGGCTGACGAGATGGGTGAGTTGCAGGAGCGCATCACGTCGACGCGCGGTCGCTCCATCACTTCCATGCAGGCCGTGTACGTGCCCGCCGACGACTACACCGACCCGGCCCCGGCGACGACGTTCGCCCACCTGGACGCCACCACCGAGCTCAGCCGAAGCGTGTTCTCCAAGGGCATCTTCCCGGCGGTGGACCCGTTGGCGTCGTCCTCGACGATCCTGGACCCGGCCGTGGTCGGTGACGAGCATTACCGCGTCGCGCAGGAAGTGATCCGGATTCTGCAGCGTTACAAGGACCTTCAGGACATCATCGCTATTCTCGGTGTCGATGAGCTGTCCGAGGAGGACAAGCAGCTGGTCAGCCGAGCGCGACGAATCGAGCGCTTCCTGAGCCAGAACATGATGGCCGCCGAGCAGTTCACCGGTCAGCCAGGTTCCACGGTGCCGCTCAAGGAGACCATCGAGGCGTTCGACAAGCTCAGCAAGGGTGATTTCGACCATCTGCCCGAACAGGCGTTCTTCCTGATCGGCGGTCTGGACGACTTGGCGAAGAAAGCCGAAAGCCTCGGCGCCAAGCTGTGATGAGCGCTTCTCGTAGACCGAAAGGCGGTGTGAGATGGCCGAACTGAACGTCGAGATCGTCGCTGTGGAGCGAGAATTGTGGTCCGGCGAGGCCACGTTCGTCTTTACCCGCACCACGGCCGGCGAGATCGGTATCCTGCCGCGACATATTCCGTTGGTCGCACAGCTCGTCGACGATGCAATGGTTCGTGTCGAGCGGGACAACGAAGACGACTTGCGCATCGCGGTCGAGGGTGGGTTCCTGTCGGTCACCGACGAGGCCGTGCGGATCCTGGTTGAAAAAGCCGAGTTCGAGTCCGAGATCGACGCCGACGACGCGAAGCAGGATTCCGAATCTGACGACGAGCACACCGCGGCGTGGGGCAGGGCGCGGCTGCGCGCTCTGGGACAGATCGACTAGTTAGGCGGGCCGATGAGCGCGTCCATGCTGTTCATGGTCGTGCTGGTCGGTGTGCTGCTGACCGTGGTCTCTGCACTCGGCTATCGCCTGTGGAAACTGCGGCAAGTGGGGGGCACGGCCGCGATACTTCGTGACGTTCCGGCGGTCGGCGGGCACGGCTGGCGGCACGGGGTGATGCGGTACCGAGGAGGCGAGGCCGGTTTCTACCGATTGTCGAGCCTGCGGTGGTGGCCCGACCGTACGCTGAGCCGACGAGGGCTGGAGATCGTCTCCCCGCGGGCACCCCGCGGTGATGAGTTCGACATCATGACCGCAGAGATCACAATTCTCGAACTGCAGGACACCGGGCCGGACCGCGGACGCGGTTACGAGATCGCACTTGACCGCGGGGCGCTGACGGCTTTCACCTCATGGCTGGAGTCGCGTCCGTCGCCGCGGGCACGGCGACGAGGTTAGGGGTTCTGACCACCTGGGCGCCAAAGGACATCCCCTTGTGGGTTCGCAACCCGGCACAGTATGAAGAGCAGATCGGAGAGCCGGTTGAGGTATTTGGCGGGTAGCACGCTGGTGGAATCTCCGTAGGTGTCGATCGCATGCCAGGCGGAACGCTCGGCGCGCCGTGCAACGGTGCGTGCCACGTGCAACAGCGCGGACAGCTGAGTACCCCCCGGCAGAATGAACGAGTTCAATGCGGGGAGTCCGTCGTTGAACTCGTCGCACCAGGACTCCAGGCGGTCGATGTAGCTCTGCTGGATGCGCAGCGCCGGGTGTTCGGGGTTCTGCACCAACGGTGTCGATAGGTCGGCACCGGCATCAAACAGATCGTTTTGGATCTGGCGTAACACGTGTAGAACTCGCTCATCCGGATCGCCTAACGCCACCGCGACTCCTATCGCGGCATTTGTTTCGTCACAATCGGCGTATGCCGCCAGTCGCGCGTCGCTCTTGGACACCCTGCTGAAGTCGCTCAGCCCCGTGGTGCCATCGTCGCCGGTCCGGGTGTAAATGCGGGTGAGGTGCACTGCCATGATGCAAACCGTACCGTCGTGGTCAGCGCGCGGTGGCTCGGGAAACTGACATGACGGTCATCGCTGTTTACACTAAGCCGCGTGACTGAGCGTTTCATGGTGACCGGCGGAGGTCGGTTATCGGGCGAGGTTGCCGTCGGGGGCGCCAAGAACAGCGTGTTGAAATTGATGGCGGCCGCGCTGCTCGCAGAAGGTGCCAGCACCATCACCAATTGCCCAGACATCCTTGACGTGCCGTTGATGGCCGAGGTGCTGCGCGGCCTTGGTGCCACCGTTGACATCGAGGGTGACGTTGTCCGGATCACCTCGCCCGAAGAGCCGAAGTACGACGCCGATTTCGCTGCGGTGCGTCAGTTCCGCGCATCGGTGTGCGTCCTCGGTCCACTGGTCGGCCGGTGCAAGCGGGCGAAGGTGGCATTGCCCGGCGGAGACGCCATCGGCTCGCGTCCTCTCGACATGCATCAGTCCGGGCTCCGGCAGCTCGGGGCACGGTGCAATATCGAACACGGCTGTGTGGTCGCCGAGGCGGAGCATCTTCGAGGTGCCGAGATCGAGTTGGAGTTCCCCTCGGTGGGCGCGACGGAGAACATCCTGATGGCTGCAGTTCTCGCCGACGGCGTGACCACGATCCACAATGCGGCCCGTGAGCCGGATGTCGTTGATCTGTGCACGATGCTCAATCAGATGGGGGCTGGGATCACCGGCGCTGGATCGTCGACGCTGACGATCACCGGTGTGGATCGGCTGTATCCGACGGAGCATCGGGTCATCGGCGACCGGATCGTCGCCGCGACGTGGGGAATCGCGGCTGCGATGACTCGCGGCGACATTTCGGTCACCGGAGTGGACCCACAGCACGTCCAAGTGGTGTTGCACAAACTGCACGATGCCGGCGCGACGGTGACGCAGACCGACGACGGTTTCCGGGTCGTGCAATACGAGCGGCCCAAAGCCGTCAACGTCGCCACGCTCCCGTTCCCAGGTTTCCCAACCGATCTCCAACCGATGGCCATCGGACTCGCGGCCGTCGCAGAGGGTACGTCGATGATCACCGAGAACGTTTTCGAGGCACGGTTCCGGTTCGTCGAGGAGATGGTCCGGCTGGGAGCCGATGCCCGCACCGACGGCCACCACGCCGTCGTACGGGGAATGCCGCAGCTGTCGAGTGCCCCGGTGTGGTCCTCCGATATCCGCGCTGGCGCCGGACTTGTGCTGGCGGGGTTGGTCGCCGACGGTGAGACCGAAGTACACGACGTCTTTCACATCGACAGGGGGTACCCACGGTTCGTGGAGAACTTGATCGGTTTGGGCGCCGAAATCGAGCGTGTCACCTAGCCTTCACCCGTCCGCAACCCCCCGTGTGCTGGTCGTTTGGGGCTGAACCCGACAGCGCGTAGTATTGCGTCCAGAAGCCAACGGCCCGGTCTGAACGGACTTCGATAAGAAGGCTCGGACCAGACTCGAGGACGGGGCTTGACTCGCCCCGCCACATGCAGTACAGTGGCAGGGTTGCCTGAAATCAGTTGTTTGAAATCAGGGTGTGTTGTTTGAGAACTCAATAGTGTGTTTTGGTGGTTTTTGTTTGTTGTTTTTTGTTGTGCCCCTTTTTTTCCCGTTTTGGGGGTGTGACTGTTTTTTGGATGCCGGTTTGGTGTCTTTATTGTTAGGTCAGATTTTTCTGATTCGGATTCCACTGTGTTTTTGGCTCCCTTTTTGTGAAAAAGGGGAGGGTGGTTTTTGTTTGGAGAGTTTGATTCTGGCTCAGGACGAACGCTGGCGGCGTGCTT